>JAFXWH010000040.1:0-6708 GCA_017542885.1 Bacilli bacterium | reverse complement strand
TTTGATCGCGGCCTCAAGGTCTTCTGGTCCGAATCTTGACTGGGTGATTTCCTCGGAAGTAACTTCATCAATCGGAGTTTCTATTTCTTCGCTTTCCGGTTCGACCTTCTCGATCTCTTCGGTTTCTTTGTTTTCGTTCTTTTCTTCGATCATGTTGATACCTCCTTTTTGTCGTGCCTATTGTATGGCAGTTTTATCCAAAAAAGGAAGTGCTTTTTGTTTTTCTTTGCTACGCAAGAGTTATAATTAGTTGCCCAAAAGAGGAGAAACAAAAAATGGAAGAATTAAAATTCATTGTCGAAACCAGCGCAAGGCACATCCACGTTACTCAGGAAACCCTTGATTATCTTATGCTCAGCGATGAGGAAATCGCTGCCGGAAAGCACGCTGAACTTGAGGTCAGAAACCCACTTTCCCAGCCAGGCCAGTTCGCCAGCAACACCCGTCTTGATATCGTCGGCCCAGTCAACCCAAAGACCGGCAAAGAATCAATGCTCAAGAATGTTTCCATCCTTGGACCAGTGAGAAAAGAGAACCAGGTCGAAGTTAGCGGAACCGATGCCAGAACCCTTAAGGTCAACGCCCCAGTCCGTGAGAGCGGAGACATCGCTGGCAGCGCCCCAATCAAACTCGTCAACCCACTCAATGGCAAAGCCATCGAGCTCAAAGAAGGCCTTATCGTTGCCAAGCGTCACATTCATATGACTCCAGCCGATGCCGAGAAGTTCGGCGTCAAGAATGGCGAGATCGTCCGTGTCCTCATCTCTGGAACCGGCCGTGAGACCATCTTCGGCGACACCGTCATCCGCGTCAGCGATAAATACGCTCTTGCGATGCACATCGATACCGACGAAGCCAATGCCGCTTGGGCCTCTGGCACCATCTACGGAACAATCGTCAAATAATGAAGACATTCCATTACCAGCCCACGGACGTCTGCGCTCGTGAGATGATAATCACCGTCGACGGGGATACGATAGTTAATGTCGAGACCCTCGGAGGTTGCCAAGGCAACAGGCAAGGCGTCGCCCGCCTATGCGCGGGAAGAAAGGTCGATGAGGTCATCTCAATCCTTGAAGGTATTGAGTGCCGCGGAAGCAGGACAGGAAAAACATCTTGCCCAGACCAATTAGCCCAAGCCCTCAAAGCCTTGAAGGAAGAAAAATAGAATATTAAGGCCCTAGCAATGGGGCCTTTTATCGTTCTCCTAACACCTTTTTGAAAAGTCGTATATAATATCGACCGAGCGAAAAGCTAGTATCAAGAAGCGCTTATAAAGGACTGCGAAAAAGCGCTAGCAACTCCTCTATAGAGGTAAGTGCTCGTCCTTAGCCGAGGCCCACCCTCGGAACGATGCTAGAGGAATGGACAAACGAGCCTTCCACTTGGTGGGAGGCTTTTTACTCGAAAGGTATATATGGAAAAGATTTTATTCACGAGCGAATCCGTCAGCGAAGGACATCCTGACAAGGTCTGCGACCAGATCTCTGACGCGATTCTTGACGCTACACTTGCAGGTGACCCAGATTCCCACGTTGCCTGTGAGGTTTTTGCCACCAACGAATACATCCTCATCGGAGGTGAAATCACCAGCAAATTCCACCCGGATTACGAAAAAATTGCCAGAAAAGTCCTTCGTGACATCGGCTACACTTCCGCCGAAAAAGGCATTGGATGCGACAGCTGCAAAATCGATGTCAAAGTCCAAGAACAGAGCCCAGATATCAATATGGGCGTCTCCCGCGGATCCCTTCTTGAGATGGGCGCTGGCGACCAAGGTATGATGTTCGGTTATGCTTCAAACGAGAGCAAGAATTACATGCCTCTTCCTATTTCAATCGCGCACGCACTCGTGAAAAAGGCAAGCGAGCTTAGAAAGAACGGAACCTTCATTCACGCTAGACCAGACATGAAGTCACAGGTCACCATCGATTACACCAACCACGGTCACCCACGTATCGACACCATCCTCATGTCTATCCAGAACGACCCAGAAACCAACATGAAGGAATTCCGTGAGTTCGTTTCCGAGAAGATCATGAAGGAAGTCGCCAAAGAGTTCGGTCTCAATGATGACTTCAATATCCTTATCAACCCAACTGGCAGATTCGTTATCGGCGGACCTGCTGGCGATACTGGTTTGACTGGCAGAAAGATCATCGTCGACACTTATGGAGGAAGCGCCCACCACGGAGGCGGAGCTTTCTCTGGCAAAGATCCAAGCAAGGTTGACCGCAGTGCTTGCTATTACGCCAGATACATCGCCAAGAACCTTGTTGCCGCTGGAGCCGCTGCCAGAATGGAAGTCCAGCTTGCCTATGCGATTGGCATTCCTGAGCCTGTCTCCATTAACATTTCGACCTTCAAGACCAGCCGTTATAGCGACGACGTCATCCTTGAGGCCATCAAGAAGGTTTTCGATCCAAGACCTGGTGCCATCATCCAGAAGTTCTCTCTCAACAAACCTAAGTTCAAATACCTCGACACAACAGTCTATGGTGCGTTTGGAAGAGAAGAACTCAATCTCCCATGGGAAGAGCTTGATAAGGTCTCCGAACTTAAGGAATTCTTTGCTAAAAAGGCCAAATAACCCCCTAATTAGTGAACAAATACCTAACCCCTCACGAAAACTGAGGGGTTTTTAAAACGCCTCTCAATTTACATTGCGAATAATGTGCCGATGACAGGCTCTCTCGAGCGCTAAAGTATTTATCAATTTTCGGTTATATATTAAAATATAGCCAAAGAAGGATATATATCCTGGAGGTACATAGGTATGAAATACCAAATCGTCGGAAAGAACACTACAATCACCGATTCTATTCGTGCTGCCATCGAGAAAAAACTTGGCAGAATGGACAAGTACTTTGTGGATGGAGACAACGTCCTTTGCCGTGCCGTCGTCGTAACTTACAAAGTCGGAGCCAAGGTTGAAATCACCATCTTCACCAAAGAGATGGACTTCAGAACCGAGGTCCGTGCAAACGATTTCTATGACTCAGTCGATGTTGCCATTGACAAGCTAGAAGACCAGATGAGGAGACTCAAAACCCGCTTCGCCAGAAAGAAGTCCGGAGACTCCCTCGGACGCTCGATCGCCTTCGAGAATTTCCAAGCTGAAGAAGCCGAAAACGAAGAAGATGAAGTCGTCAGAACCAAGTCCATCTACCTTGAGCCAATGAGCTTAGATGACGCCATCACAAGAATGGAAGCCTTAGGACATTCGTTCTTCCTCTATCTCGATGAAGAGGATGATCAGATCTCCGTCGCCTACAAGCGTTTAGATGGCGGATATGGTGTCATTCAGGCTGAAAATCAGCTCAAAGACTAAACCACAAAAGTTAAGGGCCCATCGGGCTCTTTTCTTTTTGTCTTTTGAAAATTAGGTAACAAGTAAAAGAAGTTGCCTAACTGATTTAAAGAATTATAATTGAATCATGAAGAAAACGCTGACCAAAAAGATCATCAAAGGAAAGGAATATTTCTACCTGGTTTACCGCAAGAACGGCGTCCTCAAGAGTCAGTACCTTGGAGGAGCGTCCTCGGCGAAATACAAGAAATACCTTTTCAAACTCACAGCGGAATCTGGCTCATACGGAATCGATAAAGCGAGGCGCAAGAACTTCTCAAAAGGCGTGCCTCTCGTATATGTCGAAAACGGCTTTTTGGTTGACGAATACAAGAACGGCACAAAAGAGTATCTCAATAACAAACTCCAAGTTGTGAAGGTGGTGGCGAAACATGATTGAAGAACAACCTCAATTAATCGTCATAGCAGGGGTCCCTGGCAGTGGTCGTTCGACCTTTGCTAAGTGCTACAAGAACGCCTTCATCCATTCGCTCCCCGTTAAGTCCTTCAAAGAGGGATTGAGCAGTGGAGATTCTTTTGCAACTATCCTTACCCTCGCCGCGCCAGAAGACATGGTGAATCTTCAGAAGGCGCATCGTCACGGCTATCGAATCACCATTTACTACATGTTCACGGGCAGGCTCTTGTCCATGTTACGTGCAAGATACCGCCAGATCGCAGAAGGAACGCCGTTCAACGAGTCCTCGTTCAAGAAGAACTATGCCGCCTCATACAAGGGTCTTATCTCGACTTATCAAAGATGTGACATCGTCTTTTTCATCCGTAACCAAAAAGAATTCGAGTTCTTAGCCGCCTACGATCCGAAGAAAACCACTCTCGAGGTCTTCTCTAAGGCCCTAAAAGTGGTGAAAACATCAGTGGATGCCATTAAATAATCATTTTCTTTTGTTATTAACCAAAGGTTAGTTTACAATATGTGCCTATGAAGTCCGTGAAGCTCATCGCGACCGATTTGGACGGTACCCTTTTCTATCCAAAAAAGCGTTCTCACATGGTGACCAAGGAGAACCGCGCTTTCATCAATCGCTTCTGCGATGATGGGGGACGCATTCTTTTGGTTACTGGAAGAAACTCTTACTTTGGTGAGAAGGTCGGTACCAAGATGGGCAAAAACTTCGATTACATTGCTTGCAATGGCGCGCTAGTTGTCTCCGGTGGCAAAACCATCTTCGAGAAACACGTTAACAACGAAGAAGCCAGAAAGATCGTCGAAGACCTTCAGAACATCCACGAAGCGAAACTCATCTTCCTCTTCACCAAAGACCATAACATGGTCTGCCAGAGGAAAGAGATCGCCAAATGGGTCAAGATGGGTTATTCGATCTACCGCATCTTCGAAGGCACTTACCGTGAGCCATATTTCAAGGATGACGCTTTGTTCCAAGAGGAACTTGATAACGGCAAGATCTACAAGATCCTGATGTTCCCTGGCTTTGGCAAAAAGAGCATTCCGTTCTCTTTCGAACTCGCCAAGAAACTCACTGGCTTATATCCGGACCTCAACATAGTTGCTTCTGAGCAAGCAATCGAGATAACCGCTAAAGGCGCGACCAAAAGGGAGGGCCTCTCGTTTTATCTTGATTATAATCAAATCAATGTGGATAATGTTCTAGTCGTCGGCGATTCTGGAAATGATATTTCTATGTTCCAAGCCTTCCCTGGAAGAAGCTTCTGCATGGATCACAGTCTCGAAGACGTTAAGCAACACGCTTCATTTGTGATCAAGCGTTTCAGTGATATCGAGAATTACGTCTACCCATCTGCGGAGACTACCGCTGAAACAACGATTGAAAAGGAAGGCAATTAACGAATGAATCAACCAACACAAGTAATCGCAACGCTCGAACACTACAAAGTAGCGATTCGTGACACCCTTGAGTACACACTCAACAAAGAAGCTTACAACCTCGACGCTTACAAAGAGAAAAAGAGAAGCGTCCTTATTGAGGTTGAGCAGCCAACCCCACTTAAGAGCATCATCAATGCCTCTGGTGAGAATGGCGAAAAACTCGAAAAGATGATCCGTGACTTCTACGATGATGTCTACGGTGATGAGAGCACCATCCTCAAGTTGGCCGATGACGGCCTCCGTGTTGACCATGCTCAGCACATCGCCATCTTCAAAGGCGTCGTCCCGATCCACGAGAACGTCGAAGCCATGGTTTCCGGCATCATCCGCGATGCGAAATCCAAGAACATCGATGTGAGACAAGCCGAATTAGCTGACCTCGCCGAAGAGAGACTTTACAGAGGCGTCTGCTACCTCACCATGGTCGGACAGCTCGTCAGGCTCTTCAACGACTACAACGTCGCCCGTCGCGAAGCGAAAGGCGAAGAAAGCGCAGCCAGCAAATTCATCGGCAACGATATCAGTGAAGTCATCACTCTTCTCAATACCGTCCGCGCCAACAACCGTCTCACCGACGAGAGATACATGGGCGTCCAAGACAAAGTCTTCGCCCTTGTCGAATACATGACCGGACGCCGTGATCTCCCAACCGGCAAAGGATTCCCAGAGATCATCAGAGAGACCGAAGATTCCATCAACGGTTTCATCCGCGAAGCTGAGCCAGCCTGGAAAGAGCACTATGATCCTCTTATCACCGAGCTCATCAAAATCGCAAGAGAACAGCAAGCCAATCAGCAGAAAGCTGCTGAAGCCCCAGCCGCCGATCAGGGTGAGCCAGTCGAGCTTGACCCAAAGACCGGTCTTCCAAAGTAAACTAGGTTAACAACTATGAACGATATGACCCCAACCAAAATTGAAGATGTTTCTAAGAACAAGCTTTCCAAAGGCGAAAAGGTTTTCATCGTGCTCGATGGAATTCTCGCTCTTGGCGGTTTGGTGATGATAGTCCTTGGCTTCATCGCCGATTTCTATCCTGGCAAGCCAGAGGACAACTGGACCGGGCAAGCAGCCTTCCAAAATGCCATGCATCTTTCATACAGATGGTTCGGCGTCATTCTCCTCTTAGTGGCCACTCTCATCGCTGCCATTGCTCTTAATGGATTCGCCCGTAAGAACGATACCGACAATGAGAGAGCTCTCCGCCGTGCCCAGCGTCTTAAGATCATCTCCGAAAGCGAGAAGGTCACCGCTGAGCAAGAGGCTGCCGCTCTCGCCGCCAAAGAAGAAGCGAAAGCAGTGGAAGCCTCTGACCCTTGCGAACATTGCGAGAAAGCCCAAAAGGCTGAAGAACCACAAGCCGAAGAGCCAAAGGCCGAATAACCTAAAATCATCAGCAAAAC
The DNA here is from genome assembly GCA_017542885.1 of Bacilli bacterium. Classification (GTDB taxonomy): domain Bacteria; phylum Bacillota_I; class Bacilli_A; order RFN20; family CAG-826; genus UBA4951. Next base: position 89 of record JAFXWH010000040.1, on the reverse strand, counting down.
CCTCACGGATTGTTCGTGGGGTTTTTTCTTATTAGGCCTCGTTTTGCGAGGTTTTTTTGTCCGAATGTTGTATGATTTAGGTACCGACT
>JAFXWH010000003.1:0-5797 GCA_017542885.1 Bacilli bacterium | reverse complement strand
GAAGGTCCGGAGTCTTTTGAGAAGCACGTTACGCATCACTACGATTTCATGGGCGACAAGCTCATAATCGGAAAGTTTGTCGCTATTGCAAGAGGAGTGGAATTCGTCATGAACGGCGCTAACCACATGCTCGATAGCTATACGACTTATCCTTTCGAGATCATCGATGAATTCAAAGGCTTATCAAGACCATTTGGAAACCGTGGGAACCGTGGAGATACGGTCGTTGGCAATGATGTTTGGATTGGCCAAAAAGCGACGATCCTCCCTGGTGTTCATATCGGAGACGGCGCGATCATCGGCGCATGTTCCGTCGTAACCAAAGACGTCCCTCCTTACTCAGTTGTCGCTGGAAACCCTGCGGAGGTGAAGAAGTACCGCTTCGACAAGGAGACGATTGACTTGCTTCTCAAACTCAAGTGGTGGGACAAAGACATCAAAGAGATCAAAAAGCTGATCCCGTTCCTAACTTCTGGTGAGCTAGACAAAGAGAAACTCAAGGAACTCGTAAAATAAAAAATGAAAGCCTGACAGAGATGTCGGGTTTTTACAAAAACGAAAAAGAAGGATCAAATGATCAGGATAGCCAACACACATAGTGTGTTATTTGGCTCGTTTGGAAAATCGTCCAAAATATGAGGAAATACTTTTGCATTTCCTTACGCTGAATGGCCTTTTTCGTGCGACAATATCTTTACAAAGCATGACCTTCTTTTAGTGGAGGCTTTCATATGAACAAACATCTAGGTGCTTTCTTTTCAAGCCTATTCGCAATAGCTCTTGGGGTAGGTTTGTCTTCCTCATCTCTTTATGTGCAAGAACCTAAACGTTGGGAAGCAGTAAAACCTCTTCCTGATCTCGTTTTCGAAGACGGCGTTCTTACGTTCGGAAGCTATCCTCAAACCATAAGTGATGTTGACCCTAACAAAATAAAGAACGAGGGGACATACGATTATTCGTCAGGCTTATATAGATATAACGAGAAGCTTTATGCGATAGAGCCCGTCAAAATCGATGATGATTTCATTTCGGTCGCGAAATGGAACAACGGCGCCTTGGCATCCTCTTCGAACAACGTCGAGAAAGCCTTCCTCGTCGAAGGCCTCAAGTGGGAGATTCTCTCGACGGGAGAGGGGTATGCGGACATCATCTCAACCAGAATCATCGAAAGAGAGGTCTTCAACGGTTCAGGAAACGGGCTCGAATACTTATCTTCGGACCTCTTCATTTCCAATAGATTCTTCTTTGATACTGCCTTCGATACCGGCGATGAAGCCTATATCATCTCATTCGATTCGAATAATCCCGATTATGTCGTCGACCTCCCTGACGCAAGCGTTATGAAGGACTACGCCGATGACAAAGCGGAATACCCTTCCGACTACGCGATCGCCAAAAATCTTTCCGGCAATTATTCAGAAACAGGTCAGAGCTATGTGAATGGCCCATTCTGGACGAAGACCAAGAATTCGCAAGGCGACAGAATAATCGTCCAGTGGACGAAACAAGGAAGCGCGAATTGCCTTGTCAACGACCCGAAGATTGGCGTCCGACCTGTTTTGAGGGTTCGTTATAACGGCCCTAACGGCAGCGGCGGAGGAACTGGCATCTCCATAGCCGATCCTTCGTCTCCTAAACAGGGACGCAGTGGTGGCGGTGGCGGAAATGCCACTTTGGTTGTAGGCATCGTCTTCATGGTCGTCGGAGCAGGCGGACTCATCGGTTTCTTCGTATACTGGTCGAAGAAACATAAGGACGGCAAACCTCCGATCTGGCTTATCGCCTCGATCGGATGCTGTTTGATTATCTCCGTGGTTGGCATTGGTTGCTTCTCTGGCGGAATCGACGGTGGCACCAAGATCATCGGCTGGTACCAGGGCATGAGTTACGACTACCCTGGAATGGATATGGGCGACAGGCTCTTTATGAACGTATGCGGTGATGGCAAGGTCTATCGTTATATCGGCGACGGCTGGGAGTCATCCAATTTCACTTTGGTGCTTCAGGACGGCGTTGGTGAATGGGAATACGCTGGTGGCAGACTCACTATCTACGCCGCAGCTGAGTGGCGCCTTAGCAGTTGGGAAGAATCAGCAACTACTTATAACGACTGCAACGGAATCGGCTCTTTCCTTCATTATGAAGGATATGTCGGTTCATCCTATCAATGGTACCATTACTCGCCGGTTGATTCTGGTGGCATTGGGGCAATCAAATTCTCTGATACCCATGAAAGTGGGAACTTGATGTGGTAAGGGGGGCATAGAGATGAAATACTGCACTAAATGCGGCGCTCAGATGGTTGATGAAGCCCGCTTCTGCCCGAAATGCGGAAACAAAGTCGCTGAGATAACTGAACAAGCCTACGAACCTTCTCAACAGGAACCGGTCGTTCAAGAAGCGCCTAAAACCGCTAACAAAAACGTAAAATCCCCAGCAAAACCCCTTCATGAGCAAACCCTTAAGGATTTCCTCCCGCGTTCTTTGATTGTCATTATCGGCTCATTGGCGCTATGGATTATTCAAAGCCTTGCCCATCCTAAAGGCATACTCGGTGTCATGCCACTCATCATCTTCATGATCCCAAGCGGAGCTTATGGCGCCATGAACCTTATGAGAGCCATCAAATGCTATAAGCTGCAAAGCTATTACAAAGCTGCTTTGTCACTCGTCCTCTCTGGATTATTGATCACCTGCCTGATAATCGACCTAATCAGGCTTATCGGCGGATAAGCAAAGCAAACGCAAAACCTAGCCCGATAGAGATGTCGGGCTTTTTATTTCGTCTTCTTCGAAATTAAGTATTGAATTATCGAAACCGAATATTCTATAGTGGCCTTATCCAAGGAGTAAAGGAGGAGCTGATATGAAGAAAACGTTGCTGACATCGTTACTAGTCGTTTGTTTGAGTGGATGTTCCGCCCACTCTGGACAGATCAAATGCGAAACTATCAAGATCAAAGATAACAACTTCTCTTTCTTCGAGGGAAAAGCCAAGGAAGATTTCGGAAGGGTTTATGAATATCAAGGCCCTGGATTTGTGACGCTCTATACCGACTATAGACCAGACAACAGTTATATCTACGGCCCCAGAACCCCTGAACCTGTACCGCTCAAGGTGTATACCTCAAAAGAATCGAACGAATACGTTGAGTACTATTACAATAGGGAAGTTGGTCCTATCGCCGTCACATATAACTACTATCTTGACCTTAAGGCCAGGACAGTCGAAACCGAACGCATTTATAACGATGCCGCGCTCTCTTATCCACAGTTCCGTGATATGGAAGGTGCGAAAGAGGCCTATGAATGCGCCAAGAAAGGCTATTACCACCTTAGCGGGGCCACCGTCTATCTGGATGAAACCCCAAAAGGCTTTGAGTGCCATTCCTTCCTGAACTACAGCGAAGAAGCCGAAGTCACTTATACCGAGCTCAAATAATATTTGAACGCTTTTTAGCAAATCAATCGTCTTATTAGGCGAGAGGAGATACTTTTATGAAAAACACCAAACGGATCGCCATATCTTTCATATTACCTGCCATCTTTTGTCTTTCTTCTTGCGTCGTCTATGAAGGCAAAAGTGGCGGCAACTTTTTCACGATCGTGAATAGCAGTGTCCCGAACGATTATGCCAGCTACGAACGTTCGGAGGTCAGCTCCAGCGTGAGAGAGAGGAACTATGAACTTGTCTCCTCAACCCGTGAAGGCATGGAAGAGATGTACGCTTCGTTCTTCGAGGAGACTTTCGAGAACAACTCCGTTAGAGTGCAAATGACAGACAGCCTCGATATTGTTCACGGGGAATCATTTGAAGAATATGTCATCGGCACATCAAGCCATTATAAAGGATTCGAATCCGAAAGATCCGATTGTGATCTTTATGTCGACGTGCTCGTCGATGAGGAATGGGCCTTCATCGATGAAGATGGCCGCAAGATATCCGCTAACGCCGATGAAAGTTTCTACACGGTGATAAGAGAACCTTATTACTTCGTGGGTGAGGAAGCCTATCAAAACACATATAAGAGATATAAGAGGGAAATCGACCTTCTTGGCTATATCGAAGACGTCACAACCACAAATGAGATATATAAGGTAAAGAACCCTGAATCCCTTGAGAATGCCGTCTACCAGACCTACCTTTCGGAGGACGAAGACGGATATAAAGATATCCATCTCGCCATAACCGTCAAAGACGAAAAGGGCGATGATCTTGAACTTGCCAATATGTGGTCGACATCGAAAGATGGCCTAGTACAAACTGTTTCTTACTTCTATTGGTATGGATTCGAGGAAATGTACCAGGGTGTGAAGATCGGGGATTTTTTCTCTAAGCAATACCGCTATTTGTTTTTCACGTATCTAGAGCACCCAGAGAACGTTGATCTCGAGATTCCTGACATCACCCTCCCGTATTGGGAAAACAGGACAAGCACGACGGATCAAACGGAGGAGGAAGCATCATGAAAACTAAAAAGTTCCAGCAAATCGCCCTTCCTTTAACGGGCCTCTTCCTTTTCTCTTTGTCTTCTTGCGTCATCGGATGCGGTGGCGGAGGCGAAGATAGCAGCTGCCCTTCCGTAGCGGCAGATGCCAGTTTTTCGCATGGTTATCCGCCTTATTACATCCCATCTCCTAGCTCAAGTTCTATAGTTAATCAACGACCAAGCATCGAGTCCAGCGTGAGAGAAGTGAACTATAACTTGGTTTCCTCGACGCGTGAAGGCATGGAAGAGATGTATGCCTCATTCTTCCAGGCGACTTTCGATTATAACGCGATGGAAGTCATCACGGATGACTCCGAAGAGCGTCGATGGGACGAAATGATCTCAGGAACAACGAGCGTTCGAGAAGAACAAGAGAGGACATCGGAATGTGAGGTATGCGGTTGTTATGGCTATAGCTTGGTCAGTGAAGATTGGTCATTCATCGATGAAAAGGGCCGCAAGATATCTGCGCACACGATAGTAACCCCCTTCAATGAGCCAAACATTCATTATTATTCCGTTGGCGAAGAGGCTTACCAAAGCACATTCAAGAGGTACAAGAGAGACATCGACCTTCCGGGATGCCTTGAGGACATCTCGACTGTCGTAGACGAGACATATGGCTTAAGTATTCCAAACCCTCTTGAGAATGCGGTCTTTGCGACCTCCCTCTCAGAGTCGGAAGACGGGTATAGGGATATCCTTCTTACCGTCACCGTGAAAGACGAGAATGATGAGGATTTAGAGATCGTCCGTCTGGAAGCCTTTGCCATGGATGGTCTTGTGAAACAGGTTAGTTATTCTTCCATGTGTTTATCGACGACCATATACCCAGATGGTACTGTGACTCAGAGATTCTGCTCGCCTGAAACACACGTCCTGCGATTCGCCTATTTCAGGGACATTATCTTCGAACTCCCGGATCTCACCGATTGGGAAGATATGACTGGCATGATGGATTAAAGAAGGAACGTTCCCCTTAGGGGAACGTCCTTTTCTCGTCTATTGCTTTTGAAACGACGTTTGTAGTAACTTTGTTAAGGTTGTCCTAAGGAGGCATGTCCTATGCGTAAAACGAAAATGCTGATTGGAATCGTTTCTTCCGCCCTTTGTTTAGCGTCTTGCAAGCCTCAAAAAGTGGTGGCAACAGGCTTTGAAGCGTCCCGTGACGCTTTCAATGAGTGTTTTGAAAAAACCTTCAGTCATCAAAACATGACCATTTCTTATGATGAAGCTGGAACCAATGCCAAATGGACTGAGAAGATTATGGGCAACACAAGCTGCCTTGTCGAAGAGCAGTCTGTCTG
>JAFXWH010000039.1:0-6649 GCA_017542885.1 Bacilli bacterium | reverse complement strand
TCGACCATCGTCCACGCGTAATGGCATGGGTTATATTCCTCAACGTGCATGGCAGGCTCAGCCCTGTAGATGAGGTTGAGGTCCCTAACAAGCCTCCTAACGGAGTCGTGCTTTGGGAAGGTCAAAAGAACCCATGGAAGGGAACGGTCCTCATTCCATTCGTCAAAGGAGGCAAGCTCGTTGCCCATGAAGTTGAGCTTCTTGCCTGGGTGGGCGAACTGGTATGTGAGGAGATTCCTTAGGAGAGCGAACTTCGTCTCATAGTCTCCGCTCATCTTGTTGATGAGGGTGCCTTTGCCATGGACGACTTCGTCGTGGCTTAATGGGAGGAGGAAATTCTCACTCCAGAAATAGGCCATCGAGAAGGTGATTCGGTTATGCTCCCACTTCTTATATATCGGGTCTTTTGAGTAATACTTGAGGGTGTCGTTCATCCAGCCAAGGTCCCACTTATAGTCGAAACCCAAGCCTCCGAACTCGACAGGTTTGGTGACGCCTTGGAAATCGGTTGAGTCCTCAGCGATCATCATGACGTCTGGATGCTTGTAATGGATCTTGCCATTGAGCCTCTTGAGGAACTCGGTGGCACCGCCATTCTCGCCATTGTTCTTATTGCCATCCCAATAGACGATGTTGCTCACGGCATCGCATCTGATTCCGTCGAAATGGAAATAGTCGAGGAAATAGTTCATCGCCGACATGAGGAATGAACGGACTGGATCTTTTCCAAGGTCGAATAAGCAAGAGCCCCACTGGCTGAAAGTGTGCTTGGGGTCGCTATATTCATAGAGGCAAGAGCCATCGTATTCCCTAAGGGCGAACGCGTCATTTGCGAAGTGCACAGGCGCGAAGTCGAGGATGACCCCAAAGCCCGCTTGATGCATGCGGTCGACGAAGGACATGAGCTGGAATGGGTTTCCATATCTTGAATCGACGCTGAAGAAACCTGTGGCCTGATATCCCCAAGAGCCATCGAATGGGTATTGGGTGATCGGCATTATCTCAACGTGGGTGAAACCTGATTCCTTTAAATAAGGAATAAGGTAATCGGCGATTTCCTCATAGGATGGGAAACGGTCGCCGATCTTGCCTTTCCAGCTTCCGATATGGATTTCATATATCGACATCGGCTTGTCGAAGTTGCGGTCTCTCGTCTCTAGCCACTGCTCATCATGCCAAGCGAAGTTCTCGATATCGAAAAGGCGTGATGCCGTTAGAGGGCGCATCTCACTATAGAAAGCGAAAGGATCGGCCTTGTCGACATACTGTCCTTTCGCGTTTTTGAAGTGATATTTATAACCTTGGTAATTGTGAAGATTCGGGATGAAGATCTCCCAGGTGCCCGAGTCATCGATTTTGTTCATCTTGTCTCTAGAGTAGTCCCAGCCGTTCCAATCTCCGACGACGGAGACGTCCTCGGCTAAAGGAGCGTAGAGCCTAAAGACAACGCCAGACGTGATGCCTCTTTTCTCGAAGTGGGCGCCGAAGAAACGATAGGCCTCAATGCTTTGACCCATTAAGAAATCGTAAAGAATTCCGAATGCCATACTCGTTTCTCTCCTTCTTAAGCCACAATTATAAGTTACCTCTTTCTTTTAGAAAAGAAAAAGTCGTTGTTTGTTTCCTTTGCCCTATCCTCTTACTGGTAGTAAAATCTTTCTCGGTTAAAAGAGGTATTTAATTATGTCAAAATGCATGGCTGTCAATGCCGGAAGCTCTTCCATCAAGTACAAACTCTACGAGATGCCAGAGGAAAAAGTTATTTGTTCAGGTTTGGTCGAGAGAATCGGCCACGATGACGGACACTTCGTCATCAAGTTCAACGGCGAGAAGAAAGAAGAGGTTCTCCCTCTCCCAGATCATTCCGTCGGCGTCGAGAGGATTCTCAAAGCCCTCCTCGAATTCAAGATCATCGCTTCATATGATGAAATCAAAGCCGTCGGCCACCGCGTCGTCCAGGGTGGAAAATACTTCAGCAAATCCGCTTATTTCGATAAGGACACCGAAGAGAAGATCACCAAGCTCATCCCGCTCGATCCTCTTCACGCTCCAGCCCACTTAATGGGTTTCCACGCCTTCAAAGACGCGCTTCCTGATGCCACTGCCATCGCCGTCTTCGATACTGCCTTCCATCAAACCATGGAACCAGAGGACTATTTATTCCCAATCCCATACGAATTCACCGAGAAATACGATTGCCGTAGATACGGTGCGCATGGCACTTCCCACAACTTCATCGCCATCGAGGGCGAGAAATACGTCAAGGATTCCAAAGACAAGAGAATCATCTCCTGCCACCTTGGCTCTGGCGCTTCCCTTTGCGCCATCAAGAATGGCAAGTGCGTCGCCACTTCGATGGGCCTCACCCCTCTTGGTGGAATAATGATGGGCACCCGTTCGGGCGACATCGACCCAAGTGTCTACTACTACCTCTGCGATGAAGCCAAACTTCCATACGACGAGGTCTACGATATCCTCAACAAAAAGAGCGGATTCTTAGGCGTCAGCGGCGTTTCCAATGACACCCGCGACGTCGAGGAAGCTGCAGCCAAAGGCAATGAGAGAGCCAAAACCTCCATCGCCCTTTGGGCCAGAAGAGTCGCCGACTACATCGGTTCCTACTACGTCCGTCTTGGCGGAGCTGACCTCATCGCCTTCACCGCAGGTGTCGGTGAGAACTCCGCGAAATTCCGCGAGGAAGTTCTTAAGAGAATCGAAGAATCTCTTGCACTTAAGATCGATTACGAGAAAAATAATGAACTTCACGGAAAGGAAGGACTCATCTCCAAGGAAGGCTCCGCCATCAAAGTGGCCGTCATCCCAACCGACGAGGAAGTCATGATCGCCCGTGATTGCATGAAAGCATTAGAAGGAACCCTTTAATGAAACTTGACCCAATCATCAAAGCCTACGCCTTAGAGCACAAGAAGGAATTCTCCCTCTTTAAGCAGGCCATCAAGAGATATGACAGGATCGCGATATTCCGTCACATCAGGCCTGATTTCGACGCGATGGGCACCCAGATGGGTCTATACACCTTCATAAAGGACAACTTCCCTGAGAAGGAAGTCCATTTCCTTGGCGATAACCATGTCGCCTACACCCCTCGCATCTTCCCTGAGACCGAAAGACTCAACGAGAGTTGGTTCAAAGAACCATTCCTAGCGATCGTCACCGATGTCGGAGACCATGAGAGGATCGCCGATCCCCGCTATAGGTATGCTTCCTATATCTGCAAGGTCGACCACCACCCATTCATCAAAGAGATAGCGAAACACCCTATCCTCGATATCAATAAACCAGCCGCCGCAGAGCTCATGTGCGACATCCTTCTCTCATGGGAAGGAACGACCATGTCCAAAGAGGCAGCAAGGTATTTTTACATCGGAATTGTTGGGGATTCTGGAAGATTCCAGTATAGAAACACGACCGGTCATACCTTCGCTGTCGCCAAGGCTTTATGCGACACTGGCATCGACATCAACTCCATCTACCTTGAGATGTATGAGAGAAAGCTCGAGGACCTTAAGTCCGAGGCTTATATCCTCTCTAACTTCCACGTCTCCCCTCATGGTGTTGCCTATTACATCCTTAGCGACGACACTCTGAAAGAGTTAGGCATCACCCGTGAGCAAGGCAAAGACAACGTCAACATGTTCTCGAACATCGAAGGCGTCAATGCCTGGTGCTCCGTCACCGAGGACAAATCAAGCCCGAAAGACTATTGCTGGAGGGTCTCGATCCGTTCGAAATACAAGGACATATCCGGTGTCGCGAACAAATGGAGAGGCGGAGGACATGCGCTTGCTAGCGGAGCCAAAGTCAAATCGCTTGAAGAGCTACCGCTCCTCATCGCCGATCTAGACGCATTATTTGAATAAATAAAGGGCTGTCAAATTGGCAGTCCTTTTTCTTTTCTTTGAAAAGGGTTTCATTTTCCGTCCAAAGACTTAAAATACTCTCATGACAATTTTTACCGGATTAGCTGATTTACCTGATTTCCCATTGATACTTCTCTACGTCGTTGCAGCTGCGATCGTAGTCTTCGTTTCGCTTAAGTTAAGCGATTTCCTTAATATCATCGACAAAAAGAGCAACATCTCAGGAGCATTCCTTGGTGGCGTGCTTCTTGCCATGGTCACCTCTTTGCCGGAGTTATTCTCCTCCCTTACAGCGACCATCTTCGTCAAGAACAACGACTACGTTTTAGGAAACGTCCTTGGAAGTAACCTCTTCAATATGATGATCTTCGCTCTCATCTTCTTTTTCTTTTTTAAGAAGATGGCTGAGAAGAAAGTCTCCAAATATTTCTTAATCAGCATGGCTTTCTGCGGTGCTCTCTATGTTTTGACCACCATCGCTGGTTTAGTCTTCGTTCCGCTTAAGTGGTTATTCGGTTACTTCAACCCAGTTAGCCTTCTCATCATCGCCGTCTATGTGATTTCGATCATCAAAACCCCGAAGATCGAGGAAGCCGAGGAAGAAGAGGAAAAAGAAAGCAAAATCACCCTCAAAACCGCGGTCATCTTATTCGTTGTCTTTGCGGTTGTCTTGGTTGCTGCTTCGATTTTCCTTACCTACCTCACCGATGGCATCAGCGAGAAGTACAATCTTGGCGCTTCCTTTGGAGGAGCCCTCTTCCTTGGCGTCGCCACTTCTCTTCCTGAGCTTACTTCCACTATCAACCTTGCGAGAAAGAAGAACTTCCAAGCCGCTTATAGCGACCTCATCGGAAGCTGCATCTTCAATTTCACCATCCTCACCTTCTCCGATGCTCTTTCATTCGACTGCCGTTCAAGCGTCTACCGCTTCGACCAGAGCGCCTTCATGATGATCGTCTTCGGCGCGGTTGAATTCGTCGCTCTTCTTATCGGCCTCATCCTTCTCATCAAAGGTGTCGACGGAAACAAGATCCAGAACAGAATCATCTTCTACGCTCTTGGAACGGTCTTAGTCGCCTCTTACATCGCCTTCATCATTCTTAGCAACGTCGATTTGGCCATTCCTTTCGCTCCATTCATCAAATAAAATTCCCTGCAATTCCTTAGGGTTTTGTTAGACCATGGACAAAAAATCCAAGAAACACCAGATAAACAAATATCTTTTCTATAGCAAGCGTTATAACGCGACTTTGCCTGTGTACGCTAGGACCGAGAAAAAGGCCATGGAAATCGTGGATATCGCTAACCTCTATAACGATTCCGATTGGACTAGATATTCGGACAAAAACAAATTCAAAACCACCATCCTCATCGATGACGATCCCGAGGCTCTCGAGAACGAGGAATATGAGATCGTCATGGACGCGATGGAGATGAGAAAAAAGCTCGTCGTAGACACAAGAGCTTAAAAACCAGTAAAGTTTTACTTCGTAACCTTTATTATTAACCAGTTTATCGACAAGCGTGTCGTTTTACTTCGTGCGTTTATGCGCGTAAAATTACCATGCGGTTTTTGGACCGCTAGTAGGATTTAAAGATATGTCAGAAAAAGTTATTGAAGAAAAAGGACCTATCACCGAAAGCTACCTTAAGAAGTTGGATGCTTTCTGGCGCACGGCAAACTACCTTTCGGCTGCCCAGCTTTATTTGCTAGACAACCCATTACTTAAACGCCCACTTACCGAGGCTGACGTCAAAAAGAAAATCGTCGGCCACTGGGGCACTGTTCCAGGACAGAACTTCATCTTCGCCCACATGAACAGAGCCATCAAGAAATACGACCTTGACCTCATTCTTTTGAGCGGTCCAGGACATGGCGGAAACTTCTTCATTGCCAACGACTACATCGATGGCAGCTATAGCGAGATCTACCCAAACATCTCCCAAGATGAGGCAGGTCTTAAGAAATTATTCAAACAATTCTCATTCCCAGGAGGAGTCCCAAGCCACTGCGCCCCTGAGACCCCAGGGTCCATCAACGAAGGCGGCGAGCTTGGCTATTCCATCGCCCATGGCTTCGGTGCCATCTTCGATAACCCTGATTTGATTGCCGCTGTCGTCGTCGGCGATGGCGAGGCTGAGACTGGCCCACTTGCCACTTCTTGGCAGAGCAACAAATTCCTTAACCCAATCACCGATGGTGCGGTTCTCCCGATCCTCCACCTCAATGGTTACAAGATCAGCAACCCAACCGTCCTTAGCCGCATCCCTCACGAAGAGCTTGAGAGCTATCTCCGCGGCATGGGCTGGGAACCAATCTTCGTTGAAGGCGATGAGCCAATGAAGATGCATAGGCTCATGGCGGAAGCCGTTGACACCTGCATCGAGAAGATCAAAGCCATCCAGAAACACGCAAGAGAGAATAACGATCCAACCCGTCCAATCTGGCCAATGATCGTTCTTCGCACTCCAAAAGGATGGACCGGACCTAAATTTGTCGATGGCAAGATGGTCGAAGGATCATTCCGCGCCCACCAGGTCCCACTCCCAATGGACAAAGAGGGACAGCTTGCCGAGCTTGAGGCTTGGCTCCGTTCCTATAAGCCAGAGGAATTATTCGATTCCGAAGGACATATCCTCCCAGAAATCCGCGAACTCGCTCCAAAAGGAAACTCCAGAATCGGTGCCAACGTGCACGCCAATGGCGGTCTCCTTCTCCGCGACCTCCGTATGCCTGACTTCCGTAAGTACGGCATCAAGGTCGAAGG
>JAFXWH010000038.1:0-9053 GCA_017542885.1 Bacilli bacterium | reverse complement strand
GACCTTAACTCCGACGTTGGCGCTGCCATCTCCGGCTTTGGTGGAGAAGAAGCCTCTCTGGTCGTTGTTGTTGCTGCCATCTTTCCAGTAGTCGACCCAGCCATAGACGCCGATGGTGACGTTGGTTAAGGCAGTTGGCATGTTGAATTCATACTCAGCGTAGTTGCCGTTGGTGCTGAATTTGAGGGTAGCACCGGTGTTATCTTTGTTGGAGCCTTCGATCTTAGTCCAATCCAAAGCATCGATGATGATGGCTTTGGTGTGGCAGACGGAACACTCATTGGTCCAGTAACCGGTCTTGCCTTCGGCTTCGACCTTTTCGCTTCTGGTTCCCCAGGTATGTGGGGTCTTGGCGATGACGGTCTCTTTGACGCTGCCTAAGCTGCTGTTGATGCAGACTTCGACGTCCTTGCCTTCGTGTTCGCAGTTGGCGTCAACGTGCTGGGAGGCGTCTTTTGACCAGATGGCAGAGAATTTGCTGGTCGAGGATTTTTTGGAGGAGGCAGCCTTGCTGGTGCTGGCGGAAGCGTCGGCGGTTGATTCGCCGGCCTCTGGTCCACCACAGCTGGCAAGCATCATGCTGCCAAGCATCGCGGAGGCCAAAAGAATTTTTGAAACTTTCATGTTTAACCTTTCTCGAAGCTATTGCTTCATAAAAAAACACATAAATCGAGATTTCTGACGAATATTCGGCTTATATGTATGGGTTTATTGTAAATCAATATTACCTCATTTCAAGGAAATGCCTGTTACCAAACGCCAACAATTATGTGTTTTTTCATCCAAAAGCAATCGTTTAAACACAAAATAGCCTCTTTTTGTTTGGAGGAAAAATAAGGTAAAATTAATTTACATTCAGAAAGGTTTGAATATATGCAAGTCAGCATCAGGAACAAATGGATTTCTTTGCGCGGTGGCTCAACCGTCAAAGATATGAACGAGAAGGACGTTCTTTACGTCAAAGGCAAATTCTTCACCTTCACGAGAAAGAAATTCGTTCAGGATATGAGCGGAAATCTCCTCTACACCGTCAGAAACAAATTCTGGACGTTCTTCGTCAGAAAAGCCCTTGTCTACGATAAGGATGGCAACCAGGTCGCCTTCATGAAGAAGAAATTCTGGTCTTTCCATGATCACTACTTCATCGACACCAAGCTCGGCCAGATTGAAATCAGAGGCAACATCCTCTGCTTCGACTACCACATCTCCCTTAAAGGCAAGGAAATCGGACACGTCTCGAGAAAGATCTCCTTAAGAGATTCCTTCGTCCTCAGCCTTGATGACGAATACGATAAGGAGCTTCCATTCTTCGTCGCTCTCGTCATCGCGATCGACAACATCACCGACCAGAGAAGAGACGACAACTCAAGCAACTATTAAGCTTAAGCAAAAGAAAAACCGGGATCGTCCCGGTTTTTTTGTTATTCCTTTTTCTCCTTTTCGTAGAAGAGCGCGATTCTTCTTAGATAGGCGTTTTCTCTCTTATCCTTGCTGACATCATCAAGATAAGCCTTCATCGAATTGAGATTATGCTTCTGGTCAAGCGAATCCATGTAGTGATAGTAATCGATGATGGCCAGATAGTATTCCATGAAGAAGGTGTTCTGGATCTGGGTGTCGATGATGCCTTCGAAGTTCTTCTTGAGCTTGGACCTTTCTTTGTAGGTCTTCTTAAGCCATTCCTTGGCCTCTTCTTTATTGCCTAAGAAATCATTGGAGACGTAAAGGTTCCTGTAGATATAGGCTCTGATGAGGGAATCGAGTCCGATGGCATCAGCGTTGTCATCCTTCTTGCCCGAACTCTCAAGCACCTCGAGGTTCTCAAGGGTTTTGTGGGAGTATTCGATCGCTCTCTCGTGTAGTCCTGTCCTGTCTTCATTATCAAGGCTTTCGTTGTTGGCAAGAAGCATGTAGGCGAAGGAATAATGGTTGTAGATATAAGTCCTCATCCATTGCGAGAAGTAATCATTTACTTCTGGGTCTTCGAGATCGAGGTCATCGAAAATCTGCCCATAGCTTTCCCTGAACTCGCAGAAGGTGTCCTCGTCGATGTAGACGTTTGAGGTCTCTGGATAGGATTTGATCTCGCTTGTGAGTTTGAAGAAAGAGAGACACATCTTGACTGCGCATCTGAGCTCTAAGGAGAACTCGGTGTTATGCTCACGATGGAACTTCTCGATTTCCTTTTGGACCTTCTTCTCGTCCTCGAACATGTGGGCGGCTTGCATATAGAAGATGATGTATTGGGCAAGCTCATAGTCGGAGCACTTTGAGCCAGCGCTCGAGTAATGGGAGGCGATTTTCTCTTTGATCTGATAACGGTTGTCGATGAGGGTCATCTTCTCCTCAGGAATCGACATCTTCTGTCTCTTGAGGAAGTAATCGACGATGCCTCTTGCGAAAGCCTCATCATCACCAGATGCGATAGGCTCGACGAAGGAGCTGTCGAAGTCGGACGGGAGGACGATCTTCTCTTCTCTCTTCTTGACGCAGTGGATTTTCCTCGTGCCATATCTAGCAAGGACGTAACCAAGCTCAAAGAAGACGTTGTTGCTCACATTGCCATCGGCCTTGTTCTGGAAGATGACGATGGCTTGGTTGCAGCTTTTGATCTGCTGGATGATCGTGTCCCCTACAGACGAATACTGGGAGTCGTTGTCGCTGTTTCCGCCTATATAGCAGATGTAGTCGTGCTCGTTATCGAGTATCTCTTTGACTTTCTCGGCGACTGATCTTGTTCCGCTCCAGGCGATGAATACCTTTCCTCTCATGGTGTTACCTCACTTTAGATTTTCTATGTCGTCTATTTTTTCCTGAATCTTGTTGATGAGCCTCGCGGAATGGACGCCATCCACTAAGGCGTGGTGTCCGGCGACATCGAAGGCCATTTCGTATTTATCGCCCTTAAGAACATACTTGCCCCAAGTGACCCTTGGGATGCTCGTTTGCTCTTTGTCGGTGAAGTTATATGGGTTATTCATTGAGGTGAAATCGATCCACTGGAGGCTAGAGACGAAAATCCTATCGATCCTCTTAATCGATTCGAAGCCTTCGGATTCCTCGTGCCTCGCTCTTTCGATATCGGCTTTGGCCATCTTGTGGAAGGTTTCGTAGTCGGAGATGGACTCACTCAAGCAGGTGACGAGCTCATCATCCTCTTTGAGGACGATATAGCTAGGATGGACTTTATCAAAGATAACGACCTCATCGTCTTTGATTCTCATCCTCCATTCAGGAATCTCGTTCATGGCCTCGCTCATGATGTAGAGGAAAGTCACGAAAAAGGATTTCTTGTTCTCTTTGCAGAATTTGACGAGTTTGGTGACATCAAGTCTCACGGTGACCGAAAAGATTGGATTCGTGTATTTGATGAAGTTCTCATATTGGGCTCTTCTCGCCCAGTTCTTGATATCGATTTTTTCCATGTTACTTGATGATTTCCTTTAGACCTCTGAGGTCATTAATGATGTGAGCGTGTTCTTTCGCGAATTCGTTTGGTGGGATGAGGTCCACTGCCATGACGGGGATGAAGCCTCCTCTCACTGCCGCTTCGATGCCGTTGATTGAATCTTCGACAACGATAGAGCTTGAAGGATCTTCGCCAAGCTTCTTCGCTGCTTCTAAGAACATATATGGGTCAGGTTTTGATTTGCCTAAAGCGTCTTCCGCGTAGATAGCCTCGTCAAAAACCCCTGCAATTTCCATCTCTTTTAGTTTGAAGAGCATCTCTGCCCTCGCTTTATGGGAGGAAGTCGCTAAAGCGGTCTTGATGCCTTTCCCCTTAAGGAATTCGATCGTTTCCTTGAAGAAAGGCTTAATCTCAAAGTCGCCCACGCTGATATCGTGGTTGACGCTTTCGAGCATGAAGTCACGATAGGCATCTACGTCAAGAGTTGGGCGATGGACCCTAAGCTCATCGCGGACAAGCTTCTCGTTCTTGCCGCACATCCCCTGGCGATACTCTTCGCTGATCTCGACCTCGAATCTCTTGTTAGCCGCCAAAAAGGCCTTCTTCCAAAGGCTTTCGGTATCGAAGATGACGCCATCCATATCGAAAATGACGGCGGTTATCTTTTTGGCTTCTTTAATCACTTTCTTGACCTTTCCGTTTGATTATATCAAAGGCACGTGGTTGCCGAGAAGAGTCTAGATATTGGCCTCGCTGAGAGCGGAGAGGAATCCGGTGTAACACGGTTTCTTCTCGTATTCGCTTGTGAAGAGAAGAGGATACTGGTTGCGTTTCCAGGATTGATCATCGGTGACGCCCCAAAGGATGACGGCATTGATGTCGGTCTCTTGAGCAGCGTTATTCTCAAGGACCTTCTTCATGAGGGTCTTGTAGGCTTTGCTCTGGTTGTCGTATTCACTCTGGCTCGTGCCGTTGATGGTGATGTCGATCTCGGTGAGCTGGCACTTTAAGCCTTTTTGTTTGATGAGTTTGGCATCGTTGATGATGTTGTCCATGTTGGCGTTCGAATCAAGGTGGGTCTGTAGACCTACTCCGTCAATAAGGCCTTCGGTGATGGCATCAGCAAGGAAGCCGTTGAGGGCCCAGTTGCACCAAGTTGGCTGATAGTCGAAGGCAAAGTCGTTGTAATAGAGTTCCTGCCATTCGGCTTTGTATTTGGAGGCGTATTTGAAAGCGTAGTAGACGTAGTCTTCACCAACGGTTGAATACCAATTGTTGTTATTGGTTCTGTAGCCACCGTTCTCGACCGCTTCGTTAGCGACGTCGACGGCGTAGACGAGCTCAGGCCATCTCTCATTGATGGTATCGAGGGTGACTTGGATGAAGTTCTCCATTCTCTCAAGCATAAGAGCGCGGTCGGCTTTAGGACCGTTCTGGGTGTAGTCGGTCGTGAAGAACCAGGCTGGGGTTTGGGAATACCAAACGAAGGTGTGATGTCTAACTCCGATGTTATTCTCAGCGGCCCAATCATAGATTCTCTCAAATGGCTTTGTGGTGATGGCAACGCCTGCTGGATCTTTGGCAAGAAGAGCCTGGCAAGCCTCTTGGTCAAGGATTCGTTCAGGTTTTCCTTCGTTCTCCGCGGTGATGGAATTGAAGTTATCGATGGTGATCTTTCTGACTTCGGTGTTTCTCACCATCGTGTCGGACATACAGGTTCCGATTTTGAAATGGTCCTCATATGTCGTGTAGAGGGATTCGTCATTGGCGACGTATTTGGTCGTTACTGTTTCTTCACCATAGGTGATTTCAATATCATCGAGGAGGATCGTTCCTGCTTTGCTGGCATCGGTGAGGGTGTAATTAAGTCTAAGTGAACCGAGCATATCGAGAGTGTCATAGGTCATCTCGATCGCGTTCCATGTATCCTCTTCGTCGGAGGTAACGGTGATGGCTTCACCTTTGACGGTTGCGGCACGGCCATTCCACGGGACCGCTTCTAACTGGATGGTCTTGATGTTTGAATTGGCAGGAATGTAGCAATAAAGAGAAATGATATCGCCGTTCTTGGCGTCTTCGTCTTTGAAGTATGGCTCCTTGATGAGGTCACTTCCGATATAGCCGTCTTTCGTGAGGCTATAGGATAGGCAATATGTGTCATCCATTCCTTCGTCTTCAAGGATCGTGACGGAACCTGAGCCTTCAGCAACGCCTAAAGGAGCTTTCTCATAGTCCTCTGGCGAGGTCCACATCCTGACGGTATCGCCAACCTCAAGAGGTTTGCTTTCTTCCGGTTCTTGGCTCTGGTTGGTCGAATTACGCGGAGTGGTATTGCAACCCGCTAAGGTCGCAAGGGCAAATAGAGGCATGGTCGCCATCAAAAAAGGAGTCTTTCTTTTCATAATCTTTCCTCGATTAAGAATATTTTACGGACGAATATGCGCGAAAGGAAGAAATAAGCGCATATGAAAGGGTTCACTGAGAGGCTATAATTTCCCTAAAGATGGGAAAAATCAAAAGGATTGATGTCCATATGAAGCCGAAGAGGATTCTTTTCCTTTTCTCTTTCATCATCAGGACCGCAGCCTATTTCGCTAGGAAGAAAGAAAAGGCGACAATCAAGAAGATTGGCAGGATACCAAAGCCTCCATATATTCTTTTGTCAAACCACTCCTCCTTCATGGATATCTATCTCGGTCTAGGAGCGACTAGCCCTAGAAGAAGCTATTGGGTTTGTGCGGCCGAGGAATTCATCGACAAGTATTTCGTCTGCGTCCACTCCGGCATCATGCCGAAGAGGCGTTTTGTTAATGACCCTAGAAGTCTTATCAGCATGGCCGATGTTCTTAAGAAGAAGAAAAAGATCATGGTCATGTATCCTGAGGCCGTTTATTCCTTCGTTGGCAAACCTTTGAGGATCGATGAAGGATTAGGAAAACTCGTCAAGTACATGAAGGTCCCTGTGGTGTTCCTAAACTGCAAAGGAAGCTATCTCCGCCAGCCTCAATGGAGTGACCAAGAAGTTAGGCCAGTTCCTATTACTGCAGAGATGGAATGTATCATCCCAAAAAGCGAAATCGAGGAGCTTTCTGCCGAGGATATTCAGAAAATAATCAAGAATTGCTTCAATTCCGACGAAGAAGAATATCAACTACAAAACCACATCAAAATCGATTATCCAAATAGAGCGGAAGGCCTTGAGAGGGTCATTTATCAGTGCCCCCACTGCGGCAAAGAATTCCATATGTCTTCCAAGGGAGACACTCTCTTATGTGATGAGTGTGGCACTAAGTACCGCTTGAATGAGGATGGCACTTTGTCTTGCGTTAACGGAGAAACTAAATTCACCAAGATCTCCAGTTGGTTCGAATGGGAGAAATCCAACGTCGAGAAAGAAGTCAGAGATGGAACATATCACTTCGAAGACGATATCAGGATGGAGAAGATGGAAGGAGTTAAGGTTGGCTTCGTTCCTCTAGAAGGAGAGCACCACCTCACTCACGACATCGATAACGGGATCATCGTCAAAGGACCGAGTGGAATCGTCTTCCATAGAGAGCCTCTCCAGAGCTTCGGCCTCCATATCGACTACAACTGGAAGGGAAAAGGAGGGCTCATTGACCTCTCCTCCCCTGATGAGACCTATTTCGCTTATCCTCTCCACAAAGAAAAATGGCTGACCAAGATAAGATTCGCGGTCGAAGCCATATACGATCTCAAGAAAGAGGAAATCATAAAATAAGATGGAAGAATCGGATTTTTCGACTATCAATTCTCCCCTACCACGGCATTCAGGAAGACATTGAAATCAAAGAACAGAAGAGCCTCATTCTCTCGTTTGTAATAACCATGATTTAGAGTCGATATCTCTCCAGACCAACTCTAGAAAAAGGTTTCATCTAATACGTTACCAAATTCAATAAAAACGAAAACGGTACACCAAAGTTCATCAAAAAGACATTAAACCATCTCAATTTATCATCAAGTTCTCTAGTTTGCAGAGCCTAATGAATTTCAAACCTTTTTCTGAAACAGGTATAAAAATCGATGAGTTTTTACGAAGCCTTTCAATAGCTATGTGTGAGTCGTCAACCAGAACATAGTACTCGCCATCTAAGTGTATAGAAACCTTTTCAATCCTTTTAATTGTGTTTAACTCAATGGATGTAAAATAACCAAACAAAAAGCCCTTTCTTACAAACGTTTTCCCATCAAAACAAATCCGATTGCATCCGCGATTACAAATAATCGTGGCCGTAATAAAAACAGAAATACCCGCAATCAAACATAAAGAACAAACAACTGTTTTGAGGGTGTTTTTGTCTCCTCTTAAGAGAATGAACGACGTCAACAAAACCCAAAAAACCATTAGAGCCATCCCAACAAACCAAAAAAACAGAAAAGCCTTTCCAACAAGAATCTTAGCGTTATTTTTCATGAATAAGCCTTCCTTTTTAAGAACATTATCCGTTTTTCCCTGTTTCTTCAACCATCTAACGAAAAAGGCCCAATAAATGGGCCCAAATTATTTAGAATAAATGTCAAACGACGAAGAATTGGACTATGACATTTAGGAAGTCATAGAGGCCATGGGCGAAGGCCACACCGACGAACTTGCATTCCTTGATGAAGTATTTCGCAAAGCCAAAGACCAAGCCGATACCAAAGGTGAAGAGGACTTGGGCGAAGTCGCCGTTATTGATGAAGTGCCATAGACCAAATAATGCAGAGGCAATGATGACGCCTATCCACTTATGATTGGTGAAGAAACCAACGAAGGTCTCCTGGACATAGACTCGGAAGATAAGCTCTTCCACCGGTCCAATGATGATCATAAAGAAGAAGAGGTTGAGGAAGAAATACTCCCATGTGAAATCAACATGACCTCCGACGAGGGAAAAGCCTAAGAGGGCCGGTAAGAAAGCGATGAAGAAAGATAATACGAGAGCGACCCCTAAACCAATCAAATAGGATTTCCAGTTAGCGAGCTCAACACCAATCTTAATGCCCGTGATCTTGATGGCCACCAAAGCGACCGCTCCATTAAGGAGATTGAGAAGGACTAGAAGGGCGAATCTGAGAGCATAAACGATGTCCCCAGGGATGAGTCGGGCACTGAAAGTGATGAGACAAATGAGCAGAAGGCTCACGATCAAAACGATTATCTTCTTTTTCATACCCCTTAATTGAACTCTAAAAAGAAGGGAAACCGCAACACCTTTCTAAAAGAAAAGGCCACTTTCCCGTGGCCTTTTTTGTTAGACGCGGTAATCAGGATCGACGATCTCGCCTACGATGATAGGAACATTGAGATGGTCATTGCCAACTGTAAGCGTTTTGCTTCTCTCAAACACATAAGGGCGATTGACGACGAAGTCGACTTTAGTTTCGTCATACGAAGACATTTCGTCACCGCCCACGATTGTCGCGGAGCAGGAATAGAAACCTTTGTAGTCAAACCTCATGGTCGAGAACTGCGCGATGTAGCTAAGACCGA
Organism: Bacilli bacterium; assembly: GCA_017542885.1. Lineage (GTDB taxonomy): Bacteria > Bacillota_I > Bacilli_A > RFN20 > CAG-826 > UBA4951. The sequence continues at coordinate 147 of JAFXWH010000038.1, read as the reverse complement.
TCGGGAGTCCCCTGGTGCTTTCGGCAAGACGCGAACCAAATCCTCCGTTCTGGGTAAGGTGTGGGAAGGCCGAGATTAAGTCATCTTGGTGAAGTTGCGAGGCGTTATTCATGAAGAAGTATGGGGCGCTGATGTCGACTTCATATG
>JAFXWH010000037.1:0-4599 GCA_017542885.1 Bacilli bacterium | reverse complement strand
TTTTTCAAATTAGGAGAAATTATGAAACGCTTTAACAAACTAATGTCTTTATCCGCGCTTCTTTTCGCCATGGGATTAGCTTCTTGCACCCCGCCAGCAGGATCATCTTCCCAGCCAGTGGGAACGAGCGAACCTGAAGTTGACGAACTCGCAGTCAACGTCTTCGTCTTATCCGGTCAGTCCAACATGGAAGGAAACACTTCCTTCAAGAGCGGAAGCACCGATTTGATCGCCCAGGCTTTCGAAGAGATGGGTCTTGAGGATCCAGAGATCTTAACCGAGACCGGCGTCGAATCCGTCCAGACTTCTCTCTACTGCGCCGGCTATGGCCAGCTTAACCACAACAACCTCGATGGCAACACCCAGGTCAACGCCACGAACACCACCGAGAGATTCAAAGGCAAGTTCCTCCCAACCAAAACCGGTATGGGTCTTAACTCCTCCAAGATGGGTCCAGAGCTTGGCATGGCTTATGCCTTAAAGGATGAGGCTACCGCTGAGAAACCGATCTACTTCATCAAGATGGCTTCCGGTGGCAGTGGCTTCGAACAAAGCGGAACCGACTACAACTGGCCAGTCAAAGATGCAGAAGGCAATTGGCCAGAAATCAACATGTACCACACTTTCTGCAAGCCATTCATCGAGAATAACCTCAAGCTCATCGAAGATGAAGGCTGGCATCCAGTCATCAAAGGCTGGTTATGGCATCAGGGCGAAAGTGATTCCGCGACCGAGAAGATCGCCAAATACAAGCAGCGCCTTGGTGATATGGTCGAACTCTTCAGAACCGACTTCGCTGAATACGCCAAAGACCAGGATGGCGAGAACATCGCCTTCGTCGATGGCATGATCTATCAGGGAAGTGGCACCGCATGGGGCGCCCAGACCTCCAAAGACATGAACGCCGTCAAACAGGAATTCGCTGACAGTGCCGACAACAACTACATCGTCGACATCTATGGCAACGAAGAAGCCATCGCTGACAACGAGCTCAAACCTGGCAACCCTGGTGGCGACAGCATGCACTATAACGTCAAGAGCAGCCTCCGCTTAGGCATGGCCTATGGCAAAGTTATCCTTGATAACAACCTTCTTGACTAAGTAAATCGCTCCTATATAGCGCTTCCCTCAAAAGGGGAGGCGCTTTTTTTGTGTTTTCCTGAAAAAATAGAAAATCGCCACTATATATAAAGTGGCAAAGCAAAGCCGTTAAAACTCGGAACGGGCCCTCGCAATCTCAGTACAGAAAGCGAGGTGATGTCCAATGAAAGACCTTCAAAAGGAAGACGCAAGCCTTCTTAAGATCGCTCTGATTTGTCTCTTATTATCCTTATTGGCCTGGCTAGTAAAATAAAAAGAGCCTCGGGTGTTAATTCCATTAAAGTACTCGCGAGGACTCCGTTCTTATGGTCTTATTATAACTCGAATTTTTACAAAGTGAATATGCCTAAATGGGCGACTTATAGTAATAAAAAGAGCCTCCTAAGACAACTACCATAAAGTGCTTGTGAGGACTCCGTTCTTATGGTCTTATTATAACTCAATTGTTTACAAAGCGAATATGCCTGAAATGAGCGACTTATAGTAATAAAAAAGAGTCTCTCCTTAAGCTATATACCCAAGTGCTTGCGAGGACTCTTCTATATTTTAACCTGCCATCTAATTAATTTGCAACAATGTAAGGAAGCTACAAGAGAACGCGGAATATCTTAAAGACTCCAGAGACAAATCTTTGGAAAGCGTTCGCCTTGAAATCGACAGGGACTTCTTTGGAGACGCTGATCATCTCCTCGAAGTCTTTTTTGATATCTTTGAGACATGGTGCGTCATATATGACCATCGCATCCTCGAAGTGGTGGGTCAAAGATCTGAAATCGAAGTTGATTGTGCCAACGCAGGCGACTTTATCATCGACAAGCATTCCTTTCTGATGATTGAAGCCAGGCGTGTATGTGTAAACATGGATTCCGCTTTCAAGGAAGAGGTGGAACTGGCATTTGGCCATCCAGTAGACGATCTTCTTGTCAGGGATGCCTGGGACGATGAGATTGACCTCAACGCCTCGCTTAGCCGCACTCTGAAGCGCTCTGATAAGAGGATATGTGCAAATGAGGTATGGAGTGGATATATCAACCCTCTTTGTAGCGACACTAAGCATGTTGATGTAATTCTGCTCACCGACTTGCTCATTATCGTCATATGGCCCAGGGGTGTCACCAAAGAAGAACGCAGCGCCTTTATCCTCAAAATGAGGATAATCATCACCTTTGGTGAAGATCGAATAATCCGTGATCTTGTGGGTGCATAAGTCGTGGTTCTGAAGGAAGGTGACGATGAGGTCTTTGATGCCTTCGCCTTCGATTTTGATCATCGTGTCTTTCCAATATCCGAATCTCTTCTTATCGTTCGCGTATTCATCCGCGAGGTTCATGCCGCCTGTGTAGCCGATCTGGTGATCGATGATAACTATTTTGCGGTGGTCTCTGTTGTTGATGAGGTTAGAGAGAATAGGAGTGATCGGATGGAAAGGATAGGCGGTGATTCCCATCTTCTTGAGCTTATGGACGAAGTTTCCAGGGATTGTTCTATTGCAGCCAATGTCATCAAAGATGATTCGGACATCGACGCCTTCCTTGGCTTTTTCTTTAAGGACCTCAAGGGTCTTCTTGTACCATTTGCCTTCGGTGATGATGAAGAACTCTAAGAAGATGAACTTCTTGGCTTTCTTGAGATCTTCAATAAAAGAAGGGAAGAATTCCTCACCGTTCTTGAAGTAGGTCAGCCTATTGTTTTTCGAGGTGAAAAGCCTTGTCGTTTCGTGGAGATAATGGAAAATTCCCCGGCAATTCGGCTCTATTTCCTCTTCGTTTGCCTTTTCGATATGCGCGTGTTCCTTGGCTTTGTTGTCAAGGTATTTCATGGTCGGGACGACGATCTTCGCGTCCTTCCTTCTCATGCGGACACGGACGAAAACAAAGTAGAAGGTGAGGGTGACGGCAGGGAAGAGGAAAAGGAAGGTGATCCAAGGGATCTTGTATTCCGGGTTCTCCTCGCGGTTGATGATCTTGAAGAAGACCACTAAGGCGACGATCGATAAAGCGACCCTGAAGACGAGGACGACGAGGATTTTGATGAAGTCAGCAAGGTTTTCGGCATTCTCGACCTCGCTTTCAAGGACGACGGCGAGATATGAATCAAGAAAAATATATCCCCCGACGATGAGGAATATCTCAAGGATGATGAGAATGGCGAATAAGAGCTTCGGGGATGTGATGGTTCTCCAGAACTTCTTCATAGTGATAATTATACCCTTTTTATTCTTTTTAATAAAAAAACGCCAAGAATGTCATAAGAAAAGAGAAAAACTGTCTCTTTATTTGAAAGCGCTTCCTTGCTAAAGTTTTCTTTGGAAAAGAGGTTTTCTCTATATGAAAAAAACATTAACCCTATCTTCTTTGCTTTTGGCTCTTGCTTTAGCAGGCTGCGACAAACCAGCTCCAGCCGCCTCAAGCGTGCCCGTAGTGGAAGAAGATCCGCTTAAAGTCCAGGTCATCGTCATGTCTGGCCAGTCCAACATGGAAGGCAGCACCTATTACGACAATGGCCAAGGCTGGCTTAGAAAGGCCTGCGAAGAACTCGTCGAAGAAGGACATGATCCTATCGACGCCGACATCTTCTTCGACGGCATGCCAGACATCCAGTGCTCATACCGTGGATATTATCCTTATGGTGGAGGCAATCCAGCTGCGAACGCTCACGCTTCCAATACCGCCGATAAGATGGCCGGCAAGTTCCTCAACCTTAAGGTTGGCATGGGACAGAAAGACGTCGCCATGGGACCGGAGATCGGTTTAGGAAACGTCCTTCATAGCAATGAAGTTGGAACAGAAGAAAAACCTGTTTATCTCATTAAGAGCGCATTCTCTGGCTCTTCCTTCAAAATCCAAAACGGTTCCAAGAAACACTGGAAAGTCGCCAGTGACAACGGCGGTGAGGAAGGCGAGCTTTGGACTGAGACCAAGCAGTTCGTACACAATAACCTCAAACTCATCGAAGATGCCGGCTTCCACCCAGAAATCAAAGCCTGGCTTTGGCACCAGGGCGAATCCGATACCGATAACAACGATCAGGCTGGCGAAGAGCAGTATGGCGTCTTCATGCGTCACCTCCTTGGAGAATTCAGAGAAGAATTTGCCGAATACGCCCCAGAGGAAGATGGCGACAACATCGCCTTTGTTGACTGCACCATCTATGATGGTACCCGTCTCACTTACAGTGGTGTCGATACCCTCAACCAGACCAAAAAGAACATCACCGAAGAAAGCGAGAACAACTACATCATCAACGCTTCCTGCAAAGACGAAGAAGGCTTAGGCCTTGAGATCGGTGGCAACCAGAACTTAGGTGGCTGCTACGACACATATCACTACGTGACCAAAGACTTATTCAGACTTGGTGAGGCCTATGGAAACATCCTCATCGAGAATGAGATCATCGAATAGGTAAGAGTATGAAAAAGAGTTTATTAGTTACTTCCCTTTTGCTTGCCATTGGACTTGCTTCCTGTGACAAAACCCCAGCAGCATCCTCAACTCCAGT
>JAFXWH010000036.1:0-4412 GCA_017542885.1 Bacilli bacterium | reverse complement strand
GTATCGGTCTGGTCGCCATTGGTGACAATCATCTTGTTGTCGATGTCTCTCACCGCGGCGTAGATGATGAGCGATGGGTCTTTGACTTTGGACGCATCGAATGGCTCGGTGTAGAGGACATTGTCTTTGAAGGCGAAGATTCTGTTTCTCGAATTCTCGCTTCTGCCCATGATGAAGTAAGCGAAAGCCGCTTTCTTGCCATCGCTCGTTTTGCCGATGATGATGCCACGGCCGACATAAGGGTTATCCTTGATGAGTTCTTTGATGTTGTTGACAGCGTAGATGTTCATTTATTTGTCCTCCAATAACTGTTTCGATACCATTTCCACCGCTTGAGGGAGAATTTTCCATTCGGCTTCTTCCATGACGCGGCGCTGTAAGATCTCAGGGGTGTCCCCTTCTTTGACCTCGACCGCCTTCTGAAGGATGATCTTTCCTCCATCGGTGATCTCGTTTACGAAGTGGACTGTGGCGCCTGTGACCTTGACTCCTTTTGCAAGGGCTGCCTCATGAACGTGAAGTCCATAGAAGCCATCGCCACAGAAGGATGGGATGAGGGATGGGTGAACGTTGATGATTCGATTAGGATATTCCTTGACGAATCTCTCGGAGAGGATCGCTAGGAATCCCGCGAGAACGATGAGGTCGATATCTCTTTCCTTAAGAGCCTTTAGGAGAGCGTCTTCGAAGGCTTCTTGGGAACCGAGCTCTTTCTTTGAGACGACAAGCGATTCGATGTTATGGTTCTTCGCTCTTTCTAAGGCATAGACGCCTTTTTTGTTTGAGAGGACGAGGGTGACCTTTCCAGAAGAGATGATTCCTTTGTCGATTGAGTCGAGAATCGCCTGGAGATTGGTGCCTCCTCCTGAAACGAAGACCGCGATGTTAGCAAATTCCTTTTTCATTGTCTTAGAGGTTGATTTCGATCTTTTCGTCGCTGTTTGACTTCTCGATATGGCCAACGACGTAAGCGTCTTCGCCATGGGCTTTTAGGATGGCGAGAGATTTCTCAACGTCCTCTGGCCTCACGATGATCGACATGCCGACACCCATGTTGTAGGTGTTGAACATATCTCTTTCTGGGATGTTTCCCTTTGACTGGATGAGTTTGAAGATTGGGAGGATCTTAACGTCTTCTTTCTTGATGACGACTTTAAGTCCATCTGGGATGGAGCGAGGCATGTTCTCATAGAAGCCTCCTCCGGTGATATGGGAGATGCCTTTGACCTCGACTTCGTCAAGAAGGGCGAGGACTGGTTTGACATAGATTTTGGTTGGGGTGAGAAGTGTTTCGCCAAGAGACTTGCCACCAAGCTCTGGGAGAGGGGTCTTGATGTCGGCGTTCTCGATGTCGAAGACTTTTCTGACAAGGGAGAAGCCGTTAGAGTGAACGCCGCTAGATGGGAGAGCGATCATGACATCACCTGCCGCCATCTTTTTGTTATCGATGACTTTGTCTTTGTCGACGATGCCGACCGAAAAACCGGCGAGGTCATATTCGTCGACTGGGTAGAAGCCTGGCATTTCAGCGGTTTCTCCGCCGACGAGCTCGCTATGGGCCATGACGCAGCCATCGCAGATGCCTGAAACGATAGAGGCGATCTTCTCTGGGTAGTTCTTTCCACAGGCGATGTAATCAAGGAAGAAGAGAGGTTTGGCGCCGCAGCAAATGACGTCGTTGACGCACATGGCGACGCAGTCGATGCCGACGGTGTCATGCTTGTCCATGAGGAAAGCGATCTTGAGTTTGGTGCCAACGCCATCGGTTCCTGAAACGAGGATTGGGTGTTTGTATCCTTCGAGGTCGAGGGTGAAAAGCCCACCGAATCCGCCGATATCGTCTGGTTTGGCCTGGACGATGGTTCTGGCGATATGAGCCTTCATGAGCTCAACGGCTTTGTATCCTGCCGTGATGTCTACGCCTGCTGCTGCGTATGATTCTGATTTAGAGTTTTTCATGTTCCCCTGCTCCCTTTATGTATGTCTGTTTTCTTATTTATTGAAGGCTTCCGCGATTTCCTTATCTTTTTCGAGGGCCGCTTTCGCTCCTTCTTCTCTAAGGGCAACGAGTTTTGCGTCAAGGGCTCTATCGTTAAGGGCGAGGATCTCCGCCGCTAAGAGAGCAGCGTTCTTCGCTCCATCGATGGCCACTGTCGCAACTGGGATTCCCGAAGGCATCATGACGGTCGCAAGAAGTGCGTCCATCCCGTCAAGCGCGGCGGATTTGCAAGGGATTCCGATGACCGGAAGAGTGGTTCTTGCAGCGAGAGCGCCCGCTAAGTGAGCGGCCATGCCTGCTGCTGCGATGATGACTCCGAAGCCGTTTGCTTTGGCGTTAGCGGCAAAGGCTCCAGCTTCCTCTGGGGTTCTATGGGCCGAATAGACGTGAGCCTCATAAGGAACTCCAAGGGCATCGAGTTGCTCGAATGCTTTCTTGAGGATTGGAAGATCGCTTGCGCTTCCCATGACGATTCCGACTTTCTTCATATTGGTTTCCCTCCAAAAAAATAAAAAGACACGCTGCTAGAAAATGATTACAAAGATCAATTCCACGAGTGTGCCCAGGCGGTCGACGTGACTACTGAATCTATTATTGCTCCATTGCGTTAATTCGCATCTACCGTCAGTCACAACAATAGTTACGTTTTTCAGTACATATAAAATCTATTTTATTTGTAAAAGATATTCAATCTAATGAACGATGAAAGTGGTTACATTAAGAAAAAGGCCCCTAACCAGAGGCCTTGGAACACTAATTCTTAAGAGAATTGAGAGGCGCAGGGATCTGACCTCCGCGGTCAACGAAGGTCTTCGGTGACTGACGTCTGATCGCTAAGATCGGAGCGTGACCAAGAAGCCCGCCGAAATTGAGCTCTTCCCCTTCTTTTCTTCCGATTGCCGGGATGACTCTCACTGCGGTCGTCTTGGAGTTGATCATGCCAATGGCCGCCTCATCGGCGATAAGGGCGGAAATCACTTCAGGAGTGGTATCACCTGGAATGACGATCATATCCAAACCGACTGAGCAAACAGCGGTCATCGCTTCAAGCTTCTCGATGCAAAGAGCGCCTGATTTCGCCGCATCGATCATGCCTTGGTCTTCGCTTACCGGGATGAAAGCGCCGGATAAGCCGCCAACTCTCGAAGAGGCCATGACGCCTCCTTTTTTGACGGCGTCATTAAGGATGGCAAGGCAGGCAGTCGTGCCTACTCCACCACACTGTTCGAGACCCATCTCCTCTAAGATGTGGGCGACGGAATCGCCAATCGCCGGGGTTGGGGCAAGGGATAAGTCGACGATGCCGAATTCGACACCGAGCATCTTTGATGCTTCAACACCGACTAGCTGACCCATTCTCGTGACTTTGAAGGCGGTCTTTTTGATGACGTCGGCGATCTCGGAGATCGAAGCGTCTTTTGGGCATTTGGCAACGGCCGCGCGGACTGCGCCTGGGCCGCTCACGCCTACATTGATGACGCAATCGGCTTCACCGATGCCATGGAAGGCGCCCGCCATGAATGGGTTATCCTCCACCGCATTGCAGAAAACAACCATCTTGGATGCGGCTATGCATTCTCTATCTTTGGATAACTCTGCTGCTTCAAGGATTTTCTGACCCATGATTTTGACGGCGTCGAGGTTGATACCGGCACGGGTTGAGCCAACGTTGACCGAAGAGCAGACGAATGATGTTTCGTTTAAGGCCCTAGGAATCGAATCGATGAGTTCTCTGTCTCCAGGAGCGAAGCCTTTTTGGACAAGGGCGCTATATCCGCCGATAAAATCGATGCCGATGTCTTTTGCGACCTTATCTAAGGTTTTCGCGTATAAGACAGGGTCTCCCCCGGATACGCCGACAAGGATGGAGATTGGGGTGACCGAAACGCGTTTGTTGACGATCGGGATGCCATATTTCTTGGAGATCTCGTTTCCGACTTTAACGAGGTCTTTCGCGTATTTATAGATTTTGTTATAGACCTTCTCGCATGACTTATTGATATCGTTATCGATGCAGTCGACTAGCGAAATGCCCATCGTGATGGTTCTCACGTCGAGGTTCTCTTCCTCGATCATGCGGATAGTTTCAATAATCTCGTCTCTATTGTTGATCATTTTTCTCACCAATTAGATCTTGTGCATGAGGTTGAAGATGTCTTCATGCATACATTCGATTTTGAGGTTCTTCTCCTCACCCACTTTGTGGATCTCGTCGACGAAGGAGGTGAAATCGATCGTCAGGTTATCGATGCTGACGACCATGTACATTGTAAAGAGCTCACCGATGATGGTTTGGTTGACGTCTTGGATGTTGACTTTGTATTCTGCGCATTTGGTTGCGACAGCGGCTAAAATACCGACAGTATCTTTGCCAACGACTGAGATGATAGCTTTCATGATGGGCTCCTTCTTC
>JAFXWH010000035.1:0-11128 GCA_017542885.1 Bacilli bacterium | reverse complement strand
GTTCCGTTATATGAGGAAACCTGCATGGTGTCGATCTGGTTTGGGTGTTTGATGCTCTTGACGAGCTGATACATGAATGGAAGGGCGCCGTTCATGATGCCAAGCAAAATTGGGAGATTGCTCTCATCCTTGTCCATCTGTTTGTCCATCTCATGGGCAAGTTTTTCGCAGATGGCTTCGACTTCCACTTCGGTGAGAATAAGTTTTTCCATAGGCTTTTTCCTTTTGACTAAATCATTGTACAACCCCAAAAAATATATACTACCCTGAAAGCGCTTCCTTATCCGTTTCGAAAAATATTTCCACTTTTTTGTGAAAAATCTCTTTTACCTCTATATATGAGAATTGAGGGGTAAAGTCTTTCCTCTCAATTAGCCCTTTGGCATGGGCATTATGTCTCCGGTCTTCTCTCTTCCTTTGCTTTAGGCATAATCTTGGTTTCGGGGAGGGAGAAGACCTAATAAAAAAGCCGACCATTCCTGATCGGCTTAGTTAATTAGTTAAGAATCAATAGTAGGAGTATTCGTAGCTGTAGTGATAGACGACAATTTCAATATAACCTAAGTAGTTACCGTTTTCGTCATATGCAACTTCAACTGAGGCACCGACCTTCTCAACGGAGTAACCGTATGGATCTTCGGAAGCGTCTAACACAAGTGTTCCGTAGCCATTGTCAGCGTATCCTTCTTTTCCAAGCTTGGCGTTGATGTTGTTGGCGGCTGTAATGGCCTCGGCTTCGGTTGCGAAGTATAGCTTGATAACGCCGTAGAACTCGAATTCATATCCATCGTAGTAATAATAGTCGTTAGCGTCTTCGGTGAGATCTTGGTAGCTCGCGCCAGTGCAGTTTGCAAGGTTGATGGATGGCCAATATGCTGTTCCGTTGTTAAGAGTATGAGCGGTAAGCATGGTGTTCATCTCTGAGTAGGTGATTTTGAGCTCTTCCTGAGCGACATAGGCCTGAATCATGAACACGCCATTTGGATACATGGTCGCGGAGGAGGAGTCGTTAATCCAAGTGAACATGACATACTCTTTGATTGGACCGTTGTTTCCGGAAGCGGCGACAAGGACTTTATCGTAACCGAAGACGCCGGTGTTTCCTGCAGTGATGTCGGTATTGACGGTGAATCCAGCGGCTTCAATCTGATTCTTATAGGAATTAGCGATGTTTCCGCATCCATAATCCATAAAGACGAATGCCTTGGATTCGGTGACTGTCTCGTTGATGGCATAGGAGGCGCCGGTTGGGAATGGAAGTGTGAAGGAAGCGTGGATGTAAGTGGTGAAGTAAGTAAGTTCGTACTGGGACCAAGCGGTTCTAGCAGTGATCTGAGAGTTGGCAATCAAGACCTCGAAATCAAGATTCATGGTCTCGTTGACTTTGCTGATCTTCATTCCTTCGACGGTGAGATCCTTGAGAGCTTTGCCTTCGCTAGTTCCATTTGTCAAAGCAAGAGCCATGTTGGTGAGGGCGGTTCCGGTCTCATTGACATTGAAGCTGACCTTCATGCCGGCATAGGCGCCAACGTAATCGTTGAGGCCAAGCATGTACATCATGGTTGCGCAGAAAGTGGTGTCGGTGGTGCTGAAGGTGTGGGTTCTTGAAGACTCAGCCCAAGCGATGGAAGCGGCAGCTGTGCCTAAATCTTTAGTGGTGAAGGCGACATCCTCAATCGTTAAAGCGGTATTCGGGGTGATGATGGAGCTGAGATACATCTCATCGGAATCATCATCATATTCGATGTTGTAGATACCATAGTTAGCGATGACGGCGGTGCCATAGTCAGTATAACCATCGGTGTTGGTTGGGACGGTGGTCCAAATGCCTTTATCATCGCCGTAGTATTCGGTTTTGTAACCTTCGTATTCGAAAGTGGAGGTTTTGCCTTGGGCCATCAAAGCGAAAAGCTCTTTGACCTTTTGTTCGTTGGTTCTTGTATCAACGGAGATCTCTGGTTCGGAAGTACCCGTTGGATCGCCTGACGTTACGTTCGAATCGTCAGCTTGAGAAGTTCCGTTTTCGGTTGCGTCTTTCGAGTCGGTTTTGTCATCGCCGCATGAAGCGAGGATGAGTGAGCTCGACAAGAGGGCAAGTAATAAGTTCTTTTTCTTCATGTTGCTCCTTTCTTTGCATAAGCAAGGAATCATATGGAATTTTATAGAGGACCTTTGATAATTCAATGATTATTTTCGTGTGTGTGCGCAAAAACGGTACGAAATTGCTTATTTGTGGCTCTCCATCGAAGCATTGGAAACCAAACTGCCAAAAAGATTTCTTTACAAAGTTTTAAGATTCACCATAAAGCCTAAGAAAATTGCAAATCTTTAGACAAAAAGTCCATTCAAAGTCCCCATATTTCAAAAATAAGGTGGGTATTTGCCTAGGAAGCCTAGGTTTTGGCAAAGAAAAAAGCCGGGATATCCCGGCTAATTCTTTTGGTGTTGTTATTAGATGCCATCAACAGCCATGTGAGAAACGGCTAAGTAGACGAATCCTTGGTAAGCGGCTGGGGTGGTTGTGGTCGCGGTGGTCATAGCCTTGTCGACGGTGATGGTGAGGCTGGCAGCGGTCTCAGCAGCGAGGGTGTAGCTGGTTTCATCAACCTGTCCATTCTGGGAGACGACATTGGTGAAGCCGGCGGCAACAAGCTGTGCCTTGAGGTTGGCGACGACGTCATCGGCGCTGGCCTCTGGATAGTAGAAGTGAACTTCAGCGGCGTAGCAGTAGGTGACGGTGATGTTGTAGCCGCGAGCAGCAAGAACCTCGATGTATTGCTGAAGCTCAGAGAGCATATCGGCAGTTCCATCGATGAAGTCGATCTTGGTGCATCCTTCTGGTAAGGTCAAGGCTGGGAGGATCGAAGCGGTTGGGGTGGTAAGAAGCTTCTTGGAAGCGAATTCGGCGTTGACGTCGGCAAGGCTGACATTCTCAACGGCGCTATCCTGCTGGACTAAGAAGTAGACGTTCCAAACGCCATTTGGATAAAGGGTTGCGGCATCGCCGGTAGCAGTCTGATACATGGTAGCGATGATAGCGGTCTTAGCACCGTGGACGCCAGAAGCGGCGGCGATTTCCTTGGTGTAGATGTAGAGGCCGTTGGCAGTCTGGCTGTTCTGGGTATCTAAGGTGAATCCGAGTCCGGTGATGACGGCGCCATAGGCGGTGTTCTTGTTGCCACAGCCAAGGTCAGAATAGATGAGACCTTCTTCAGCGTCGGCTGGCATGCTGTAGGCATAGCTGGTTCCGGAAGGGAAAGGAAGAGTAAAGCCTGGGGCCTGAGACTCGATGTAGGCTAAGGTTTCGGCATCCCAAGCGGTCGCAGGGGTGAAAGTTGGGTTGGTCTTAAGGAAGGCATCAACCTTGGTGTTGATCTTGGTGGTTCCGATATCGGTAAGGGAGCAGTTGGCGTATTCGAGATCTCTATATTTTCCGCTCTTGCTGCCTTTGAGGGAATAGCCGATCTTCTCGAAGCCTTTTCCATCATCGGTAAGGTTGAAGTAAGCCTTGATGGTGGTGAATTCATCGGCAACGCCATCGAATCCAAGACCATCGAGGTCACATAAGGACTGGATGAATTCAGCATCGGTGGTGCTGAAGGTGTGGCTACGGGAAGCCTCGGTGAATTCGATGTTCTTTCCGGATTCGCCTAAGTCAGCGAGGATGTGGTTGTAATCCCTGTAGGTGATGGTGGTGTTTGGCGAAACGATGTAGCACCTGTCGGCATCGACGCCCATGGTGTCGTTGGTGTAGCCGAACTGAGCGATGCCGTAGTTATTGATCTTGGCTTCGCCATAACCCCAATAGGTGGTTCTGACGGAAGAGTCGAGCAAGTGGAACATGCCGCCTTCGTAGTGATACTCGGTGAAGTAACCGGCAGAGACATAGGTGCCGTTATTCGTGGTGGCTAAAGTCGTGAAAAGGTTTTTGACTTTCTGAGCCGAAGTCTCTTCCTCGACGCTTGATTCCTCGGTGCCACTGTCAGATGAGATGGCGGTGCTATCGGTTGCCTCGGCGGAAGTGTCGGCTGGGGTGGATTCTCCAGGTTTGCCACAGGCCGAGAGGAGCAAAGCTAAGGATAAGAGAGCTGCTGATGTAAGTTTTTTCATCAATAATTCCTCCTGAATTTAATGGGTGTAACCCATATGTGAGCCTATTGTAAGTAGGAACCTGACTTTTTCAAGGATTATTTTTGAGTGATACAAAATAAAGCGATTACATAACAAAAAACTCGGCGATTTGCCGAGTTTCGTGTTTTTCTTTTTTCCTCTTACTTTCTGAGGCCAAGGGAAGCGATTAACTTCTCGTAAGCGTCATGATCGGTTTTGTTGAGGTAGGCAAGAAGGGTACGTCTTTTGCCGACGAGCTCCATAAGGGATCTCTTGGCGGTGGCGTCGCCGTGGTTGGACTTGAGGTGGGCGGTCAAATCGCTGATTCTCTTGGTGAGGATAGCGACCTGGACTTCGACACTTCCGGTGTCCTTCTCGGATTTGCCATACTTCTTGACGAGATTCTTCTTCTCTTCTTTGTTGAGCATGTGCGTTTCTCCTTTCGATTTACTTAACATTCCCAATGACGAGTCCTCGGAAACGCATTTGAGGGCTGCATCAAAGAGATGTCGCAGGGGTAATTATAAAGAAATAGTGAAGGTTTGCAACAAAAAAAGCCCTGAGCTTTCACTCAAGGCTAATTTTCAATTAGTGGCGGTTTCCGCCTTTGCCATGTCCGCCGCGGAAATCCTTGCCGCCTCTTGGACGGTCGTTTCCTGGCTTGCGCTCTGGGCGCTCGACATAGCCTTCTGGCTTTTCAAGGAACTCACGGTGGGAGAGCTTGATCTTGCCTTCCTCTAAGCCGATGACGACGACTTTGAGCTTATCGCCGACCTTGACGAACTTGGTGGCGTCTTCGACGTAGTTCCAGTCGAGACGGGAGACGTGGCATAAGCCATCGGTGGTTCCGAAGAGGTTGACGAATGCGCCATATTCTTCGACGCGGGTGACTTCGCCTTCGTAGATTTCACCAACTTTGGCCTCACGGACGATGTTGTCGATCATCTCTTTGGCTTTGTTGATGGATTCACGGTTGGTGTGGTAGATGGTGATTCTTCCAGAATCCTCGACGTCGATCTTGACGTTGTCGCACTTGGCGATGATGTCGTTGATGACTTTTCCGCCGGTGCCGATGACGTCACGGATCTTGTCTGGGTCGATGTTGAAGGTGGTCATCTTTGGAGCGTACTTGCTGACTTCGGTGCGTGGCTCAGCGAGAGCGCCTTTCATGACCTCGCGGATTTGGGCGCGGGCTTTGTTGGCCTGAGCAAGAGCTTCGCTCAAGACCTCACGGGTGACGCCGTGGATCTTGATGTCCATCTGAAGGGCGGTGATGCCTTTCTCAGTGCCGGCGCACTTGAAGTCCATATCGCCGAAGTGGTCTTCAAGACCCTGGATATCGGTGAGGATGGTGTAATGGTTGGTCTCTTTGTCTGGGGAACGGCTTGGGTCAGTGGTGATTAAGCCCATGGCGATGCCACTGACCATGCCTTTGATCGGAACACCAGCGGCCATAAGGGAGAGGCAGGAGGCGCAGATGGAGGCTTGGGAAGAGGAACCGTTGGATTCAACGACCTCAGCGACGCAGCGGATGGTGTATGGGAATTCGTCCTCGCTTGGGATGACGTAGGATAAGGCTCTTTCGCCTAAGGCGCCGTGGCCGATCTCACGACGGCCTGGACGTCCGGTTCTTCCGATTTCACCGACAGAGAACGGTGGGAAGTTGTAGTGATGCATGAATCTCTTGGTGCCTTCGGCATTGATGGTGTCAATGATCTGGGCATCTGAGAGAGGGCCAAGGGTCGTGGTGGAGATGACCTGGGTCTGACCACGGGTGAACATGGCGGAACCATGGGCTCTTGGGAGAAGGTCGATCTGGGCGTCGAGAGGACGAATCTCGTCGACTTTACGTCCGTCTGGACGGATCTTGTCTTCAATGATAAGACGTCTGACTTCGGCGGCTTCCATCTCTTCGAGGATGTCGGCGACCATCATCATCTTGGCGTTGTGGTCTTTGGCCTCTGGTTCGATGGCGTCATATTCATCGAGAATCTGTTTCTTAAGGGCAGCGACGGCATCCTGTCTTTCGAGTTTGTCGAAGATGGAGATAGCCTTGACGAGCTTCTCGCCGATTTCTTCCTGAATATGGGCTTTGACTGACTCGTCGGCGGTGAAGAGCTGGATTTCTCTCTTTGGTTTGCCAACGGCAGCGATGATTTCTTTCTCGAAGGCGCAGAGTTTCTTGATGGCCTCGAAGCCGAATTCGATGGCGTCGAGCATCTCTTCCTCTGGGACCTGGTCGGCACCGGCCTCGATCATCATGATCGCGGATTCGCTTCCAGCGACGGTGAGGTTGATGTCGGATTTCTCTTTCTGCTCAGCAGTTGGATCGATGACGAGCTTGCCATCGACTCTGCCGACGATGACGCCAGCGATTGGGCCATCGAATGGGATGTCGCTGATGCAAAGGGCGAGGGAAGAGCCAAGCATGGCGGTCATCTCTGGGCTGCAATCTGGCTCAGCCGACATTACGGTGTTGATGATTTGGACTTCGTTTCTGAAACCCTCAGCAAAAAGCGGACGGATTGGTCTGTCGATAAGACGGGCGCTTAAGGTCTGATGGCTGTCTGGCTGACCTTCGCGGCGAAGGAATCCCTGAGGGATCTTGCCAGCGGCGTACTGTTTTTCCTGATAGTCGACGGTGAGAGGGAAGAAGTCGCCTCCTTTTGGTTCATCGGCGCAGCAGGCAGTTGATAACACAACTGTCTCGCCGAAACGGACGAAGACCGCACCATCGGCTTGCTTAGCGATCTCGCCGGTTTCAACTTGAAGGTGACGACCTTCAAATTCAAGTTCGAATACTTGTTTCATGTTTCTTTTCTTTTTCCTTACTGATTTATGAACGGGGTAATGTTACCACAAGTAAAACTTGAGCGTTAGCATTTCGAGGATATTCGGTATTTTTTCCTCGGATTAACTGCTAAGATTATGGGAGAAAGAGTAATATACTAGTCCACATGCACGACGTAATAATCATCGGAGCGGGTGCGGTCGGTTCCTTCATCGCCAGAAGCCTTTCCGCCTATAAGCTCCACACATTAGTCATCGAAAAAGAGACCGATGTCGGCGATGTGACATCGATGGCCAATAGCGCCATAGCTCATAGTGGCTATGACCCTGTGCCAGGCACCAACAAAGCAAAATTCAACGTTCTCGGAAACAAGATGATGCCTGAGGTTTGCAAAGACCTCGACGTCGAGTTCGAGATGAACGGCACTTTAACCTTAGCCTTATATGAGGAACAGCTTCCGGTGCTCAAGGAGCTTTTGGAACGCGCCAAGCTCAATGGAGTTGAGGCCCATATCCTTTCCCCGGAGGAAGTCCTTGAGAGAGAACCGAATATCACCAAAGACGTCAAAGGCGCTCTTTTCTGTCCGACCGGCGGTATCGTGAATCCTTTTACCCTTACCAGCCACGCGATGGAAAACGCCATGGACAACGGAGTTGAGCTCCATCTCATGGAGGCCGTCCTTAATGTCGAAGACAAAGGCGATCATTTCATTGTCAAAACCAACAAAGCTGAATACGAAGCCAAGGTCGTCATCAATGCCGCAGGCTTATCCAGTGACAAGTTCGCGAAGATGATGGATGACATCTCTTGGCACATCACCCCGCGCAAAGGGCAGTACTATGTCCTCAACCATTTCGATAAGGATTTGCCAGGGAAAAAGTTCGTGAACGCTGTCGTTTTCCCTCTCCCGAGCGAGAAAGGAAAAGGCATCCTTGTCTCTAGAACCACAAGCGGAAACTACATCGTCGGCCCATCCAGTGAGCCAGTCGATGACATCTATGATGTCTCAACCGATTCCATGACCCTTGCCAACGTCAAAGCCCAGGCGACCGCGATGGTTCCAGGGATCCCATTTGGCGAGCAAATCAGGGTCTACGCTGGTAACCGCTCAACCCCAAGCAATCACGATTTCATCATCGGGCCTTCGAAGAACCATCCGCATTTCATCAATGTCGCTGGCATCGAATCACCAGGGCTCGTCTCTTCTCCAGCCATCGGCGAATACGTCGCCAAAGAATTGGTTTTCCCCATCCTCAAGCCTGAGAAGAACCCTAACTTCAAGAAGACAATCAAACCTTATATCAGGCCTCTTAACCTCTCTTTAGAGGAAAGGAACGCCCTCATCAAAAAGAACCCAGACTACGGCGAGATGGTCTGTAACTGCGAGCGAGTGTCTCTCGGCGAGATCGAAGACGCCCTTAACAGATCGCTTCCATGCATGACCGTCAAAGCCCTTAAGAAGAGAACGCGTGCCGGTTTTGGCAAATGCCAAGGCGGTTTCTGCCAGCCTAACGTCATCAGGCTCTTAGCCGAGCGTTATGGTGTTGAACCAATGGAAGTCCTCTATGACAAAGAGGGTTCCGAGATAGTTCTCAGCAAAGCCACGAAAGGAGCCAAGTAAGATGGAAAACAGAGATTTGGTTATCATCGGCGGTGGCTCTGCAGGCATGGCCGCGGCCATCGGTGCCTATAACGAAGGCATCAAAGACATTCTCATCCTTGAGAAAGGCGAATTCCTCGGAGGCATCCTTAACCAGTGCATCCATAACGGATTCGGTTTAACCGAGTTCAAAGAAGAGCTCACCGGCCCTGAGTTTGCTTCCCGTTTCATCGAGCAGGTGAAAGAAAAAGGAATCGAATTCAAACTCCATTCCTTCGTCACCGATATCAGCAAAGACAAAGTCATCACCTATACTTCTAAAGAAGAAGGCGTCGTCATGGTCGAAGCCAAAGCCATCGTCATGGCGGCAGGCTGCTACGAGAGAAATGCAGGCGCCATCGGCATTCCAGGCGATCGTCCAGCCGGTGTTTTGACCGCAGGTCAGGCTCAGCTTTTCCTCAACGAATACGGCTATATGACCGGCAAGAAGGTCTTCATCCTTGGCTCAGGCGATATCGGTCTCATCATGGCGAGACGTCTTACCTTGGAAGGCGCCAAAGTCCTTGGTGTCGCCGAAATCTGCGCTTGGTCAAACGGCCTCAACCGTAACATGGTCCAGTGCTTAGAGGACTATGGCATCCCTCTCTATTTGAGCCACACCGTCAGCAAAGTCATCGGTAAAGCCCGACTCGAGAAAATCGTCCTTTCGAAAGTGGATGAGAAAATGCAGCCGATCCCAGGAACTGAGAAGGAATTCGATGTCGATACCCTCATCCTTTCCATCGGTCTTCTCCCAAATAACGACCTCTTAAATCACATCGGAATCCCGACTTCCAGAAGCCGTGGATCTTTAGTCAACGATAAACTCGAGACCTGTGTCCCAGGAATCTTCTCTTGCGGCAATGTCCTCCATGTCCACGACCTTGTCGACAACGTCGTCGAAGAGGCTAGGGAAGCTGGCAAGAACGCCGCCATCTACCTCAAAGGCGAAGAGAAGAAAGCCACCTCGGAAATCGAGGTCATCGCTGGGGACGGAATCGGTTATGTCGTCCCTGGAAAAGTCTCTCTCGATGAGAGTCTAGAGAACATCACTTTCAAGTTCCGCGTCCGTAAGCCATCGAAGAATGTCTACATTCAGTACGAGCAAAACGGAAACGTCATCAAGAAAGTGCTTAAAACAGCGATTATCCCTAGTGAAATGGAAATCCAGAAACTCGCTAGGAAACAGTTAGCCGACGAAAGCTCACCAATCACGATCAAAATGGTGGCGAAGGAGATGTAATATGGAAGAGAGAGATTTGATTTGCATCGTCTGTCCACGTGGTTGCCATCTCCATGTCGACAAAGACCTTAACGTCACTGGGAACTTCTGTCCTAGAGGCGCAGCATATGGCAAACAAGAGGTGACGAACCCAACCCGTGTCGTGACCTCAACCGTCCGCATTTTGGATGCTGAATTGCCTCTTTGCCCAGTCAAGACGAAGGACCCAATACCAAAGGGAAAAATCTTCGAGATTATGTCGTCAATCAACAAGGTCGAAATCAAGGCGCCAGTCCACATCGGAGATGTCATCATCAAGGATGTCGCGGGAACTGGAATCGACGTCGTTGCCTGCCGCAACATGGAGAAGATATAAGAACCCAAAACCACTAAGGCGCTAAAGAAAGCGCCTTTTTTAGTACATTTTGCGTAAATTGCCTGTGCCACTCGACGCGCGCTTAGGTATAATATGCGTAGGAGATTTTCGAGCATGAACGATAGAATCAGAATTGTCGCTTTAGGCGGCCTCGATGAAAGAGGCAAATCTTGTTACACCATCGACATCAATGGTGACATTTTCGTTATCAGCAGTGGACTTCGTTTCCCTGACAGAACCACACCTGGCGTCGACTATATCATTCCAAATTTCTCCTATCTTGTTGAGAACAAGGAAAGGGTGAAAGCCTATTTTCTCCCACACGGACACGACGATGAGATCGGCGGACTCGCCTATCTTTATAAAGACGTCCCAGCCCCAATCTATGGCTCTAAGGTCACCCTCGCCATGATGCGTAACTTCCTTAGGCACGTCGGCGTCGATCCAAGTGGCTACGAATTCCATGAGGTCGAGCCTAGCTCCACCTTCAAAGTGGCTGGCAGAGAGATCTCTTTCTTCCAGACCTCCCATAACATCGCTCAATCTAGCGGCATCGCCATCAACACCAGCTATGGCAACATCGTCTTCACTAGCGACTACGTCGTCGAGAACAACGCAACCCAGAACTACTTAGGTGATATGGCCTCGCTTTCAGCGATTGCCGAGAAGCATCCAACCTTAGCGCTTCTCACCCCATCGATCTATGCTGAAAGACCTGGATATACCGCTCCGAAATACAAACTCAAGCCACTTATCGAAAGGCAAGTCACAAATGCCCTTGGCCGCGTCTTCATCGCTTTATATTCCCTTAACTTCTATAACATTGACGAAGTCATCAGCCTCGCCATCCAGACCAAAAAGAAGATCATCCCTTACGATGACGATACGACCGAGACCATCCGCGCCATGCAGGAATGCGGTCAGCTTCTTATCCCAAGGGAGAATTATGGCTCAGTCGATGACATCAACCGTTATCGTGACCAAGACATT
>JAFXWH010000034.1:0-46960 GCA_017542885.1 Bacilli bacterium | reverse complement strand
TCTCGAAAGCGGAGCCTACCGTTAAGAAATATCTTGGCTTCTGCCTTATCCCTCAAGCTGGTGTCGCAATCGGTTTATCGACGACCGCAGGCGCTGCCTTAAGCGGTCCTGGCGGAAATCCTCTAATCGGAGCGATGGTGGTGGCCATCATCCTCACCTCCACGCTTGTCTATGAGCTTATCGGTCCTATTGTCACAAAGACCGCTCTCAAAAAAGCCGGCGAACTTACCTTTGAACGTTAAAACCCTAGCAAATATTTAAAAATCCCTGGCAATTCAGGGATTTTCTTTTATCTGACCATTCCGTTCGTGAGGATTAAACCTACGACAATCAAGACCTCTCCAAGGAGATAGGTAATCATGATTGGGAAGTGCTCCCTTGGTATTGGTTTGAAGAAGTGAGAGTAGACGAGCATCGAATCGCTTAGTAAGAAGACGAGTCCTCCTAATAGCAAGAAGATGAAAAAGAGAGGCTGACCTAGAAGCACACCGACAAGACCGACCGTGGTCTCGGTAAGAAGGGCTACGCAGTATAAGCCTCCTGCCAAACTCATAAGCCATTTTTTCTTCGTGATGATAAAAGCAATCGTGAAGAAGATCGCATAAGCGGCAACAAAATAGACAATCGCCCAGATTTGGATGTTCTTGACTTCAAGAAGACCTATTTCAACCAAGATGGACATGGCCTCATTGATATAGAAGATATGGCCAAGGAAGAAGAAAAGCATTCCTAAGGCCAAGAATTTGACGAAGTGCTTCTTAAGAAGGAAGTAATCGCCAATAGCTCCGACAGCGGCTCCGACATAGATCTGCCACCTCATTGGAGCAAGGAAAACCGCGGCGATCGCCAAAGCAGGAACGCATAAGGTTTTGGTTAGTTTTCTCTTGGGCTCCCATTCCTTGTAGCAGTAATAAATGTGCTGCAAAGAGATAAGGACAAAGGCCAACAGAAAGAAAAAGCCGATATAGGTAAGTGGGGATGTGAAATCAAACATGGCCTTATTGTAGAACTTTTATGAAGGGCAAGTCAAAACGGCCTACTTTTGCTTCTTAGAGTGCGCCTCTTTCCATTTCTTTATCTCTTCGAGGCGGGCTTTGTATTTGGCTTCTAAGCCTTGTGTTCCAGGGGTGAAGTATTCTTTGCCAACAAGCGAATCCGGAAGGCACTGCATGCTGGCAATCTTATCTTTGGTGTCGTGGGCGTAGATATACCCATCTCCATATCCAAGCTCTTTCATGAGTTTGGTCGGAGCGTTTCTGATGACCAAAGGAACTGGTTCATCAATCATCTTCTTCGCGTCTTCGGCCGCTCTATTGTAGGCGACTTCCATCGCATTTGATTTAGGAGACATGGCCATGTAGACGACCGCTTCGGTAAGGCAGACGTTGCATTCAGGAACGCCGATGAAGTGGCAGGCCTGGTAAGCGGACACTGCGACTTCCATTGCTCTAGGATCGGCTAGACCAACGTCCTCGGAAGCAAAACGAACGACGCGTCTAGCGATATAAAGAGGGTCTTCTCCAGCTTCAAGCATCCTAGCTAGCCAATAAACGGCTGCATCAGGGTCGCTGTTCCTCATTGATTTATGGAGGGCGGAGATGAGGTTATAGTGTTCTTCGCCTTTCTTGTCATATAGGAAGGACTTCTTTGAAGTCACTTGTTCAACTATCTCTTTGGAGACGGTGATTGTGTCGTCTTGTCTATCTCCGTTTAGGATAACCATTTCGAGGGTGGATAATGCGCCTCTAGCGTCGCCATTAGAGAAGGTGGCGATCGTCTCAAGGATCTGTTTGCTGATCTTGATCTTCATGCCGCCGAATCCACGTTTGTCGGAGATGGCTTTCTTAAGAAGAAGGACAATATCATCAACGCCTAAAGGATTGAGGACGAAGACTTTGCAGCGAGACAAAAGAGCGTTGTTGATCTCAAACGAAGGGTTCTCGGTTGTAGCGCCCACAAGGATAATGCTCCCTTTCTCGACGAAAGGAAGGAAGGCATCCTGCTGGGCTTTGTTGAATCTATGGATTTCGTCTACAAAGACAATGGTTTTGCCACCGAAAAGGCGGTTTTTCTCCGCTTCTTCCATGACGGTTTTGATTTCTTTGATTCCGCTAGTGACGGCAGAGAATGTAATGAAATCAGCCTTGGTCATGTTGGCGATCACTTTGGCGATTGTTGTCTTGCCAACTCCAGGCGGACCCCAAAAGATCATCGAAGGGACTTTGTCGCTTTCGATCATGTTCCTGAGGATCTTGCCTTTGCCTAAAAGATGATCCTGACCGACTATCTCGTCGATGGAAGTAGGCCTAAGGCGTTCGGCCAAAGGTTCGTTATTGTCGTTCCAAATGGATATAGTTTCGCTCATCGTATTAATTCTACTTTATTTTGCGTGGGTTTATAATATGTGCATATGGATTTCAGTGGAATGGAGAAGCTTTCGCTTCTAGATTTTGACGACAACATCACCTGCACTCTTTTCTTCGCGGGCTGCAACATGCGTTGCCCGTATTGCCATAACGCGGCTTTGGTCATTCCTGGCATGAAGCCTGCTTTCATCCCTTGGGAGGACATCAAATCCTTCTTAGAGAAGAGGAAGAACGTCCTTGATGCCGTATGCGTTTCCGGCGGCGAATGCACTTTAATGCCGGATTTGCTGGAGAAATTGGGTGAAATCAAGGAATTAGGATACAAGGTCAAACTTGATACAAACGGCTCTCGTCCAGAGATTCTTAAGCTCGCGGTTGAGCAGGGTCTAGTGGACTATGTCGCCATGGACATCAAGAACAGCAAAGAGAAGTATGCCAAGACGATCGGAACCGAGAATGTCGATATCAAAGACATCGAAGAATCGATTGAATATCTTATGAGTACCGATCTCGTCGATTACGAATTCAGAACGACCATCGTTGAGGAATTCCATGAGACCGAAGACATTGAGAAGATCTCTCTTTGGTTAGCCGGTGCCAAGCGTCTCTTCCTTCAGCAGTATGTCGATAGGGATAGCTGCATCGAACACGGCTTCCATCCTGTACCAAAAGAAAAGGCCCTCATTTGGAAGGCCATTCTTGATAAGAATATCGAACACGTCGAACTTCGTGGTTACGAATGAGTCGTTAAATAGGTATTAGCATTTAAGGCAGCAATCGCTCCATCGTTGCAAGCGGTGGTGAGCTGCCTTATTTTTTTGACCCTGCAATCACCGGCGGCAAAGATGCCTTCGGTCTTGGTGGCCATATTCTCATCGGTAACGATGAAGCCTTTCTCCAAATCAACGACGTTGGAGAATCTCTCATTGTCCGGAACCTGTCCGATGGCGACGAAGACACCATTGATCTCAATCGTCATTGGTTTCTTGTCTAATCTGCCTTCGAAGGAGACGCTTTCGACCTTATCCGTACCATTGAAGGAGACGGAATTGTAGTTGTGGTAGATCGAGACGTTTGGAAGTGCCTTCAAAGCGGTCACAAGGATATCGTCGGCGAAGAACTTGTCGAAGAGGGTGACAACGTCAACGTGACGGGAGGTTTTTGCTAAAAGCAAAGCATACTGGAGCGCGCTATTGGCATCGCCGATGACCATCGTGTCTTTGCCAGTGTAGAAAGCGCCATCACAGACTGCACAGTAGGAGACGCCTTTGAGGTTTTCTCCAGGGATGCCAAGGTGACGGTGTTTGACACCGCTGGCGATGATGACAGCTCTACCTTCATAGTCGCCATATTCGCAATGGGCAACGAAGTTGTCGCCTTTCTTTTCGATGGATTTGACCTCGTCCATTTCGAACTCAGCACCTAAAGCGGTGATCTGCTCGAAAAGGTTATTGGACCATTCAAGTCCGGAGATCTCTTTGATGGATGGGAAGTTCTCAACTCTTGGAGAGTCGGCGATTTGACCGCCGAACGCTTGCCTCTCGATGAGCTTGACGCTTCTTCCGGCTCTAAGCGAATAAAGGGCCGCGGTCATTGCCGCAGCCCCTCCGCCTATGATTAGGATATCAGGCAGCATTTCCGCCTTTCACCTTCTGGATGTAGCCTCTGATGTCGGAAGCGTTCTCGTACGCATCATAGGCCTCACCATTTGGAACTAAGAGAGTTGGAGCATTGGTGATACCGAATGCAGTGGTCGTCTCTTTGTTTGAAACAGCGTCAATCTGCTCGTATTCGATGCCTTCTTTATCAAGCATCATCTTCGCCATCTTGCAGTTTGGGCAGGTTGGAGAAGTGAAGAGCATGACTTTGGTCACTTTTGGAGCAGAAGCTTTCTCTTCGTGCTCGTGGCACTCGCAAGCGCTGTCGTGAGCGTGTGGACGGCTGTTCTCGTTTGGAATGTAGGTCTTACGATCCTTGTATTCCTGGGCTTTGCCATCGTTCCAGTTCTTAACTGGACGGTAGTAACCGGTGATACGGGACCAGACTTCAGCTTCTTTACCACAGATTGGGCAGGTGTGGACTTCACCATTGATATAACCGTGATCCTGGCAGATCGAATAGGTTGGAGACATGGTGTAGTAAGGAAGCTTGTAGTTCTCAGCGATCTTACGGACGAGCTTCATACAGCTCTCCCAGTTTGGAAGACGCTGGCCCAAGAAGGTGTGGAAGACGGTGCCAGAGGTGTAAAGGGTCTGGAATCTGTCTTCGATGTCGAGGGCGGCGAAGATATCGTCGGTGTAACCGACTGGTAAGTGTGAGCTGTTGGTGTAGTAAGGGGTCTCACCATTTCCGCCGGCAGTGATGATGTCTGGATATCTCTCACGGTCATGCTTAGCAAGACGGAAAGCGGTGGATTCGGCTGGGGTGGCTTCGAGGTTGTAGAGGTCGCCATATCTCTCCTGGTAGTCGGAGAGGCGGGCTCTCATGTGGTTGAGAACCTCAACGGTGAAGTCCTGAGCAGCCTGAGTGGTGAGGTCGCTTCTGACCCAACGGGCATTGAGGCAAGCTTCATTCATACCGACAAGACCGATGGTGGAGAAGTGGTTCTTGAAGGAGCCAAGGTAATGTTTGGTGTATGGATATAAGCCAGCTTCAAGGAGCTTGGTGATGGTCTTACGCTTAACGCTGAGTGAGCGGGCAGCGATATCCATCATGGCATCAAGACGGGCATAGAAGTCTTCCTTGTTGGTGGCAAGATAGGCGATACGTGGCATGTTGATGGTAACAACGCCGACGGAACCGGTGCTTTCGCCACTTCCGAAGTAACCACCGGATTTCTTTCTGAGTTCACGGAGGTCAAGACGGAGACGGCAGCACATAGAACGGACATCGCTTGGCTTCATATCGCTGTTGATGTAGTTGCTGAAGTATGGGGTGCCGTACTTGGCGGTCATTGTGAAGAGGAGACGGTTGTTCTCGGTGTCGGACCAATCGAATTCTTTGGTGATGGAATAGGTTGGGATTGGATACTGGAATCCACGGCCGTTGGCATCGCCTTCGATCATGACTTCGATGAAGGCTTTGTTGATCATATCCATCTCGGCTTTGCAATCACCATAGGTGAAATCCATCTCTTTGCCACCGACGATGGCTGGGAGGTTCTTAAGATCCTCTGGGACGGTCCAGTCGAGGGTGATGTTGGTGAATGGAGCCTGAGTTCCCCAACGGGATGGGGTGTTGACACCGAAGATGAAGGACTGGATGCACTGCTTGACCTGCTTGTAGGTAAGGTTGTCGACCTTAACGAATGGGGCGAGATAAGTATCGAAGGAACTGAATGCCTGAGCTCCCGCCCATTCGTTCTGCATAATGCCAAGGAAGTTGACCATCTGGTTGCAAAGAGTGCTCAAATGGCCAGCTGGGGTAGAGGTGATTTTGCCTGGGACGCCGCCTAAGCCCTGCTGAATAAGCTGCTTAAGGGACCAACCAGCGCAATAACCGGTAAGCATGGAAAGGTCATGGATGTGGATGTCGGCGTTGCGGTGGGCATCACCGATTTCCTTGTCATAGACCTGGCTTAACCAGTAGTTGGCGGTAACGGCGCCGCTGTTCGAAAGGATAAGACCACCGACGGAATAGGTGACGGTGCTGTTCTCCTTAACGCGCCAGTCGCTGATCTTGAGATAGTTATCGACGACGGTGGCGTAGTTGAGCTCGGTCTTCTTGATTTCACGGATATCCGCATGTTTCTTACGGTAGTCCATGTAGCTGTGAGCGACATCAACATAGCCAGCCTGGATCAAGACGATTTCAACGCTGTCCTGGATGTCTTCGATGTTCACGATGCCATTTTCGACCTTCTTATTGAACTCCGCTGTGACACGGAGAGCTAAAAGCTCAATGATGTTCTTATCTGCTTCTTTGTGTTCTGCGACAAAGGCTCTCTCAATAGCCTTTTCGATTCTCGATAAATCAAATTCAACGATCGATTCATCTCTTTTTCTAACTTTCAACATAACTCTGCTCCTTTCGCTTCGCACAGTTGTTAATAAGGGGCTTTTAAAACGCCACCTTATCGACCCGATTTATGTTCGAGGTGAGATTACTCATCTCCCTTGCACCGATAATCATAAATATCGGCATATAAATTGCAATCAAAATGCAACGTATTTTTTGGGAAAATTTTTGAAAACTTTTTCACAGAGTTTTCCACAATAAAAAACCCTAGTATTTTTGCCGATTTGACGAACACTGAAATAGTAATTACGAAGTCAATAAGAAAAATCTCAATTTTTGACAGTGTATCAAATAGTACGAATATATTCGTTCAATAGCCGATTTTGGTGTTTGGAAATCTGAGTTTGGAGGAGAAACCGATCAAAATTTGAAAAATACATTTTCGTTTTGATTGACGAACAAAAATGTGGAAAACTTAAAGTCCAAAAAATGCGATGGTAAATGAACATTTTTGAGGTCTGTTTTCGCTATAAATTCGTGTATCAAAAATCTACTAGTTTTTGGGGTGTTTTGATACACGCCGAAGCAACAATATTCCTTGTGCGCGTACACAACATATTTTTATATTTGGCATATTCATTTTTTGGAATGTCGCGCTATCATAAAATCAACAATTGTTTCGGAGGAACAATAAAAATATGGGAGACAATAAACCAAAGAAGCCGAATGCTTTTAAGAGATTCTTTGCAGAATTTAAGGCATTCATCAACAAAGGCAACGCTTTCATGCTTGCCGTCGGCGTCGTCATCGGCGGCGCGTTCAACGCCATTGTCACTTCACTCGTCAACATCTTGATGAGCTTAGCGACCTGGGGTGTTCCAGGAGGTCTTAAAGGACTCGTTACCGTCCTTCCGGCCTTAACTGATGCCCAAAAGGGTGCCGCATTCCTTCAGAACGGCCAAACCGTCAACCTTCAGTCCTTCACCATGGCCGAGGTTAACGATCGTGTTATCGAATTCGCCGCTCAGCAGGGTGTCAACGACTTGAAAGTCGAAAGCGACACCTTCATCCAGTGGAAGAACTCACTCCTTAGCCTTTATGAACAGCACGGCACGACCTTCACCTACAAGATGTCTGCCATCATCGATTGGGGCACCTTCATCAATGCCGTTATCGCCTTCATCATCATTGGCTTAACCCTCTTCATCATCGTTAAGATCGCCAACAAGATCGAAGCCAAGAAAGCCGAAGCCAAAGCTAAGGCCCTTGAGAAATACTACGAGAAGCACCCAGAAGAGAGACCTGTCCCACCAGAGGAAGGAACCCCTGAGCCAACCGAAGCCGACCTTCTCAAAGAGATTCTCGGAGAGTTGAAGAAACAAAACGAAGGAAAAGCCAAAAAGGCTGAATAATCCGCACAAAAATTAAAAAAGAGGCAGCAAAACCTGCCTCTTTTCTTTTTCAGTGTGTTATTTAATGGAGTCCACAATGTGCTTTGCGTAGACGCCAGCGATGTTCTTTCCGGTGATTCTTTCAATCTCTTGCAAGAAGGCGTTGGAGTTCACTTCACAAAGGACTGGATTTCCGTCTTTGTCATCTAAGAGGTCGACGCCACAATAATCTAACTTAAGTAACTTGGCGGCTTTCTCGGCGGTCTCTTTAAAGGACTCTGGAAGATCTATTAGTTCGCCGTGACCACCCTGGGCGACATTGCTTCTGAAGTCTCCATTGTCATTGCATCTCTTCATGGATGCCACGACCTTGCCATTGATTACAATGATGCGGAAATCATGTCCTTTGCTGCTCTCAATAAACTCTTGATATAGGTGGGCGCCGAACTTATGGCTCTTCTCAAATTCTACGAGTTCATCGAAATTTTTAATTAAATAGACCTCTTTTCCTAAGCTTCCGTAATTGTCTTTTGCGACGATTGGGAAGGATAGTTCTTTGGCTACTTCTTTAATGAAGGTGTCATCATCGCTGCCAATATAGTTAAGCGGGGCAGAGATGGTCTTTGGCATCTTGATTCCGGCGTTGGACAGGGCGATGTAGGTAAGCATCTTGTTGTCGCAAAGCCTAATGGCCTCTGCGCTATCAAATAGCTTCACGCCTGCCTTCTCGAGCATGTAGGCGACATATTCATCCTTATCTAAATATAAAACAAAGTCATAATTGGACATTTCTGAAGCCAAAATATCACCGTTTGATCCAATTAAAGCCAAAATTTCGGCGTTGGTTTTGTAGTCTAACGAAACACCTAAAGAATCCAGTTCTTCTTTCATCCTTTTGTAGTAGTGAATAGACGCTGGAGTTTGGATATAAGCGTTAAGAATCGCTAAGCCAGTCTTTAACATCTCAACAATTTTATGATAACTAGCAAAATCTTCAATACATTACGAAAAATGACAGTATAATGACAAAGAGGTAATAATTATGAACGACATCAAACCAATCACATTGCTACGAAATACGGATAAGTTAAGGAAGGAATTAGAGGAGAACGAAGGTAGGATCATTATCACCAAAAACGGCCAAAAAGACTTCGTTATCCTTTCTGATGAAGCTCACCAAAAACTCCTAAACGAAGGGGGTTCTGCCAAAGAAAAGTCAAGATTTGCAAGGATTTCTGGCAAAAATGAGCTTAGTGACCCGCTTGGCTATGTTAAGGTTGCAGCTCAATCGATCGATGTAGAGATTGCTGGAATCACCCATAACAAAGAAGAAATAATCAAGGCTGTTTGCGAGGCAAGCAGTGAAGGTGTCAGAATTCTTGTTTTGCCAGAATTATGTCTTACATCTGCCACTTTAGGCGATTTGATTTTCAGTAAAACAATCGAAGAATTGGTTGAGAAAGCCCTTGTTGAGCTTAAAGAAATCTCCAAAGAGAATGACCTTCTATTCACCGTTGGCGCTCCAATCAAAACCAATGGAAAACTTTATAGTTGCGGTGTCGTTTACTATGGCGGAGAGATTCTTGGTATTGTTCCAAAATCCTATCCATCCGAAAATCGATACTTCTCTGAGGGGCCGAAAGAGGGTTACATCAACCTCCTAGGAGAAAAGATCCCGTTTGGAACCAATTTGATCTTTGTTGACTCCAATTACCCAAAACTCAGAATCGCCGTTGAACTATCTGAAGATATCTCTTCAATTGAAGTCCCTTCCGCGAAAGCGTCGCAGGCAGGCGCGAATGTCATTCTTAATTTATGCGCGACCCCTGTGCTTATTGGTTCGGCCGAATACACCACGAGCCTTTTGAAGACGGCTTCCGACAAAATGACGGCCGCTTACATCCTTGCCAACGCTGGTGATGGTGAAAGCACCACCGACATGATCTTCGGCGGCCACAACATAATCGCAGAGAACGGAAAGATTCTTTGCGAGGCTGCCCCATTCAAGATGGAAAAGGCAATTTCTGAGATTGATATTGAACTTCTTGAAGCCGAAAGAAACAAAAACCATTCATTCAAAGCCAGATACGAAAACGAATATCAAACGGTCTTCTTCTCAATGCCTTTAGAAACACCTAAAGCCTTAACCCGTCACTATTCAAAGAACCCATTCATCCCGGAGACCAAAGAAATTGACCTTGAAAGAGTCAATCTCATCCTCACAATGCAAAGCATGGCGCTTGTGAAAAGGCTCAAAACCGTCCATCAGAAGAAAGTGGTCTTAGGTTTGTCTGGCGGTCTTGATTCAACTCTTGCGCTTCTCGTTTCCGTAGAAGCCTTCAAAAAACTTGGTTATGACCTGAAAGATATCATCGCCATCACTCTTCCATCGTTCGGAACAAGCAAGAAAACGCATAACAACGCAGTCCTTCTTTCAGAATCGCTTGGCGTCTCCTTCCGCGAAATAAACATCGGTGAGTCAGTGCGTTTACATTTCAAAGACATTGGGCACGATGAACAAAACCACAATGTCGCCTATGAGAACGCCCAAGCTCGCGAGAGGACCCAGGTATTGATGGATCTTGCTAACGATGAGGATGCTTTGATGGTCGGCACCGGCGACTTAAGCGAAGCCGCTCTTGGGTGGTGCACCTATAATGGTGACCATATGTCCTTCTATGACCTCAACATCTCCGTTCCAAAGACTTTAGTTAGATATGTTGTTGAGGGATATGCGATCATGCATCCAGAAGCTAAGGCTGCTTTGCTTGGTATCATCGACACGCCAATCAGCCCAGAGCTCTTGCCACCTTCCAGCAAAGGAGAAATCGTCCAGAAGTCCGAGGATAAAGTTGGGCCATACGAACTCCAGGATTTCTTCATCTTCCATTATCTCCGCTATGGATTCTCTCCTAAGAAGCTCTATTTCCTTGCGCAGCAAGCCTTCAACTATAAGTACGACAACGAAACTTTGAAGAAATGGTTAGGAACCTTCTTCAAGCGTTTCTTCCAGAGTCAATTCAAGAGAAACTGCACTCCTGATGGCATAAAAATCGGCACCGTTGGCCTCTCACCTAGAGGTGACCTTGTGATGCCAAGTGATGCAATTTGTGAGGATTATCTTAAAGAAATCGAATCACTCTAGTATCCTAAATATAAAGGAATGGTATTTTAGCCATGAAAAAGAAAAAAGAAGAAGTTCAGTCTGAACAGTCAGAATTAGAACAGCCAGAGTTAGAACAACCTGTTGAAGAACCAAAAGAAGCTGAAGAACCAAAAGAGGTCGAAGAAGCTTCTGAACCTGTCGCCGAAGAAGAGGAACCAAAGAAGGAAAAGAAGGGAATGCCTCTTGTCCTTAAGTTCATCATCTTTGAGCTCATCACCCTCATCATCGCTTTAGGCGCGCATTTCTGCTTGCTCCAGTTCGTTGCTCCTCTTATGGAATTAGACGAAGTCTTGGAATGGGCGATCATGACAGTCGGCGCATTTGTCCTTTACTTAGTCGCCGGTTATCTCTTTAACCATCTCATCGTCTTCAAAGGCAAAGGAAAGGCCACTTTCCCGAAATTCCTTTTGAGCGCTTTCCTTGGATGGGTCATCTGCATGGCTCTTATTCATGTTGGCATCTTGCTCACTAAACTTATCGTTCCAACCAACCCTCTCCATTACAGCCTTACCGCTCTTAGCATTGGTCACGTCATCGCTCATGGTGGCAAATCCACCCCAAGCGGACTTGGAATCCTTGCCATTGCTCTTGTTATCACGATGGTCTACAGCTTCTTGATCAGATACTTCTTCGTCTTCAAAGGCGAGAAAGCCGTCAAGAAAGAAGAAGAGGTCGTAGAAGAAGAGCCAAAGGAAGAGAAATATCTTACCCACGCTTCCTTCCGTCAGATCGTCAAAGAGGAACTCGACAAGTTCTATACCTCAAAGAAGAAATACGTCTACCATAGCCAAGCTCAATCCATCATCGATGAAGAGATCGATGTGTACGATAAGAAGCACGGCAAAAAGGAAGAAGAGAAAAAAGAGGAAGAAAAATAATCCCGAGAAATTAGCAGCCGCCAAAACGGCTGCTTTTCTTTTTGTCTATCCTCTCCATCTAGACTAAAATACATACGATGAAAATCGGTATTATCGGCAGTGGTCCAAGCGGGCTTTATCTCTCCATCTTTTTGAAAATCAAACACCCTGAATCAGAAGTGGTGGTTTTCGAAAAGGAAAGCAAGCTTTCGAAGAAGCTTTATGCGACCGGAAACGGACACTGCAATTTACTCAACAAAAACCTCACCAAGGATAAGTATAACCACCCTGATTTCATGGCGCCTATCCTTGAGAAATATGGATACCCATTCCTTGAAGGCGTTCTTAAGAGCCTTGGCATCGAACTAACCGCTAATGGCGACTACGTTTACCCTCTCTCTGAGAGCGCGCCTTCATATGCTTTATATCTCAAGAAGCTCGCTGAGAAGGTCGGCGTTACTTTTGTAACGGAGACCAGAGTCCTTGATTACAAAGCCGAAGAAAAAGAGATTGAGGTCAAGACAGACAAGAAGAGCTTTATCTTTGATAAACTCGTCATCGCCACCGGTGGAAAGAGCGATCCTAAACTCGGAAGCGATGGAAGCTTCTATGAGATTCTTAAGAAGCACGGATATTCAATCGTTGAGCCGATCCCTGGTTTAACCCCTCTTACTCTTAACGACAAAGACATCAAGCCTCTTGCTGGTGTCCGTCATAAAGCCAACGTCAAAGCCTTCCTTGGTAAAGAGAAGATCTTCGATGAGAATGGCGAGGTTCTTTATAAGAACGATGGCATCTCTGGCATCGTCATCTTCAATGCTGAGAGCGCAATCTACCGTCACAAGAACCCAAAAGACATCGAGTTAGTGGTGGACCTCTTCCCGGAATGGAGTTTTGAAGAACTCATGGGAAGGCTTGCCCATGATGAAGCTCTTAATAGTAAGTTCTATCTCGACTCCTACTTAGTAGAGCCTCTTCAGAAACATATTCTTAGTCGTTCAAAAGGAAACGATGCTTTATGCATCGCTACCTCGATGAAGAACCTTAGATATTCGGTCAAGGATCATTACGGTTTCGATTATTCTCAGGTCACGATTGGTGGCCTTTCCCTTAATGAGGTCGATGAGAATCTTTCTTCGATAAAAGAAAAAGGCGTCTATCTCATCGGCGAACTCCTTGACGTTGATGGCGATTGCGGTGGTTACAATCTCACTTGGTCGTTACTCAGCGCAATCATTGTCTTCAAATCTTTATAAAACCCCAAAATCCTTGGCAAAAACCGCTTAAAATTCAGAAAATGCTCGATTTTTGCGAAGGAATTTTTTGAGGGGAATTAAAAGAAATTCCCCTTTGATAATTGACTATCTTTTCAAGATAGACTTAAATAATGAAGTTGCACGGCTTCCCGTAATTTTTTGAAGCCCCCTGCGAGCGAGGTTGTTTATGAAATATGCAAACACATCCAGAACCTTGAGCTTCTTAGCACACCTTCTCATCGTTCTCGCCTTTGGTGCCCTTGGCCTTTACTTCGGCGCTTTCGTTGTTCCTGAGTACTTCGGAACCGATCCAAAATACTTTGCCGAATTCTTGTTCGATGGTGCTTATCTCCTTTACCTAGAACTTGCTGTTGTCGGTCTCAGCTTTGCTGTCATCTCCGGCTATGGCCTCTTCCATGCCGTCAAAGGTCTTATGAACCCACGTGATGATGAACCAGTCGTCAAAGCCCTTACCACTCTTATCGTTGAAGGCTGGGCCGCCGCGATCTTCTTCCTCCTCCAGGCTGTTTTATTCTTTGACCTCACCGGAAGCAATGGTGCTGACAGCAACTTAGTCTTCGTCATCATCATGTCTCTTCTCATCACCATCATCCTTCTCATCGCTACCAACATCCCGATGGTTAAGCTCTACGATGGCAAGGATCAGAAACCTCTTCTCCGGGGTTTCATCGGTGGTGCTATGGTCTTCACCTGTGCCATTGCCCTTGAAGCTGGCCTCAGCCTCTTGGTCAACGCTACCAATACTTCCCTCAATGTTTGGAAGCAGAGTGAAATCAACCTCCTTCTCCTTACCGTTACCCTTGCTAACTTAGCCGCCTTTGTCCTTCTCCTTCTTGCTTGGCTCAACAACTTCAAGAAGGGAAACAAACTCCCAGGCTTCATGGCTGGTGGTGCCGTCATTGCCGTTGGCATCGGTCTCATCATCTATGGTGTTCTCACCATCGTCTGGAGAGACAATGGAATCCACCTCAACTACGCTCTCGAAAGCGGAAAGAATTATGTCTTCGGTGCTAAGTGGGGATTCGGCTTCCCAATCATGAACCTCGTCGTCGGTGCTGTTACCTGCGCCCTTGGCGGATACGTCATGATCGCTGGCAGCAAAGCCAAAGCCGAGATCACCAAAAGAGCCTAATCGAAATTAGAAAAACAAAACGCCTCGCATTGAGGCGTTTTTCTTTTACCAATCTTTCTTTGGCTTCTCCATTCCGTATTTGTCGAATGGGAAGTGTTCAAGGTAATAGTCATAATCGATGTCGAAGCAGTGGCGTTTGAATTCTTTATGCATCCTGCCGATCATCCATGGCTTAACAGGGTTATAGAACTTCCATATCCTTCTAGGATAATGGCTGATGACTGTGTCTTCTAAGACGTCCCTTTGATCATTGAATTTGGTAGGCATGACCATGTGAGAAACGTTTTTCTTATTTAGAGCGTCCTGGTCTGGGAAGAAAGCCTTCTTCGTCTTAACGAATTCAATGCACTTCTCGAAGAGGCCGGTCTCTCTGCATTTCTTCATATTGAAGTAGAGGACGCCTGAGTTGAAATAGTTCTTGTTCTTCCAAGTCTTTCCTAGGTAATCAAGGACGGCACCAAATTCATGGTCGGCTATATCATTCTCGCGGATGTTCTCAATTGGGTTATAGATAAGGGTGTCGCCATCAAGATAGAGAAGCTCATCTATATCCTTTGGAAGGATCCTCTCGGCAAAGAGTCTTAATAAACACATTGGAGGGAAGAAGACGTTTTTGTTGTTAGGGCTGTTTTTGAATTCTTCCTCAAACATCTTTGAAGCGTCATAGAGGGTGATTTCATTCTCTTCGTTGAAGTCTTTGAGCATCTTCTCCAAAAGGGCTCTATCTTCTTCGTCCATACCGATGGTTTTGCCCATGGTCATAGAAAATACATGGATTTTGATAGGGTTTTTGGTTCTTCTGGCCATGCTTTCGAGGGAAAGGAAAAGTGCCATAGTATAGCCTTTGTTTCCTGCGTATAAGATGTGTAATGGACCTTTATACATTAGTGGTTTCCTTTGGTGTTTCCTCTAACTGCGACAAGGCTTTCTTGTCACGGGCTTGGAAGACGCAGACGAAGGCGAATGAGATAAGAAGGGTGAAGTAATAAGTGACGAGTCTCCAAAGGAGAGATAAGGCCAAGGCCGCTCCAGAAGCAGTGGTCATTAAGCAGACAGAGGAGATGACGATTGAGAATGCGTACTCAATGCCTCCTGTTCCTCCTGGGGTTGGAACCCAAACAACAGCGGTGATCGCAAACGAAGTCGAGAATAAGACGATCATGAGATTAACGAACTCGTTATTACCCAAAGTGATATTGAGGCCGACTGCCTTAATAAGGAAATAAGGGATGAGATAGTAAGCGAGCATCGTCACTATCTTGATAAGGAGAGAGAAGATGAAGGTCTTCTTGTGAACCCAGATAGAACGGAATCCGATCTGAGCATTTTCGCAGTACGCTTCAAAGGAAGGAATGAGCTTGGCGAAATGCTTATTAAGGAATTTAGGCTTGGTAAGGAATTTGATTATAGCGATGATTCCATTCTTTAGATGCTTGCTGGTTCCTAAGGCAATCATGAAAAGAAGAACCAAGAAGTTGATGGTGTAGCCAACGATGGCAACGTACTTGGCCCACTCCATATTCAAAGCGGCTAAACCTTGAGTGATTTGCGGATAGAAGAATAAGGAAACGAAAGCGATCAAATTGGTCGCGATCATAAAGGTAACAAAGTTAGCTAAGACAGCACTGGTAGCAACAGATGCGGAAGTGCCTCTCTTGGTAAACGAATAAATCTGGAATGGTTGTCCTCCTGTAGCAAATGGAGTGACGCCGTTATAGAAATGTTCGGAACAGCCGATAAGATAAGCATCCGTTTTGGAAATATCTGATCCTGCTGCTTTGGCAAAGAGGTTCAAAGTGATTGGCCAAAGAAGGAAGTAGACGATGACTGCGCCAAAGGCGGCAAGCAACCAAAGCCAATTGGTTCCCTCTGCAATCTGAGATAGGGTTTCGCCAATCTTCTGGATCTCACCTAAGGATAAGAAAAGAGTAAGCACGAGAGCGCTTAGGAGAACGAGGAATATGATGTTGCTGATTAAGCTTTTCTTGTTCTTCTTCTGAGTGGTTTTGACTTCGCCTTGCTCATTCATACCTGAAGATTATATCTTCGTTCGCCACTCTTGCCTAGATGCCCTAGGACTCGTTTTCCTGGACAAAAAGCCAAAAATCCATTGCAAAAACCGCTTGTTTTTACTTTTCTTTGCAACTATTTGGCTTTCATATTAAGATTTCTCCAACGTGTTGCTCCTCTTGCTCCACGTATAAAAAACAGGGAGGGCCTTACAATGGCTCATAATGAATCTAAACCTTCTGGCGGACGTTTCACCGTTCGCATGATAGCTGAGAACTCTATCATCGCCGCTCTCTATGTGGTGCTTACTTTACTAGTTCCCGCATTGTCCTTTGGACCAATCCAATGTCGCTTCTCTGAAGCGCTCGTTCTCCTTTGCTTCTGGAGACCGGACATCACCATCGGTTTAACGATCGGCTGTCTTATCTCAAACGGCATCGGTGCAGCGCTTGGTGTTAACTTCGCAATCGATATGGTGTTCGGAACGTTAGCCACGCTCCTTTCATGCCTACTCATTTCCTTCTTCTCCAAGAGGCTTTTCATCGCTTGGATTTGGCCAGTGCTCTTCAATGCCGTCATCGTTGGCACTGAGCTTTATCTCTTAGGAGTCATGGGTGATCTAACTCTTTGGCAGAACATCCTTTATGTCGGTATTGGCGAAACAATCGCCATGGCTGCCGGCTACGCTTTGTGGGTCGGTCTTGCGCATTTAAAAGCCTTCAATACGGTTTTCATGCCGACTCGCCATCAAGACGTTAAGTGGTAATAGGCATTTGCCTATTGTCTTTTGAGGAATTAGAATAGCGCAGTAATGTGCAAAGATTTTTGGTTAGAGATTAAACACATCGATAAGAACTGCGGAGCCAGATATGGAATCCTCCATACCCCGCACGGAGACGTTGAGCTCCCAGCTTTCATGCCGGTTGGCACCAATGCTACAGTCAAAACCCTCTCACCAGAAGAAATCAAATCATTAGGCGCGGGCATCATCCTCGCGAATACATATCATCTTCATCTTCGCCCAGGCGAGGATTTAGTTAAGAAGGCCGGCGGTCTTCATAAGTTCATGAACTATGACGGACCAATCCTTACCGACAGCGGTGGATTCCAGGTTTTCTCTTTAGCCGATAACCGCAAGATCACCGAAGAAGGCGTTCAGTTCAAGAATTACCTCAACGGCGACAAAGAATTCCTCTCCCCAGAGGATGTCATCCATATCGAAGAGGCCCTTGGACCAGATATTGCTATGTCATTCGATGAATGCATGCCATATCCAGTCGACAGGAAATACGCTGAAAAATCAACTTTAAGAACCCTTCGCTGGGCTGAGAGAGGACTCAAAGCCCATACCAGAGAAGATCAGGCTCTCTTTGGCATCGTCCAAGGAAGTGATTTCACTGACCTCAGAGAAATGTGCGCCAAAGAACTCGCCAAGATGCCTTTCGACGGATACTCCATCGGAGGTACTTCAATCGGCGAACCAAAAGACGTCTGCTTCCACATGGTTGCCGACAGTGTCCGTTACCTCCCACCAGAGAAACCACGTTACCTTATGGGCGTTGGCTCAATCGACTACATCCTTGGCGGAATCGAACTTGGTGTCGACATGTTCGACTGCGTTCTCCCAACCCGTATCGCTAGACATGGCGCTCTCATGACCAGCAAAGGCAGAATCAATATCCGCCGCAACGAATACAAAGAGGATTTCACCCCTCTTGATCCAGAGTGCGATTGCTATACCTGCAAGAACTATACGAAAGCCTATCTCCGCCATCTCCACATCGCAAATGAGGAGTTCGGCAAGAGGCTTAACAGCATCCACAATATCCGTTTCCTCATCAAGATCGTTGAGGGGGCGAGGAAAGCCATCCAAGAGGATCGCTTCCTTGAGTATAAGAAAGAGATCCTTGAGAAGTTCGGAGACGAAAGAGGCTTCTAAATGGACATCTCATTATTTGACTATAACCTTCCTGAAGAACTTATTGCCCAATCCCCGATGCAGCAGCGTGACGAATGCCGCTTGCTCGTCGTCGATAGGGAAAATAAGCAGTTTTTGCATAGGAAATTTCACGACATCATTGACTATATTGGCCCAAATGATGTTCTCGTAAGAAACAACACAAAGGTCATTCCAGCTAGACTCATCGGCACAAAAGAGGCGACTGGCGGAGCGGTGGAAGTCCTTCTTTTAAAACAGCTTGAAGGCGACGAGTGGGAGTGCCTTGTTGGCAATGCTCATAGCGTCAGAGAAGGCTCTGTCTGCGTCTTCGGAAATGGTGAGCTTAAGTGTGTTTGCACAGCCGTCAAACCTGAAGGCCTCAGGAACATGAGGTTCATCTATAAAGGCATCTTCTTAGAAGTCCTTGATATGCTTGGGCAGATGCCTCTCCCTCCATACATCAAGCAGATGTGCGCGAACAAAGACGATTACCAAACCGTCTATGCGAAGATCCCTGGAAGCGCAGCGGCTCCAACCGCAGGATTCCATTTCACCAATGAGCTTTTTGATGAAATCAAAGCCAAAGGCGCCAAAATCATCGACGTCACTCTCAACATCGGCTTAGGAACCTTCCGTCCGGTCAAAGTAACCGACACCAAAGACCATGTCATGCATAGCGAGGTCTTTGAGATCAGCGAAGAAGCTGCAGAGGAACTCAACAAAGCCAAGGCCGAAGGAAAGAGAATAATCGCTGTTGGAACGACATCAGTCAGAACTTTAGAAGCCAATTATCAGAAATACGGCAAATTCGTTGCCACTAGAGAAGCCACCTCAATCTTCATTGAGCCTGGCTACGAATATAAAGCGGTGGATGCTCTCATCACGAACTTCCATCTCCCAAAGAGCACCCTCGTTATGCTCGTCAGCGCCTTCATGGGCAGAAAGTTCACCCTTTCCGTCTATGAGGAAGCGGTCAAAGAGAGATATCGTTTCTTCTCCTTTGGAGACGCCATGTTCATATATGGCAAATACGACTATTCCAAAAACCTCGAGGATTAGGGATGAACATCAAGAAGCCTAACTATTACAACATCAGTCTTGAGGAGATAAAAAACCTCCATGGCGACAAGAAACCAAGGCTTCTTCTTCATGGCTGCTGCGGTCCTTGCTCTTGCTGGCCTCTCCTTTTCCTTTGCCCGCATTTCGATGTGACCATCATGTTCAATAACAGCAATATCTATCCTGAGGCGGAATATACTAAAAGACTCGAAGAGTTAAAGCGACTTCTTGAGTGCATCAAAAGGGATTTCAATTTTGATGTTGGCCTCGTCGTCACCCCATATGACAACGACGAATTCGATAAAGACCTCGCTCCATACGGGAACGAAAGAGAAGGTGGCCGCCGCTGCATGATTTGCTACCGCAAGAGAATGGGTGAGGCTTATGACTACGCTGAAGAGAATGGCTTTGATTACTTCACCACGGTAATGACCATCTCAAGACAAAAGAATTCCCTCATCCTTAACAGCATTGGCAAAGAGCTTGAAGCAAAGCATTCCAAAACCAAGTACTTCTATAGTGATTTCAAGAAGGATGACGGCATTGAAAAAGGCAAAGCCCTTAGGGATAAATATGGCCTCTATCAGCAACTCTGCTGTGGGTGCAAATACACCTACGAAGAAGGCGAACGCCGCAGAATAGAAAAGGGCCTTTAGGCCCCAAAAACGCAAGCAAAATCACATTGGAATTAGCATTTAAGGTTTTTTATATCTCAAGGCAAATCTTCTGTCTTTGAGGTGCGCGAAAAGGATTACGCAACCAATCACCGCCCAACATCCCAGCAAGGATAGCAGGATAGTCGGGTATTTCAGCGACGCATTGGGATCCGTGAAGCCATCGCTAGCTATAAGATTTATAAAAGGTATGTCATAAAGCTCTGGGAAGCCGGAATCGGTTTGTAAAGACCACTGAATGAAGTGAATGGCAGGGGTGAAAGCAAAGGACAACGCTCCTCCCAAAATTAAGTAAGCAACACCTGATGGGATGATTGTTGCCAGAGCCATCATCAAAGACATCATCGCAAAGAGAGATAAGCCCATCTCAAGCCAGCGTTCAAAGTAAACCGCGATGGTGTTTGTTATATGCCACGCTTCCCCGTTATAGAACGCGAAAGGAACGTTTTGATAGAAGATCAGTCCGAATAAGCAAAAAACGAGCATACTGGAAAAACAAACGACCAAACAGTGAAGAATTTTCCCGAAAAGAAGATTCTTCCTTTTTATGCCCATGCTTGCAATGACTTTGTCGGTTTTTAGGAAACCGTCATAACGGAAGACAAAAAAGATTTCGATCCAGAAAAGAACTGGCATGAGAACATAGGCAATATCTTGGTACATAAACATCCTGAAAGAAGGAAGGAAAGGATAATCCGAGCAGTCTACTGAGTGAGTTGGGAATAAATAATTGCCTGGTTCTGAAAAACCGCTAATGGTATAAGGCACTTTTGTTTCTAACAACGTTTTGTAGTACAGGTATTCTTTCAAGCTCAACTCAGGCGGAAGAATGATAAAACCACCCTCTGGAGGATTCTCTTTTCCCGTGGCGATAAGATAATTCAAATAGTAATAGTCCATCCGCTCTTTGTATTGGACCTCAATTTCAGCGGTCCACTCCAAAGAATAGCTTTCTCCAGAACAATAGCTGTTTGTGCCCATTCTCATAAAAACGAAATAGAACGTTACAAGAATGATTGAAGCAAAGATAACCCCAAATAGGATTATCCTCGGCAAATCCTTCCTAAATTTGTTCCATTCAAATGAAAAAACGCTTCCTATTTGTTTCATACATTAGCCTTTTTGATATAAACAAAGAGCCCGGATACCAATCCCGCTGTCAATAATAGGTATACGGCAGATACGATTGCGCTCTCGCCGAGGAAACCAAAATTTGAAGCAAGAAATACATTTGAGAACGGGATTAGAAAAAGCGTCTTTAAAGATAATCCAGACGGCTCCCCATAATAGCCCCATTTTGGCATCTCGACATTTGAAAAGAGGAAGCAAAGCAAAAAAACAGCGAAAAGGATCGACGGACCTAGATATGAGCGAGGAAGAACGATTCCTAATAGTGAAGAAACCGCAAAGTAGAAAACGCCCCCTGTTAACATTCCTAAAGATTTCATACCTAACAGTGAACTAAACGTTGCGGAAGCATAACCATCCCTATACGCAAATAGGAATAACTGATTGAGATTATCTTTTGCCGCGATAAGAGAAACAGAAACGGCGATTAAGCAATAGAGTAGCAACGCAGAAAAGCCAACAATTATTTTTCCAAACAATAAACTACTTCTTTTTATTCCTGAGGAAAGCTCCATCTGAATTGAACCGTTTTTAGAAGGAATCACGAACAATAACAAACCTAGCACAATGCCTAGTGGGGCCGTTAACAACGCTGCACCTTCTATGAAAGAGTAAGAGGTGGCTAGGCTTTCCGCCCCTAGATAGTGGGTGGTGATGTTGGCCAATTCAAAATATTCAAATTGATCTGTGTTTGTTTTTAGAAAGAAATTCAAAAGGGCGATTTTGCTTTTCTCTGTTGGGTCGAGCGCCTCGAGAGCGGCACGATACTGATTCAATAGTTCGGCCTTCACTACTCCATCTGGTCTCGCTTCTGTCACGATTGTTTCATAGAAATCTGGTATATGCGATAGTAGGGTCAAAGCTCCGGCAATAAACGCAACGACCAAAAGAAGGACCCAAAAACGACTCCAAACAAGTTTTAGTTCGTGGCGAACAACCCTTATGATCATTCGGCTTCACCTTCTGCTGGGACCATCTCAAGAAACAGTTTGTGTAGTTCGATCCCAGAAGCGTTTTTGTTGTTGTAGATGATTTTGCCATGGTCGATGAATATTGCTGAGTCGACTATATCTTCGAGTTCCACGATCATATGGCTGCTTAGAAGGATTGTTTTGCCTTGTTTGCTTAAATCGACAACGATTTCTTTTATCTTTTTGACTGCAAGAGGGTCAAGCCCGTTGAATGGTTCATCTAAAAGGACCAAATCGGAATCTCTCATTATTGAAAAAGCGAGATAAAGCCTCTTCTTCATTCCTAGAGAATACTTGCTGTATTTTATGTTTTCCTTGGCTTTAAGACCGACTTTTTCCATTGCTGAATGGATGACTTCTTTGTCTTTTCCGCCAGAAAGCTGATACAAAAGCCATAGGTTATCAAAGCCGGTTAAATGGGGGTAAAACTTAGGATCTTCTATAAGACAAGAAACGACTGGTGCTTCGCCATAAACGAAAGGTTTGCCATCAACAAGCAACATGCCAGATTGTGGGATCGTCAGGCCTGCCATAATCTTGAGCAAGGTTGTTTTTCCAGCTCCATTTACACCACAGAGCGCACAGATCTTTCCTTTGTCGACTTCGAAAGAAACGTCATCTAAAACAGTCTTTCTCCAGTATTTTTTTGTTATCCCTTTGACCTCAAACATTTTTAGTAAAGATGATTATAAGATGTTCTAAAGCTGTATATTCCGATGTTATGGTAGTATTTGTGATTCTGGAATATCCACCAACCATTATCCCAGTTGTGGATTTCATATAAAATGGCGAGTTGGACATAAAGCCCCGCGCTAAATTGGATTTGCAGTGTTGGCGTTGTTATAAAACTATCGAGGGGGACAAAGCCATCCCATGTTGTGAAATTGCCGGTCCCGTTCGACCTATGCAACAAGATGCCGTGGCCGACTTCTGGGTACGTGTTTCCTTGGTAGTTGCTTAATTGGAAGTACGATGATAAGTCATCTAAGGTTCTGTTATCGTATTCAATCTCACAGTTGTCGGGCAAATGCGCTTGAAGATTGACGCTTACGCTGCACGTGCCTTCGCTGTTAAGATTGGTTTCCGGCAAGAGGCTATAAGAGCAGTTAAATGTATACGTCACGTTTGTACTGTCGGTCCCAGAGACGAAATACGACGTTTCATTGACCGCGGTTAAAGAAGAAGGGTCGCCGGTTTGTCCGTATAAGGCAACTGTCCTTCTATGGTCAGGAGAGAGATGAGTGTACATGTTTGTTGTATTGAAATCATAATCCTCTGTTCCATTGATTATGAGCTCACTATGACCTGAACTTCCTAACAACCCTCTAATGTCTGTTGGGATTAGAGAATCCCCGTGTTTGAGGGATTTCTCTTGTGATGGGGTATTCGAATAGATAAAAGCGGCACACAACAACAAAGAAAGGCGTTTCATATTAATTGTCTCCTAGTTCATTAGCCTTTTATGAACCAATCATACTCTTTTTCGCTTTTTAAATTCAATAGGTATGAAATTATAAATAAAAGACCTGCGATTTGCAGGCCTTTTTTATTTTTTCTTCTTGAATAAACCGAATATTTTCTTCTTTGGCTTCTTCTCTTTCTTCGGGCCATAAGAGGCAGCGATTTCCTCTTTGGCTTCCTTGTAGAAGGTGAACGCAGAGAAGAGGTTCTTCTTCAGCTTCTTCTTTGTCTCCTCGTCATACTTCATCCAACTCTTGATGAGGGTGATTCCAAGGTCAAGTTTGCCTAGAGCCATAACCTCATAGATGGTCTTCCTGTCTTTGGCCTGAAGGATATCGAAGAGGCACTCAGTCATCTGGACAAGATCTTCTCTCGAAAGTGAAGCAAGCCAATTCTGGAACATCGTCTGCTTGGTCTTTGAGGCATTCGAATTCCTCTCAAGCTCAACAAGCTCA
Source organism: Bacilli bacterium (assembly GCA_017542885.1). Taxonomy (GTDB): domain Bacteria; phylum Bacillota_I; class Bacilli_A; order RFN20; family CAG-826; genus UBA4951. The sequence continues at coordinate 23,117 of JAFXWH010000034.1, read as the reverse complement.
CCAGTTTCTTCATCAAGATCCCATTTGAAGATGCTGTGTTGGAAGAAAGAGGCTTTCTCGTTCGCGGAGATGACTCTATATGAAGTGACTTGGTTGAGAAGAAGTCCGATGAGGGATTCGCCTGGAACGACTTTATGGATTTTCGGAGTGAGTTTGGTAAGGGCTCTCTTACTGAAGACCTTGGTGTCATTGAATCCAGGGCCATCGTGGCAATAGCAGCCTTTGAAGCGACCATAATATCTCCATTTCATCATTAAGGTCGCGTACATGGCGAGGTTGCCGCCTTTGCTATGGCCGATGATGACGAACGGGAAGAAGCGGTGTTTAACGACTTTGGTGACGTAATCCTTCGCAAGCTTCTGGGAAGGGATCTCCTTCATGGTTGCGAGGTTGCAGTCTTCTTTCCAGCCGACAAGGCTTCCATCTGTTCCGCGGAAGACGATGTATCTCATTGGACCGCTCCCGATGAAGACCATCGACATGTATTGGATGCAATCATCAACGCTGAAATGCGATTCGATATGCCCGATCTTCAAAGTGGAGAAACGTGGGCACTCCAAAATCTTGAGCCAGAACTCGTTGTATTTGGCCGGATCGCTCGTGCCGTGCGCAAGCAAAGTCTTATCGGAGAGGTGGGCGAACTTACTGAGCTCGACATACTCGTCGCCTCCGCTTAATGCGGAGAAGCCATATTCGAACTTGAGGTAGCTTAACTGGGAAAAGACAAGGCTGTCGGTCTCAGAGAAAGGTCTCTCCTCGAAACTCGTTTTGCCATATTTATCCAAGTATCCAAAGATATCCATTCGCTTCCCTCCTAAGGTCCCTCATATTATTGCCCAAAAAGGATAATCTCGGTTAGAAAATCATAAAAAAAGGGATAAAGCAGCAGGGGTGAAAATACATGTTTTTGCCCTTCTAGAATTAACAAATTTGTGCATTGTGCATAAGAAATAGACAAAAAACAGGCCATTTTGATCAAATTCCGACCATATCTTGAAGATTTTTGCAAAAGTGCCATAACCATCGAAAATATTTTTCATTTTTTTGTTGACGCGCTCTCATACGCGGGAATATACTCATACACGCTGACGCCAGCGATGAAGTGCGATGTTGCTGACACGCCGAATGCCGTTGTTAAGGCCTTCGACTTAGTCAGGGAACTCGCATGGAGCTTGGCAAAGCAAGCCTGAAGAAATAAGGAGGAAAATTCATGGCGAAACAGCAAGTACTGCGCATTCGTTTGCAGGCTTACGATCACAAGATTCTCGACGTCGCCGTCCAGAAGATCGTAGAAATAGCGAATCACTTCAATGTGAAAATCGTCGGTCCTGTCCCGCTCCCAACCGAGAAGCAGGTCTACACGATTCTCCGTGCTACCTTCAAGTACAAGGATAGCCGCGAGCAGTTCGAAATCAGAACTCACAAGAGATTAATCGACATCGTCGGTCCAAACAAAGAGACCATTGATGCCATCAGGAAGCTTGATCTTCCAAACGGCGTAGACATCGATGTCACAGCGAAATAAGGAGGACTGAAGAATGAAATCCATCATCGGAAGAAAAATGGGCATGACTGAAGTCTTCGCCGCTGACGGAACTATGTATCCAGTCACCGTCATCGAAGTCCTTCCAAACGTCATCGTCGGAAAGAAGACCATCGAGAAAGATGGTTATGAAGCCCTCAAAGTTGGTTACGAAGACATCGCCGAGCACCGTCTCAACAAACCTGAGCTTGGTGTTTACAAGAAAGCCGGCGTCGCTGCCAAAGCTCACCTCTTCGAATTAAAGGGTGAGGAAATCTACGGAAAGAACGTTGGTGAGAACCTCACCGCCGATCTCTTCCAGGCTGGTGAAGTCGTTGACATCATCGGCACCTCTAAAGGTCACGGTTACAGTGGCGTCATCAAACACTACGGCGCCCACATCGGTCCAAAGGGTCACGGTTCTGGCTATCACCGTCAGATCGGTTCCTTGGCCAACAACGGTCGTGACAACAACCGCGTCATTCCAGGCAAGAGAATGAGCGGACACTGGGGTGATGAACAGACCACCCTTCTCAACGTCACCGTCATCGAGACGAGCGCCGAGAAGAACTACATCCTTGTTAAGGGTGGCATCCCAGGAGCCAAGAAAGGTCTCGTCATGATCAGAAGCGCTATCCTCAAGCAGTTCGGAAAGCCAGAGGTCAAGCCGCTTGTTGATCTTACGAAGAAAGGAGAATAACAATGGCGGAAAAGAAAATCAGTTTGCCAGTCGTTAATCTCGCCGGCGAAAAAGTCGGAGACGTCAAACTCAGCGCCGAGGTATTCGGCATCACCGAGAAAAACGAACAAGCCATCCATGACGCCGTCGTCGCTCAGAGCGCCAACGCCCGTCAGGCCACTGCCAAAACCAAGAAGAGACACGAAGTCTCCGGTGGCGGCAAGAAGCCATATCGTCAAAAAGGTACCGGACGCGCCCGTGCGGGTAGCAGCCGCTCCCCAATCTGGGTTGGCGGTGGAACCGTCTTCGGACCAGATGGCAATCAGAACTACACCGTTTCTCAGAACAAGAAGGCCCACGCCCTTGCCATGAAGACCGTCCTCTCCCAGAAGGCCGCCAAAGGCCTCCTCATCGTGGACAGCCTCAAGCTCGCCAAGATCAGCACCAAAGCCATGGCTGAGTCCCTCAAGACCATCAAGGCTGAAGGCAAAGTTCTCTTGGTCGGAAGCGATGAGAAACTCGTCAAGAGCGCTACGAACATCGATGCCCTCGAGATCCGCGCCCTTAACAACATCAGCGTCTATGACGTCCTCAATGCCAACACCATGGTCATCAGCGAGGATGACGTCAAAGCGCTCGAAGGAGGACTTAAATAATGGCCGAAGAAAAGAAAGTCGCCGCCGAGAAGAAGACGGCTACCAAGAAAGCTCCTGCTAAGAAGGCTGCTCCTAAGAAGGAAGCCGCCCCAAAGGCTGAGGCCCCAAAAGCCGAGGCTAAGAAGGAAGCCCCAAAAGCTGCTAAGAAACCTATCGCTCTTCCAAATGAGCACGATTACAAAGTCATCTTGGAACCAGTCATCACCGAAAAGAGTATGGCTCTTCTCCAGAATGAGAACAAAGTGACCGTCAAGGTTGCTGATTGGAGCAACAAAGATGAGATCAAACTCAGCTTCCAGAGGCTCTATCAGGTCAAAGTCGTTGATATCAAGATCGTCAACGTGAGCGCCAAGGAGAAATCCCGTGGCGGACGTTACAAAGGCTTCATCGGCGGCTACAAGAAAGCGATCGTCACCATCGCCGAAGGCGAGGCTGTCGACCTCTTCAAAGAGTAGGAAACACCCTTAAGACTTAATCCTTATATATAAATAAGAAAAAATCTTAAAAAGAAAACCACTATAGGAGAAAAGAAATGGCAATCAAAGTTTACAAGCCTTATACCAAGAGCCGTCGCGCCATGCAGACCCTCTCGTATGAGGAAATCACCAAAGCCACTCCTGAAAAATCCCTTCTTCTCACCAAGAAACACACTGGTGGCAGAAACAATCAAGGAGTGATCACCTGCCGTCACCACGGCGGTGGCAACAAGAACCGTTACAGAATCGTCGATTTCCGTCGTAACAAAGACGAGATCCCAGGAACTGTCTCGGCGATCGAATACGATCCAAACCGTACCGCCTTCCTCGCCCTCATCACCTATGCTGATGGCGAAAAGCGCTACATCATTAGACCAAAAGACCTCAACGTCGGTGACAAGATCATCAGCGGCGAGGCCACCGATATCAAAAACGGCAACAACTTAGCTCTTAAGAACATCCCAGAAGGTACCTTCATCCACAACATCGAGCTTAAGCCAGGCAAAGGCGGACAGATGTGCCGCGCTGCCGGTTCCATGGCTCAGGTCCTTGGCGTCGATGGCAAATACACCATCCTTCGCCTTGCCTCTGGTGAAGTCAGAAAAGTCTTAAGCGTCTGCCGCGCTACAATCGGCATCGTTGGCAATGACGACTGGAACCTTGTCAACATCGGTAAGGCCGGTCGCAACCGCAACATGGGTATCCGCCCAACCGTCCGTGGTTCCGCCATGAACCCATGTGACCACCCTCACGGTGGTGGTGAAGGTAAGTGTCCTGTCGGACGCGATGCCCCACGCACCCCATGGGGAAAGAAAGCTATGGGCGTCAAGACCCGTCGCATCAAGAAGAACAGCAGCCGCCTCATCATGAGACGCCGCAATGGATAAGGAAAGGAGATCGAACACATGTCACGTTCTAGCAAAAAAGGCCCGTTCGTAGATGCTTACCTTCTCAAGAAGGTCGAGGATCTCGATAAAGCCGGCAAAAAAGAAGTCATCAAGACCTGGTCGAGACGTTCGACCATCTATCCTGCCTTCGTCGAGCACACCTTCGCCGTCTATAACGGCAAAGAGCACATCACCGTCTTCGTCACTGAGGATATGGTCGGTCACAAGCTCGGCGAATTCGCCCCAACTAGAAGATTCGAAGGCCATCACGGCAACAACGCCGGTGATCAGGCCAGCGGTAAGTAAGGAGTAAGCAACTATGGCAGAAACCAAAAAGAAAGCTACTGCGGAAGTCAAAGAAGAAGCCAAGGCTGAGAAGAAACCAGCCGCCAAGAAGGCTCCTGCTAAGAAAGCCGCAGCCCCAAAGAAAGAAGCTGCTCCAGAGGCCGCTCCAAAGGCTGAAGAGAAGAAACCAGCCAAGAAAAAGGCTGAGGTCAAGGCCGAGCCAGTCAAGGCTAAGGTCACTGAGGCCCACGCCATCGCCCGTGATGTTCGCGTCACCCCACGTAAGGTCCGTCTCGTTATGGATCTCGTCCGTGGCAAGAACGTCAACGATGCCCTTGAGCTCCTCTTCCACGTCAACAAAGCTGCTAGCGACCCAGTCGCCAAGCTCATCAAGAGCGCAGCCGCCAATGCCACCAACAACTTCGGCATGGCCGGTGACAAACTCTATGTCGCCGAGATCCAGGCCAGCGATGGTGTCAGAATGAAACGTTATGAACCACGCGGTAAGGGCGCAAGCTCCCCAATCATCAAGCGCACCAGCTTCATGAGAGTCACCGTGAAAGAAAGGTAAGGAGGAATATCAATGGGTCAGAAAGTTAACGCCGTCGGTCTTAGAATTGGTATCAACCGCGGCTGGGAAGCCAATTGGTATGCTTCCAAGAAAGACTACGCAACATTCCTTGGTGAAGATATCGCCATCAGAAACTTCTTAGAGCCAAAACTCAAGGAAGCCCTTCTCAGCCATATCGACATCGCGCGTGTCAAAACCGATTCCGAATACAAAGTCACCGTCTCCCTCTACGTCGCCCGTCCAGGCGTCGTCATGGGCCAGGATGGTGCCAACACCAAACTTCTCAACGATGGTCTTAAGAAGATCGTCAAGAGCGGCAATCCGCATCTTGAGGTCGTTGAGGTCAAAAACCCAGACGTCGATGCTACCCTCATCGGCAAATGGATCGCTTCTGAGCTCGAGAACCGTCAGTCCTTCCGTAGCACCCAGAAGAAAGCCATCCAGCGTATGAGAAAAGCTGGCGCTTCCGGTTGCAGAACCCAGTGCCAGGGACGTCTTGGTGGAGCTGAAATCGCTCGTCGCGAAGGTTACAAAGAGGGCGTTGTCCCACTCGAAACCCTCCGTGCGGATATCGACTTCGCCGCCGTCAGCGCCGCTACCGCCTATGGCCGTATTGGCGTGAAGGTCTGGTGCTGCAGAGGCACCAACAAGGTTGGAATCGCCGCCGCTGAAGAGAAGAAAGCTCCAAAAGCAGAAGGAGGAAACAGAAATGCTCCAGCCAAGTAGAACTAAATACCGCCGCCCACATGGCCTCAGCTATGAGGGTGTCGCCACCAAAGGCAACACGGTCGCCTTCGGTGAGTATGGCTTAGCCGCGTTGGAAGGAACCTACATCACCGACCACCAGATCGAAGCCGCTCGTATCGTCTTATCCCGTTACACCGACCGTTCTGGCAAGGTTTGGATCAGAATCTTCCCTCACCTCGCCTTCACCAAGAAGCCAGCCGAAGTCCGTATGGGTTCCGGTAAAGGTTCACCAGAAGGATGGGTCGCCGTCGTCAAGAAGAACAGAGTCATGTTCGAGATCGGCGGTGTCTCCGAAGAAGTCGCCATGAAGGCCCTTCGTCAGGCTTCCTTCAAACTTCCGATCAACTGCAAGATCGTTAAGAAAGGAGAATAAGCATGGATATCAAAGAATTCCGCGAGTTATCTCCAAAAGAGTTAGACGAGAAGCTTGCCAGCCTTCGTCAGAAGCTCTTCGAGCTCTCCCGCCAAAGAGCGGTGGGACAGATTGAGCACCCAGACGAATTACACTACGTCCGCAAGGACATCGCTAAGGCCGAAACCGTGAAGCGTGAGAGAGCCCTCCACCTTCATGAGGCCAAATAAGAAAGGAGACCAATACCATGGAAGAAAGAAATAGAAGAACTTCTCTTCAAGGGGTTGTGACCGGAACCAAGATGGCCAAAACCATCATCGTCACCGTCAGCACCAAGCGTAATGATCCCCTTTACAAGAAGAGAGTCGGATACTCCAAGAAGTATTACGCTCACGATGAGAACGAGCAGGCCAAGCTCGGTGATGAAGTCACCATCATGGCTTGCCGCCCACTCTCCCGTCTTAAGAGATGGAGACTCGTCTCCATTGATAAAGCCGCTTTAGCCGGTGAGTCAGTCGAAGCCATCGAAGCCGCCCTCGAGAAGAAGGAAGGTTCCGATGAGATCGTCGCTGCCCCAGCCGAAGAAGCGAAAGCTGAATAAGGAGGAAACGGATAATGGTCCAGAATGAATCGAATCTCGTGGTCGCCGATAACAGCGGTGCCCGCATCGTCCGCATCTTCCGTCAGCTCGGCGGAGCCCGTATGAAGGTCTCCTCCATCGGTGACATCGTCCTCTGCGCCGTCAAGGACGCTGCCCCAAATGGAAAGGTCAAGAAGGGTCAAGTCGTCAAAGGCGTCATCGTCCGCACCAAGAGACAGGTCATCCGCAAAGATGGCTCCTCCATTGGCTTCGATGATAATGCCGTGGTCATCGTCGATGATGATCATAACCCACTCGGCACCCGTGTCTTCGGACCGGTCGCCCGTGAGCTTCGTGAAAAGGGATTCATGAAAATCATCTCCCTTGCCAGCGAGGTCTTGTAAGGAGAAGAGATATGAACATCAAAAAAGGTGATAAAGTCATCGTTCTCTCCGGTGATGACAAAGGCAAGCAGGGCACCGTTCAGAAGGTTTACCCAAAGCTTAACAAAGTCGTCGTCGAAGGCGTGAACGTCCACAAGAAACACAAGAAGCCAAATCAGAACGTCCAAGAAGGCTCCATCCTCGACATCTATGTCCCGCTTGATGCCTCTAAGGTCGCTCTCATTGACCCAAAGACAAAGAAAGCCACTCGTGTCCATATGACCATCGAGAATGGCAAGAAGGTTCGCACCGCCAAGAGCGGAGCCAACCTCGATAAGTAAGGAAGGAGGACATAACAATGGCAGAAGAAGAAAAGAAAGCTACCGCTAAGAAAACTACTACCGCTAAGAAAGCCTCCGCTCCTAAAGCCACTAAGGCTGCCGCTCCTAAAGCCGCTGCTCCAAAAGCAGAAGCTCCAAAAGAGGAAGCCCCAAAGGCCGAGGCCCCAAAAGCCAGCAAGAAACCAGCCGCTCCTGCAAAAGAGCTCAACCGCGTTCTTGCCAAATATAAGAACGAAGTTGTTCCAGCTCTCATCAAAGAGTTCGGATACACCTCCATCATGCAAGCCCCACGCTTCGAGAAGATCGTCATCAACATCGGCGTCGGCGATGCCACCTCAAACGGCAAAGCCCTCGAAGACAGCGTCGCTGAATTGACCGCTATCGCTGGCCAGAAGCCAGTCATCACCAAAGCCAGAAAGTCCATCGCGAACTTCAAACTCCGTGAAGGACAGGCCATTGGCACCAAAGTTACCCTTCGTGGTCAGAGAATGTACGAGTTCTACGATAAGCTCGTCTCCATCGCTCTCCCACGCGTCCGTGACTTCCGTGGCGTCTCCAAGAACGCCTTCGACGGTCATGGTAACTACACCTTGGGCGTTCGTGAGCAGCTCATCTTCCCTGAGATCGACTACGATAAGATCTCGAAGATCCGTGGCATGGACATCGTCATTGTCACAACCGCTCAGAGCGATGCCGAAGCCTTCAAGCTTCTTGAACTCCTCGGCATGCCATTCAAACGTTAAGGAGAAACGAACATGGCCAAAACTAGTTTAATCGTCAGAGCGAGCCGCCCACAGAAGTTCAGCACCCGCAACTACACCCGTTGCCAGCGCTGCGGCCGCCCACACGGTGTCCTCCGTAAATTCGGACTTTGCCGTATCTGCCTCAGGGAGATGGCCTACAAAGGCGAGATCCCAGGCATGAAGAAGGCTTCATGGTAATAAGGAAAGGAGATAAAAAATGATTGCAGATCCAATTGCCGATATGCTCACTCGCATCAGAAACGCCAACGCGCTTCGTTACGAGACTGTCTCCATGCCTTATAGCAAGGTCAAGGGAGAAATCGCCCGCATCCTTCTCTCCGAAGGTTACATCAGTTCCTTCGTTGCCGAAGGTGAAGGCGCGAGCAAAACCCTCACTTTAACCCTTAAGTATGGCGCGAACGGCGAGCGCGTTATCACTAATCTCAAGAGGATTAGTAAGCCAGGTCTTCGCGTGACCATGGAATGCGAGAAGCTTCCAAAGGTCCTCAAAGGTCTTGGCATCGCCATCATCAGCACCAGCAAAGGCATCCTCACCGACGCTGAAGCTCGCAAAGAGCACGTCGGCGGCGAAGTTCTCTGCTACGTCTGGTAATTAGAGGAGAAGAAAGTACATTTATGTCACGTATTGGATTAAAACCCATCTCTCTTCCTGAGGGCGTCACCTATGAAATCAAAGATGGCGCTGTCTCCGTTAAAGGTCCAAAGGGCGAAGTAAGCGTCAAGCTCTTAGCTGGCGTCAGCGTCCATGAGGAAGGCGGAGCCTTGCACTGCGTTCTCGAAGATACCGAGAGCAGACAAGCCCATAAAAACCACGGTACCTTCGCGGCTAACCTTCACAATGCCGCCAAGGGCGTGAGCGAAGGCTGGAAGAAAGAACTCGAAATCAACGGAACCGGTTACCGCGCCTCCGTCAAGAACGGCGCTGTCTGCATGTTCCTCGGCTACTCTCACGAAATCCGTGTCGAGCCAGTCGGAAAGTTCACCAAGATCACCTGCCCAGATGACACCCACGTCGTCGTTGAAGGCTGCGACAAGCACGATGTTGGACAGACCGCTGCCCTCATCTATGATTCACACCGTCCAGACGTCTACGGTCAGAAAGGCGTCCACTACAAAGGCCAGCACCTCATCAAGAAGGTTGGTAAGCGTGCCGCTGCCACCGGTGCTAAGAAATAAGGAGGAGAGAACATATGATTCAGAAAGAGTCCCGTTCGGCGGTCAGAGCCCGTCGTCACCTCAGAGTCAGAGCGAAGATCTCCGGCACCGCGGAATGCCCACGTCTTGTGGTCTTCCGTTCCAACAAACACATCGAAGCCCAGCTCATCGACGATACCAAAGGTATGACCTTGGCTTGCACTTCGAGTGTCCAACTCAAGCTTGCTAACGGCTCCAACTGCGAAGCCGCTGCCAAAGTTGGTGAAGCTATCGCCAATAAAGCCAAAGATAAAGGCATCTCCAAGGTCGTCTTCGACCGTGGTGGTTACCAATATCATGGGCGTATTGCCGCCCTCGCCGAAGCCGCACGTAAAGCCGGCCTCGTGTTCTAAGGAGAAAAACTATGGCTGAAGAAAATAAAGAAGTTGTGGCTCAAGAAGCCGCTAACAATGCTCCAGAGGCGAAGCGTAATCCTACTGGCAACCCAGAACGTGAACCAGCCGGTAGCCGCACTAGCGACCGTCCAGGCTCCCGCAAATTCGGCGACCACCGTGGCCGTCCAGGCGAGAGACGTGGTGGCCGTGGCGGATTCCGTCGCGAAGAAGATGACTTCAACGATCGCGTTGTTGACATCAACAAGGTCACCAAAGTCGTCATGGGTGGCAAACATATGCGTTTCGATGCCCTCGTCGTCGTCGGCGATGGCAAAGGCCACTATGGATTTGCCATGAGAAAATCCGGTGAAGTCCCGGATGCCATCAAAAAATCCTTAACCGCTGCTAAGAAGAACCTCAAGAGCGTCCACCTTACCAAAGGCACCATCGCTCACGAAGTCGAAGGCAGCTGGACCTCCACCAAGGTCATCCTCAAACCAGCTCCAGCTGGCACTGGTATCATCGCTGGTGGCGCCGTCCGTGCCGTCCTTGAGCTCACTGGCATCAAGAACGTCGTTTCCAAAGTCTATGGCTCCCGTACCGCCCTCAACGTGGTCCGTGCCACCGACGCCGCTCTCCAGTCCCTTAAGAGCTATGACAAGGTCATGGTTCTCCGCGGTCTTAAGACCGAAGAGGAGATCAAAGCCATGCATCCAGCCCCAGCCCCAAAGGCCGAGAGAGCCGAAAGAGCTCCACGTAACTTCGAAAGACGCGCTCCACGCGCTCACGAAGCCAAAGAGCCAAAAGGAGATAAATAATGGCTGAGAATCTTCATACTATCGTGGTGGTCGAAGGCTCCCGCAAAGAGCACTTCCGCAAAGGTCAGGGCTTAGGCTCTGGCAATGGCAAGACCGCCGGCCGTGGCCAGAAAGGCCAAGGCGCTCATGCCCATACCAAGAAGAACGGCTTCGAAGGCGGTCAGATGCCTTTAGCTCGCCGTATTCCAAAGTATGGTTTCAACAACAACATCAAAGTCATCAAGGCTGTCGTCAACCTCGATGATCTCAACGCCTTCGAAGAGGGTTCCGTCGTCGATGGAAAAGCCCTTGTCGAAAAAGGTTTAGTGAAGAGCCTCACCAATGGTGTTAAAATCCTTGGTACTGGTGCATTAACCAAAAAACTCACTGTCAAAGCTAACGCCTTCTCCGCGAAGGCCAAAGCTGCCATTGAGGAAAAAGGTGGCATTGCCGAGGTTATTAAGTAATGAAAAAGTTCGTCTCGATCTTCAAAAATAAAGAGATTGTCAATCGTATTTTCTTTACGATCATGATCCTCTTCGTCGTCAGGATCGGGGCGGCCATTACGGTACCGGGGGTCCACATCGAGAAACAGCTCGATGATCTCATGAAGAGCGGCAACTCGCTCGCTATCATGGACTTGCTCGGAGGTGGAGCTCTCTCCAACTTCTCCGTGTTTGCCCTCGGTGTCTCGCCATACATCACGGCTCAGATTATCATTCAGCTTCTCTCCAAGGATGTCTTGCCAGCGCTTACTGAACTCAGCAAGCAAGGCGAGTACGGACGTAAGAAGAGCGAGATGGCCACGCGTTATCTCACGCTTCTTCTCGGTGCTGTACAAGGCTACGGCATCATCCGCACCATGGAGAACAGCAGCTTCATCACCTTAAATCTCGAGAGCAATTTCTGGACTTACGCCTACATCGTAACCGTCATCCTCGCGGGTGCCATGCTTACCATGTGGCTTGGTGACCAGATCACCGAGAAAGGCCTCGGAAATGGTATTTCCATGATCATCTTCGCCGGCTGCGTCAGATCGCTGCCGACCCAGATCACAACCGCTTGGAAGAAGTGGGTCACAGACACTGTCACCCGTTCTTCTAGCGAAATGATCAGAGGTGCCTTCCAGTTCGCCTTATATATCCTCGCGATGGTCCTCATCATCGGCTTCGTCGTCTTCATCGAGTTGTCGAAGAGAAAAATCCCAGTCCAGCACGCAGGAAAAGGTGGTGGTTCCGCCGCTATGGCGCGCGCCTCCTTCTTACCGATCAAGATCAATAGCGCAGGTGTCATCCCTGTCATCTTCGCTAGCTCCATCCTAAGCGCACCTGCCATCATCGCCAGCTTCATCTCAAGTGAGGCGGCCAGTGCAGAGTGGCTTAACATCTTCAACTACAACAGGACCTTCTCCATGCCATGGTTCGATGGAACCCACTGGGAGATGAACTGGGGCTTATTCATCTACTTAGCCCTCATCATCGCCTTCTGCTTCTTCTACGCGGAGATGCAGATCGACCCGGAGAACCTTGCGGATAACTTCCAGAAGAATGGTTCCTACATCCCAGGCATCCGCCCAGGAAAAGAAACCGAGAGATACGTCAGGAAAGTCCTTAACAGAGTCACCTTCATCGGTGCTATGTCACTCTCCATCATCGCAGCTCTCCCAGTCATCCTCGTTTGGGCCAATGTCTTCGATGGCGACAACACTCTTGCCCTTGGCGGCACCGGTCTCATCATCATCGTCGGCGTTGCTCTTGAAATCAACGCCCAGATCGATGGCCTTCTCGCTGGCAAGTCCTTTGACAAAGTGAAAGGAATTCAACAATAAAGATGCTCAATATCGTTCTGATGGGCCCGCCTGGCGCGGGCAAAGGCACGCATGCCCTTTGGATCGCCAAAGATTATGGCCTTCCCCATATCTCCACGGGCGACATGTTCCGTGAGGCTATGGCAAGTGGCAGCGAGCTAGGAAACAAAATCAAGGCTATCGTCAACGGTGGTGGACTCGTCTCCGACGACCTCACCTGCGCGTTAGTTAAGGAAAGACTCTCCCGCAAAGACTGCGAGAATGGCTACCTCCTTGATGGCTTCCCACGCACCATCGCCCAAGCCGAGGCCCTCAAAACGTTTGGGAAAGAGATCAACCGTGAGGTCAACACCATCCTCAACATCTCTTGCCCAGATGAGCTTCTGATCGAAAGAATCGCCGGACGCAGGGTTTGCCCAAAATGCGGCGCTTCATATAACGTCACATTCATGCCTCCTAAGAAACAAGAAGGCATCTGCGACGAATGCGGAACACCAATCGTGCAACGCAAAGACGACAATGCGGAAAGCTTCAAAGTCCGCCTTGCCAATTACTACAAGAGCACAGCCCCTCTTATGGAATTCTATAAGGGTGAGGGCTTACTCACTGACTTCGATGGTTCCATCGGAGCAGCTGACCTTAAGAAAGCGCTTGTTGCCTTCCTTGAGGAACATAAATGATCATCATCAAATCCCCTCGTGAGATTGAGCTGATGAGGAAGGCTGGAGCGCTTACCGCAAAAGTCTTCGAAGTCGTCGGACCCCTCGTCCAACCTGGCGTCACCACCAAGTACCTCGCAAAGATGGCCAAAAAAGTCATCGAGGATGCCGGTGGCATCTGCGTCGAGGAAGGATATGGGGGATTCCCTGGCGAGATCTGCACATCAGTCAATAACGTCTTGGTCCATGGCGTGCCTTCCGAAACGAAGGTGCTCAAGGATGGGGATATTGTCTCTCTTGATGTTGTCTCCCTTCTTAACGGCTATATGGGAGATGCTTGCCGCACTTACCCAGTAGGAATATGCGGCAAAGAGACGCTTCGCCTCATAGAAGTAACCGAACAGTGCTTCTGGAACGGCGTGAGCCTCATCAAAGAGGGCGTGCACCTAGGAGATATCCAAGAGGCTATTCAAAAGACCGCTGAGAGCAACGGATACTCAGTCGTCAGAGAGTACACCGGACATGGAATAGGTCACGAAATGCACGAAGACCCTTACATCCCGAACTACGGAAAGGCCGGAACCGGTCCGATCCTCAAAGCGGGAATGACCCTTGCCATCGAGCCGATGGTAATGGCTGGAAAACCGGCGATAAGGGTTCTAGGCGATGGTTGGAGCGCTGTCTCAAAAGACGGTAAGCTCAACGCACATTACGAGAACACCGTCCTTGTCACCAAGGATGGCTATGAAGTATTAACCCTTCATAGTGAGAAGTAGGAGGTATCTTCATTTGAGTAAAGAAGATTGCATTGAAGTTGAAGCCACAGTCTTGGAAAACCTTCCAAACACTACCTTCAGAGTCAAACTCGCCAATGGAGCGGTGGTTCTGGCTAGCGTTTCGGGAAAAATCAGAATGCACTACATTCGTATTCTTCCCGGTGATCGAGTCACCGTTCAGTTCTCGCCATATGATTTAACACGCGGCCGCATCACTTTCCGTTACAAAAACTAACTCAACAGAAGCTAGTAAAAACCAAAAAAAAGCATTAGGAGAAACTTATGAAAGTCAGACCATCCGTCAAACCGATCTGCGATAAGTGCAAAATCATCCGCCGTCATGGCGTGGTCATGTGCATCTGCCAAAATCCTAAGCACAAGCAGAGACAAGGCTAATTAAGGAGATTAAAAGAATATGGCACGTATCGTCGGGGTGGATATCCCATCCGAGAAACGCGTTGTTATCGCCCTTACCTACATCTATGGTATCGGTGACACAACCGCGTCAGAAATTTGCAAAGCTGCCGGCGTCAGCGAGGACATCAGAGTCAAAGACTTAACTGATGAACAGCTCGTCGCCCTCAGAACCGAAGTCGCCAAGCATCACACCGAAGGCGACCTTCGCCGTGAGATCGCTATGAACATCAAGCGCCTCACCGAAATCAACTGCTACCGTGGCGTCCGTCACAGAAAAGGTCTTCCAGTCAGAGGTCAGAACACCAAGACCAATGCCCGTACCCGCAAAGGTAAGAGAAAGACCATCGCCAACAAGAAGCAGGCTACTAAGTAATGAAAGGAGGACACGTAAATGGCAGAAGCTAAGAAAAAGTCCAAAAAGACTAGCGCTCGCAAGAAAAAAGTTAAGCGCACGTTTACCAAAGGTGTCGTCCACATTCACGCCACCTTCAACAACACCATCGTCACCGTTACCGACGAAAAAGGCAATGTCATCGCCTGGTCCAGCTCCGGTGCTCTTGGTTACAAGGGTGCCAAGAAGGCCACTCCATTCGCCTCTCAGCTCGCTTCCGAAGCCGCTGGCAAGAGCGCCTATGATCAGGGCCTCCGTCAGGTCGATGTCGACGTCAAGGGCCCAGGCCCAGGCCGTGAGAGCGCCGTCCGCGCTTTAGCGAACGTTGGTCTTCAGGTCTTATCAATTGTCGATACCACTCCAATCCCTCACAATGGTTGCCGTCCTCCAAAGAGGCCGCGTGGCTAATCCCTTACAGAAACTGATGTAAGGAAAGACTAATAGGAGGAAATTAATTAATGGCTAACCAAACCAATGACGTCAAAGCGGAAGAAATTCGTCTTCCTAACCCTTTCCAACCATTCGATCTCAAGATCGATGTCAACGATGAGAACGAGCACTACGCCCGTTTCGTGGTTGAACCTCTCGAAAGAGGATTCGGCCTCACCATCGGCAACTCCCTTCGCCGTGTCTTGCTAAGCGCCCTTCCAGGAGCCAGCGTCTTCGCGGTTCAGATTGAAGGCGTCCGTCATGAATTCACCGCCATCCCAGGCGTTGAAGAAGATGTGACCGCCATCATCCTCAACCTCAAGGACCTCGTCCTCAAGGTCGATAGCACCACCAATGATGTCAAGACCCTTACCGTCGATTTCAAGGGCCCAGGCGTCCTTAAGGCTGGCGATCTCAAGCTCCCAAGCATGGTGAGCGTCGTCAACAAAGACTTAGAGATTGCCCACCTCAATAGCGAAGGCCACCTCGAGATGTCCATCTTCGTCGGCCAGGGCCGTGGCTATATCACTAGCGAAGGCAACAAGCTTGAACGCAAGATCGACACCATCGGCGTCATCCCAACCGACAGCAACTACTCGCCTGTCATCAAAGTCGCCTTCAACGTCGAGCCAACCCGTGTTGAGCACGATTCCAAGTTCGACAAATTGACCCTTGAGGTCACCACCAACGGTTCCATCAAACCTCATGAGGCCGTTGCCATGGCCGCCCAGCTTCTTGCGGCCCACTTCGATAAGTTCACCCACCTTGATGAAGCGGTTAAGAACTACCGTCTCGTCAAAGAGGAAGTCAAACCGGAGGAAAACAAATATCAGGGCATGATGATCGAAGAACTCGATCTCAGTGTCAGAAGCAACAACTGCCTTAAGCGTGCGGGCATCAGCACCGTCATGGAACTCACTCAGAAGAGCGAGGATGAGATGATGAAAGTCCGTAACCTTGGCAAGAAGTCGCTCAAAGAAGTCAAAGAGAAGCTCGCCACTTATGGGCTTCACTTCCGTGATTACGTAGGAGAATAACAATGCCAGCACAAGGTAGAAAGAACGTCCACGGCAAAGCCGGTGTTCGCTTCAGAGCCGGTTATACCGCCTCTAAAAACAAATCAATGCTTCGCAATGTCGTGAGCGAGCTCATCGTCCACGGCCAGGTCAAGGTCACCAGCGGAGTTACCCCAGAGCTTGTCACTCTCGCCGAAAAGATGGTCACATTCGCCAAACAGGGCGATCTCGCTGGCCGTCGTGAAGCCATGAAGGTCATCCGCCCAGGCATCGTCGATGCTAACGGCGTCGAGGCCATCGATAAGCTTTTCAAAGAACTCGGACCAAAGTTCAAAGACAGAAACGGTGGTTACACCCGTGTCTACAAGCTTGGCGCCCGTCGTGGCGACAATGCCGAAGTTGAACTCGTCCAGTGGGTTGACTAAGCGATAAGCAACAACTAAGCCTCTCTATTTATAGAGGGGCTTTTTGTTTATAATATGTGCCGTATGTATAAGAATTTCATTTTCGATCTCGACGGTACCCTCCTCGAGACCTTGCCAGATATCGTTACGGCGATTAACGCCGCTCTCAAAGAATGCGGGTTCGATTATGTCTATGACATCGAATCAGGGAAGAAGCTCATTGGCGATGGTGTCGCTAACTTAATGCATCGCGCTTTGAAGGATAAAGACACACCTGAGAACTTTGAAGCGATAAAACGGGTCTTCATGCCTCTTTATCAGGAATACCAGACAAAGACCACCAAAGCGATGAAAGGATGCAAGGAGACCCTTTCTAGCCTCAAAAACAAGGGTTGTGGACTTTATGTCTGCACGAACAAACCGAATCACCTCGCTTTAGAGGTCCTTGATAACATTTTTGGCCCTAACACCTTCGACTTCATCAAAGGACTAAAAGAAGGGGAAGCGCCTAAACCAGACAAGCATAACGTTGATGTCATCATGAACGGATACCACCTTGATCCAAAAGAGACCCTTTTCGTCGGGGATTCTATGACTGATTACAACACCGCAAGAAACGGAGGGCTTGCTTTCTGCCTTTGCGTCTATGGATATGGAAATTACACGAGCGAATTCATCGCGAAGAGTGATTATAATATCAAAGAGCCTAAGGAGCTCCTTAACCTAGCTAAATGAGTCTATTCGGTAAGAAGACATACCAAGAGAACAAATACGCTCTCCCATATGGGATCGTTTTGGCGACTGCCTTCTTCTTAGCCATGATCGTCTTCTCGATTTGCTATGGCAACAAAGAATATATGGCGGATGTCATGGGAAGAGAGTTCGAGAAGAACATCATCGGACAGACTTCCTTCATGGCAGGGGGCTTTGCTCTTATTCTCATTCTCGACTATGGTCTTTCTTTCTCCTTCGATAGGAAAGAGAAACGCCGCCTAGTCGATATCATTGGTCTCTCTGCTGCCTCTTTGGAGTGGCTTTGGGTATTTACCTGCTCACTCATCTATATCATCAACTGGCAGGGTGAGAGGGGAACCTTTGAGTTCGCTCTCCGTATTGTCACCATGATCGTCATCTATCTCGTCATGGGTGTGAATATCCTTTCGAGAGTCCCTAAGTTCAGAGATTTTGAAGAATTGATCCAAGGCCACGCTCAGATGCTTATCTACCTCACCATCCTTGGATTGATCGGTTTAGTCAATCACATGATGATGTGGACCGTCCTTGCTAGAAATAACAACACATATGGCCTTGTCACCAACTTCATCTGCATTGGTGTCGACGTCATCATGATCGCCGCTCCATTCTTCCTTAAGATGTTCGCTGATGAAAAGATCAAAGGTCCTGTCTTTGGTCTTGTCGCTTCGATCATCACAACCGTGTTGTTTGTCATATTCACCCTCATGATGGTTTACTTCTACAATCAGAAGCTTGACCCTCTTGTCTATCGTGAGTTCTACTGGGCGATGTTCGTATATCCGTTTGACAACGTTCTTAGGATTGCTGCAATCGTATATTACGGAATCATTTACAGGCAGTACAAAAAATAAATCCACCGCAGATTTGCAGTGGATTTTTTGATTTATTTGCCTACAAATCAGCCATTTTTTCATTAATTAAGCCTCCTCAAACAAAGGAGATTGTTTTATAAAACAACTGAAAAACGCCCTTCCAAAACTATATAATGGTGTTCGAACAAACGAGGGATAATTGAAGTAATTCAATTCGCCGCATATTTCCAAATGGGCTTATTCACTAAAAACGAAGCTTCTGAATATCAATCTTTAGAGGGTTTCTCCGCTTTCGTGGAAAAACTTCTTTTAGAAGACGACTTCCTTTCAAAGAAAACTTTTTCTGCACAAAAGGACGACCTTAAGCCAACCTTTGACGAGCTTTCCCTTATGGAGCAAAAAGGGGTTCTTGTTGATTGGTGCAAGAGGAATAAAACCGATTACAAAAAGCTTCTAAAACTCATGTCTGATTTCAAGGACACAGAGAAGAGAGTAAAAAGCCATAACGAATCATATATAAAACGCCATCTCAAAGAGGATAAGGAATACCTTGACCATATTCTTGAAAAAGATGATCCGAACATTCTTTTAGATGACGAGCAGCGTCGAGTTGTCTTGTCCGACGAGGATTACACACTCGTTATTGCTGGTGCTGGCGCAGGCAAAACAACGACCATTGAAGCCAAGGTTAAGTATTTGGTAGATAAGAAAGGCGTCGATCCAGATCGCATTCTTATTGTTTCTTTCACAAGGAAAGCTACCCAAGAACTTCAGGATCGTTTTGGAAAGCTGGGCATTCCGGCTCACATATCCACATTCCACTCTGTTGGTAATACCATCATCAATGAAAACGAAGCCCAAAGAAGAATAGTTGTCGATCAGGGCTTCATGTATAAAGTGATTGAAGATTACCTCGTATCGAAGCTAGACGACGAATGGTTCATCAAGAAAGTTTTGCTCTTCTTCGCTTCATACCTAAATATGCCTTTCGAAGCAGAAAACGCAGTAATTCTTTTCAAAACCTTATCGGCCAACGACAACATTACCATGAGGTCAGATTTGACCACGGCTTTAGACAATTACCGCAAAGATCAAACAGTTAGAAAAGTCACTATTAATGACGAGAGGGTCAGGAGTGCAGATGAATGTCGTATCGCTAACTGGCTTTTTATTCACGGCATTGATTACGAGTATGAACCGGTCTACCCGTATGCTTTTAAAGACACTACGAAACCTTATTGCCCTGATTTCTTAATCCATTACAACGGGCAGGACATCTACCTTGAACACTTTGGTCTTTCGGAAGAAGGAATCAACAATCGATTCAACGCTAAAGAAACTGCCGAATACAAAAAGCACATTAACGATAAAGTTCTACTCCATCGTCAACACGGGACGAAACTCATCTATACATTCTCCAAATACAAAGACAATCGTGACTTGATTGTCCATCTTGAGGAAAAACTAAAGAGCGTTGGTGTTGAAGGCACTACGAGAAGTAATGCCGAGATATACAAAAGGCTCGCAGAAAGCGCCCAAGAAAAGTATTTCAACAAACTCATCCAGTTGGTCTGCAATTTCATTAATCGCTTCAAAGTCTGCAACTACGACATAAACACCAAATTCGATGAATGGCAGATCGCTATAAAGAACGAGAGGACAAAGTTATTCCTTGAGATCGCAAAGCAATGCTTCCACATCTACGAGGCTAGACGCATGGAGGCAAAGGCTATCGATTTCGAGGACATGATTAACAATGCCGTTAATGTTTTAGACAAGAAAATTGCTGATCATGACCTTCTCCCTTACGACTACATTCTTGTAGATGAGTATCAGGATATTTCGCTTCAGCGTTTTGACCTTTGTGAGAAACTTTCGAAGGCCAGTAAGGCCAAGATTGTAGCGGTGGGCGATGACTGGCAATCGATTTTCCGTTTCGCCGGAGCTCAAATCGATCTTTTCACTAAATTCTCCGAGAAGATGGGTTATGCGGACGTCCTTAAAATCACAAAGACATACAGAAACTCCCAGGAGCTTATTGATATCGCTGGTGGTTTTGTAATGGAAAACCAAAAGCAAATTAAGAAAGATCTCCATTCAGAAAAATCAATAAAAGACCCTGTTATCTTGATGAGCTACGATGACTCCTATGAAAAAGATGACAATCAAAAAGGACCTTTCTATCGAATGGGTGAAGCCGTTGTCAAAGCGATCGATGACATTGTTACACAATGCGGCGAGGATAAGAGTGTTTTGCTAATTGGAAGATACAATTTCGATGGTAAAAATCTAGCGAAACTTGAGGATTTGTTCACTTGGGACGGCAACCGCCTTATCTGCAACAAATACCCAAAATTAGACCTTTCTTTCATGACTGCCCATGCATCGAAAGGTCTTGGGCGAGACAACGTTATCATCATTAATGGCAAAGACGATATTTTGGGATTCCCATCCAAGATTGAAGATGACCCTGTGATGAAGCTGGTTGTGAAAGATGACGAGACCCTAGACTTTGAGGAAGAGAGACGCCTATTCTACGTAGCTCTTACCAGAACCAAGAATAGGGTTTACATCATCACGCCGCAAAATAGACCATCCAAATTCATTACTGAAATCAAAGACAAGTTTACTAGCGTCACACTTCGTGGCGTTGAACTGTCGCCAAATGAATGGAATGACAGGAAACATTCGTGCCCAATTTGTGGCTATCCTCTCCAGCTTAGAGAGACTAAGTTAAAACTAAAATCCTCGGTAAAACGCCTCTGGATTTGCTCAAACGACCCTGAAGTGTGTGGTTTCTTAACTAACGATTTGAATGGCAATTTCTACAATCTATCCATTTCAAAGTGCCCTGATTGCCATGACGGTTATTTGGTTGTCAAACCTATTAAAAACAGACGTGCCAATAGTAGTGCGAGGATGCTTGGCTGCACGAATTACAAACCTGACGGAAGCGGCTGTAATTTTATGATGGATCCAACAACCTTCACACAAGACAAGACAAGAATGCTGAAAGATGAAAAAGGGCGCGTCAGGAATAGTGAAGTCAAACATGATGTAAACCTTCTTCTTTCCTCCATATCTTCAATCTACAAAAGGTCTATATACCGCTTCACTTACACAGCGTTGTCAAAGTTTGTTAAAGGCGAAGAGAACAAGGCTATCACTTCATTTAAGTTAAATGAAAACGAAAGTTTTGGGATGTTGAAAGAAAAGTCCAATAGCTATGTCTATTTGCTTCTAAAAGCGCTTATCGATTTCGAAATTCTCAAAAAGACAAAAGACAGTAAAGGTTACGAAATATTTGAACTTGGCCAGGAAATGGTTGACGATGCCCAAATAGCTGCCATTGAAGGGTATATGAGACCAGAGAAATAAAGCATGTTGTTCTGTCGCTTATCTCTTTTGTGGCTTACTCTCATTCACGAGAGTAAACTATATCCGTTATGAGAGAACTTAAGATTTTCAACTCCTTAGGCATGAAGAAAGAGACCTTCACGCCATTAGTACCAGGTAAAGTCTCTATCTATTGCTGCGGACCTACCGTCTATAACGATCCACACGTTGGTAACTTCAGACCAGTCGTTACTTTTGATGTTCTTCGTCGTCTTCTCATCCATCTTGGATATGAAGTTAAGTTTGTCAGCAATTACACTGACGTTGATGACAAGATCATCAATAGAGCCAAAGAGCTTGGCATCACTGAGAAAGAATTAACCGAAAGTGTTATCGCCGAATACCGTAGACTCGTTGATGAAGTAGGGGCTCTTCAACCAGATGAGACTCCAAAACCAACTGTGTACATGCCTGAGATCATCAAGTACATCGAAGAACTTGAAGAAAAAGGTGAAGCATATGCAGTTGATGGAGATGTTTATCTTCGCGTTAAGAACATCCCTGAATACGGTGAATTAAGCGGCAACGCTGTCGAAGACCTTGAATCAGGCGCCAGAATCGCTGTCGAATCAAAGAAAGAAGATCCTCTTGATTTCGCTCTTTGGAAAAAGACCGAAGAAGGAATCAAATGGAAAACCAAATGGGGAGAAGGAAGACCTGGCTGGCATAGTGAATGCTGCGTCATGATTGATTCCATCTTCAGAAACCAAGACGGTTATATCGATATCCATGGCGGTGGATTCGACCTCAAGTTCCCTCATCACGAGAATGAGATGGCCCAGTCCAAAGCCCATAACCATAACAAGCTTGCCCGTTACTGGATGCATAACGGCTTCATCAATATCGACAACGAGAAGATGTCCAAATCTCTTGGCAACGTCATCCTCATGAAGGATGTTGTCAAAGAGTATGGCGGCGCTGCATTTAGGCTTATGCTTCTTGCTTGCCACTATAGAGCCCCAGCATCTTTCAGCGTCGATACCATCAAAGAAGCCCAAACCAAGATCAACCAACTCACCATGTCTCTCCGTAAGAGTGCGGTCACCCTTCAGCTTAACGGAGTGGATATTGATACGCTCAAGCCATCAAGCGAGGACGCTTTCCTTGATGCGATGTGCGATGACTTAAATACACCAAACGCTCTCGCGGTTCTTTACGAAGAGAACAAGACCCTTAACCAGTGCCTTAGAACAAGACCTCTTGATATGAACGCTTTAGGCGATAGCTTTGCCAAAGTTCGTTCATACTGCGAAGTCCTTGGCATTGCCATTAACGTTCCTCACCTCACCGAGGAAGACAAAAAACTCTATGCGGAGTATGATGAGGCAAAAGCCAACAAAGACTTCGCTAAGAGCGACGCCCTTAGAGCGAAGATGATCGAAAAAGGCATTTTCTAATGCCCTTATAGGAGGAAAGAAGCATGACGACGATTGATCAAATCATCACAGAATGGTTCAACAGCGGTTTTAACGGTGCTGCCCCAGCGTGGGTTGGTAACCTTTGCCTTGTCCTTCTTTCCATCATCCTTGCCATCGCCTTCAGCGGCATCATCGGTTTGGAACGTGAATATAATGGCCACGCGGCTGGACTAAGAACCCACATCCTTGTCGCGACTGGCTCCGCTATCGTCATGATGATTTCCATCTATGGCTTTGCCGCTTGGGACGCAGCCCATCCTGACGCTG
>JAFXWH010000033.1:0-4900 GCA_017542885.1 Bacilli bacterium | reverse complement strand
GTCATAACTTCTATTACCCACGTAGTGTCGACATGAACAACAACCGTTTCTGGAGAAAGACCGAGGAAGGCGATTGCCGTAGGCTTGTCGATATCTCTTACATCGAGATCGGCAACTGCGCGGCCGACCTCATCACCAATCAGGGAACGATGAGCTTAGACGACCTTTGCCATGAGGTGAACCTCGCTTTGGGATACGCTCTCCTCAAGAAAACGAGCTACGACTATGTGAGGAACGCCATCAAGTGGAACTGTTCGAGAAGAAACGGTTTATACATGATTGGCGAAGAACAGGTCGGAATCAGATAAAAAATAAATCCGTGGACGATTTGCCACGGATTTTTTGTTATTCGAGTGAGATATCCTCGTCCATCCTTCTTAAGATGACGGGGATTTTGTTTGAGGTTGGGAATTCCTTCTCAGGATAGCCATCGATCTCAAACGCGGTCTTCATAAGTTCTCTGATGAAGGCGTATAAGCTAACCCTTTCCCTCTCCGGATAGAACTCATACCTTACGAAGATGTCATTGCTTCCGAAGTTGTTGAGGTAGTCAGGGTAGAGGATCTTTTTATCTCCATAGCTGAACACGGAATGGAGGAATCTTTTTCCATCAGCAGGGACATATGATTCCATGCATTTGGAAACGAATAGGTGTTTCTCGTTAAGAAGGGTTTTGAGTTTGGAAAGAAGATTCTCAGGGATGGTCTTCTCGTCTTTCATCGCCTTGAACGATTTCGAGGCAAGGATTCTCTTTTCGATATCGAGAACGCCTTTACTGAGATCAAAGGAATAGCAAATAGACTCCCTCTCATAAGGGTTCTCATAGAAGGATGGTCCTGGGATTCGTAGATAGAACTTGCTTTCCATGAGGGTAATTGTAACGATGTTCCCTCCGAGAATCAATTTCACTTCTCTTGCCTCAAGGCAACGGAGGTACTACTATGAAACCGCTATGAGCAAACTTGATACGCTTTTCGATAACGAACTCATCAAAATCGTTGGTGAGAAACCTTCTCCATCCCGTTTCAGCCATAGGTCCGACCTTCAGAAAGAGCCGATAGGGGAGAACACCAAGTTTTTGTATTACATCTATAAAGACGAAGCCGGCTATCACAGCGACTGGGCTTGGAGCGAGAACACGAATGACCTCATCGAATTTCTTTTCGATTACCTTATTGCTCGCGCCATGGTCAAAGAGACCGGAACCGATGACACGAGAAGCGATGGCCTAGAGACCCATAGCCTTCAGGAATCTTTGCTCCTCGTTTTGGTTGACGCGATCAAGAACCGCAACCTCGATCCGAAATACTGGGGTGATTTTAATGTAGCTCTTTCCCAGTTCGTGGAATCTTCCGACAAAGGCGATGATCTTAATCTCGCATCCCAGAACATCATGGATTTCACTTCCACCTTCTTCTATAGCCTCACTTGGACCTTCTTCAACACCCTCGATGAGACTAAAGCCGCTTTAGCGAGCCATAACGTTTCGATTAAAAACGACAACATTACAGATAGTCTTCTATCCGATAAATCAATATAATTAGGCACATGAGGAAGAATAAGGCCCTTTTTACCCTTCTTGGAACAAGCGTCCTTCTTTTCTCCTGCGCCATGAGCCTTAGCCGCGATGAAGCGACTGAGCTCCTCGATAAGATCGTCCTCCGTGTCTCGGAAGGCGATTTCGAAGTCCCAGAGACCTACAGTTACAGCGAACACGTCACTTATACCGAATCCACTCCGCGTGAGGTCGATGTCAATTACTCCTACGCGAAGACCTCGAAATATCACTACATGCACTGCAAGACCATCACCAAGACCGGTAGCAGGGATGTGAGTGATACGACAGGAACATACAAGGTCACTGAAACAGAAACCATCGACGAGTATTACTATCTCGATCCTGCGGCTACGGAGAAAACTTTCATCACCTATATCTCAAAAGAGGTTGATTGGGTCTCAGACGAAAGCGTTTCTCTCCCAAACCCTCATAGCAAAGAGATCCTCGAATTCAATGAAGTGATAGGGGAGAGCGCTCTCTGATCCTGGGAGACCAAGATGAATGAGAACATGGGTGACCGCTATAGCAAGAACATCTCCAAGGTCGCTACGGAATGCGATGAGTTCCTTAAGTCCTTATATGCGAACCATGACGTTTACGTCAAAGACTCAAAATACTCATCCTTAGGCGAAGGCAATCTCGACATGTTCGTCGTTACCTATGGCCATGGTGAGGAGAAGTCAGTCACTGCCGTCTTCGATCAGTATCTCGTGAAACGCTACGACATCAGGAACCCACAGATGATCAAGACGTCCGCCTATAACTGGAACAACGTGAAATACATCTATCCAGACTTAGCTGACGCCCGCTCGGAAATGGACACTGAGGCCGCCTCATCAATTGCTCAACTTTCCTAATGCGTTATTAAAACGTTTGTAGTATAGTACTTCTTGCGAGTTGGAGGCGTACCCAAGAGGCCGAAGGGGACGGTTTGCTAAACCGTTAGACGGGGATTCCCGTGCTCGAGTTCAAATCTCGACGCCTCCGCCACTCAAAAAATGACCGTTCCGCGTGAACGGTTTTTTCTTTGCCTCTAGCACGTGCGTGCATAATAAACAATAAAAGTGGCGGCGGCGATGAACGCGAATCGCCCTTATCCTTATATTTATATTTATTAATGCGTTTTTAGTGAAAATATCATTTCCATAAGAAAAAGACTCAATTCAGCAAGATTGTCTAAACTCTGAGAAATCATAAAATCCTTGGCAAAAACTAGGTATTTTTTGATAATCACGACATTTTATAGTGACCACAAAAGGGTCATTTACCATTAAATTAATATTTAATACGAAAAGCCAGCAAGAAACATATCGTCCATAAAACGCAAGATTGTCATGCTTGGGGTAAGCGCTTCCAAAATAGAATACTCTCGAAACAGGTGAAAAATGCATGCTTTTCGCGTGGTATTCTTTCGCCCTCATGCGCCCATTGGCGGACCATACAAACGCATGAGAAACAAATAACGGTCCGAGAAAGAAAGAAGAAAGCAAGAACAATGAAAAAATTGAAATTGTTAGGTGTTCTCGGTGTCTCCGCATTGATGATGATCGGTGCTGCTGCTACCGCTGGAACATCCGTCGACAAAATGATCGACCCATTTGTTGGCGAGCATCAGGGCAAGTTCTACAGCGAGTATTTAACCAAGAATGACCTCATCAAGGCCGGTTCCGCTTGCAACTTAGAGATTGCCAGAGAAGGTATGGTCCTTCTCAAGAACAAGGACAACATGCTTCCACTTACCGATGTTCACAAAGTCTCCATCTTTGGTAAGAACTCCAAGAACAAGAGTGGCAGCGAGAAGTGGCTCCGCGGTGGTGGCGGATCCGGTCAAGGCCGTGTCAACGGTGAGACTCCCGTCGATATCCACCAGTCCCTCGAGAAGGTCGGCTGGGAAATCAACCCAACCCTCAAAAACTTCTATGATGATGACAACGCCTCCGGCAAGGGCCGTGAAGGTACCACTCGTTATGACGGTATCTGCGACTTAGCTGTTGGTGAGACCCCAGTCGCCAGCTACACCGACGCTGTCAAATCCAGCTTCGATGATTACAATGACGCTGCTGTCGTCGTCATCGTCCGTTCCGGTTCCGAAGGTACTGACCTTAAGGCCATGGACGCCCGTGACACCAAGAGCAGCGCTCCAACCGACAAGCACTTCCTCCAGCTCTCCGAGAACGAAGAAGACATGCTTGAGATGGTTAAGGAGAAATTCGACAAGATCATCATCCTCATCAACTCCGGTAACGCCTTCCAGTGCGATGCCTTCGAAGATGATAAGATCGGTGCCGTCCTTTGGATGGGTACCCCAGGCGCCGTCGGCGCTCAGGCCATCGGCGAAATCCTCACCGGTGCCGTCAACCCAAGCGGACACACTGTCGATACCTGGACCCGCGATCACACCAAGAACCCAACCTTCCAGAACTTCGCGGATAACTCCCAGACCTTCACCGATGAGAATGGCGACCTCTATCGCGATTCCAACGGCGAACCAATTCCAAACCACACCATGATCAATGCTGACGGCACCCCAACCAGCACCTGCACCCAGGCCCGTTGGGTTGACGAAGAGCATAAAGTTCCAAACCGTGGTCTCAACGGCTGCTACTGCGCCGCTTATGACAACTACGAAGAAGGCATCTATGTCGACTATCGTTACTATGAGACCCGCTATGCCGATATGGCTAAAACCGACAAAGCCGCTGCCGATACTTGGTACAACGGCGAAGAAGGTGTCATCTACCCATTCGGCTATGGCTTAAGCTACACCACCTTCTCCCAGGAAATCACCGCCTTCGAACCAGGTGAAGGATCCATCCTCACCGGCGCCAAGAAGACCGTCTCCTTGGATGTCAAGGTCACCAATACCGGTTCTGTCGCTGGCAAGGACGTCGTCCAGGTCTACTGGAGAGCTCCTTACACCGCTGGCGGAATCGAAAAAGCCGACCACGTCCTCTGCGCCTTTGGCAAGACCAAGATGCTCGAACCAGGCGAGAGCGACACCGTTACCTGCAGCTTCTACCTCCAGGATGTCGCTGACTATGACTACAGCGACGCCAATGGCAATGGCTTCATGGGCTACGAACTTGATGAAGGCGAATACGAAGTCGCTATCATGAAGAACGCCCACGAGCAGATCGCTGCCAAGAAACTTAACGTCAAGAAGGGTGGCATCCAGTACAAGTACGATCGCTACACCGGCACTGAGGTTAAGAACCAGTTCTCCGACAAGACCAGCTTCCAGTGCTCCCTCCCAATGGAAAATTCCATTGGCTTCGATCACATGAGCCGTTCCAACTTCGAGACCACCTTCCCGAAGCACCCAACCATTGAAGAGCGTACTCT
>JAFXWH010000032.1:0-3497 GCA_017542885.1 Bacilli bacterium | reverse complement strand
GTGCTCTTGCCATGGTCGATATGGGCGATGACGCAGAAGTTTCTGATGTACTTTTTGTTGAACGGCATAATTGACTCGAAGAATTATAATTTATTTCTTTCCTTTAGGGAAGAAACTATCTAACGACTCTTTCACTTCTTCCGGCGAGAAGGCTACCTCATATCCGCTATAGGAACGTTCTAAGACCATTCGATACTCATTTTGGAGATACCGATCATCGATCAAAAGGGCGACGCCTTTGTCGTTTTCGCTTCGAATGAGCCTGCCCATTGCCTGCATAACCTTGTTAAGGCCAGGATTCTTATAGGAATAGTCGAAACCATTGCCGTTCTTCGAATCGTAATAATCCCTAATAAGGTCTCTTTCATATGAAAGCTGAGGCAAGCCGATTCCGACGATGGCTACGCCTATTAAGCGATCATCAACCATATCGATGCCTTCGCTGAAAGAGCCGCCCATGATCAATAAACCGATGTGCGTTTTCTTTGGGCTCTTGCGGAAATGCTCAAGGAATTCCTGTTTCTCATCGTTCGTCATATTCCTTTCTTGGACATAGACGTGAGCGTTCTTAAACGAAAGCTTATCTTTGATGTTTTCTAGGTACTCATAAGACGGGAAGAATATGAAGTAATTGCCTTTCTTTCCTGAGACAAATGTTTCTAGATATTTAGCGACTTCATCGTAGTTTTTCGCCCTGTCTTTGTATCTAGTAGAGACGCTAGGAGCGACGATGATCTTGAAGTTCTTAGGTGGGAACGGCGAAGGCAACAAGAGGTAAGGTTTCCCCTCCTCTCCTTCAATCGCGTTCATATAGTATTCGATCGGCGATAGGGTCGCGCTGAAAAGGACGTGGCCTTTCACCTTCTTCAAAGACTCGCTGAGCAATGGAGCCGGGTCTGGGCAATAAATCCTAAAAATGAAGTCATCGTCCTTCTTCTCGGCGTAGCAAGTAAGATGTTCGGAATAGCCTTCATAAATCGATGTGAAGGCGTGACATTCTCTCGAGAATTCGCGGTATTCAGATGGATATGGGGCATGCTTTTCCTTATCCAAAGACCTTTGTTTCGTACCTAAAGATTCGAGTGCTGAAATCAGACTATCAGGCACGCCATCAAATAATTTGTGTTCTTCTTCAAATCCTTCCATAAGAGCTTTGAGAACTCTCTGGATTTTGTTGAGTGCCAATCTCAAGGTCTTATTGGTCTTTGTTCCAATCGCCTTCTTCGCACTTTTAAGTTCAAGAAGAGAGACGTAAGCGCCATACATATCGCGTCCTCTTTCGACAAGGTTATGGGCTTCGTCGATGAGAAGGACGTGTTTAGATGGATCAGCCTCTTCGCCGAAGTATCTTTCAAGTTTGACGAGGGGGTCGAAGAAATAGTTGTAGTCACAGATGATGATGTCGCTCCAAAGAGACAAATCGAGTTCCATCTCGAATGGGCAAATCTGTTCTTCTTCGGCTAATTCGACTATATAGTCGGGCGAGAAGCGTCGTCCGCTCTGAATAGCCTTCTCCGTGACTGAGCGAATCTTGTCGTAATAACCTTTTGCGTATGGACAATCGTCGGGGTTGCAAGATGCCCCTGGCCTGAAACAAATCTTCTCTTTTGAAGTCAGGAGCGAATCCCTGGCACAAAGTCCTTTTTCATATAGCTTGGTCAAGGCGTCATAGGCAGACATCGAGCCACTGTTTTTGGCGGTTAAATAAAAGATCTTCTCTGTCTTGCCGGTCGCAAAGCTTTTGATCGATGGGAAGAGTGCGCTCATTGTTTTGCCAATACCCGTTGGAGCCTCGACTAAGAAGGTTCCGCCGTTAGAGGCAACTGAATAAACGTACTTGGCCATATTCCTTTGGCCAGCTCTAAACTTTTCAAAGGGGAATGCAAGGTCTTTTGCCTTCTCGTTTCTTTCTTTTAGATGATTGAATTCGCTGTTCCAAAAAGCGAGATAACGATCCATTAAGCCACCGATATACTCTTCGATTTCCTTGGTGGAATAAACCGCTTCGTGTGTTGTTTTGCTGTTATCGATTTGCGAGATGTAAGTAAGGCGAACGCCCATCTTCTCGCACCCGTTTTCGTGAGCGTACATTAAGGCATAACACATCGCTTGCGCTTTATGCCATTCCTCCTGTTGTTCATAAAAGACATCAAGAGGCAAAACCGAGCTTTTGATTTCATCAACGATTGGGAAAGGACCGCCGATGATGATACCATCTGCCCTTCCTTCGAGATTGATGACACCCAAAGGTCTATTGAAGGTTTCTCTTAAAACGACTTCGCTGAGATATTCGTTCCCCTGCTTTTTCTGAAAGGCGGCATGAATCTTCGTGCCAACCATCATCGTCTCTTGGTTATAGACGCGGTTGTCGATATCGCCTTTGCGCAACAAAAAGTCCACGAGATCATGGACTGATAAGGTGAGATATTGTTTCTCTTTCGACATCTCTTTATTTGAGGTAGCAAGGGAAGGTTAATCTAGCGCCGTTAAGGAAGGCTCCCCCTGCCATCATCTTCTTGCCTTCGAGCTGGATTTCGTCAAGCGAGATAACGCCGTCCTTGAGCTGAAGCAGCAAATGTTTTTTGTTTTGGATGATTTCTCCGACCTCATGGGCTTTTTCTTCGCTGAATAATGAGGCCTTGAACACTTTGAGTTTCTTATCGCCAAGGTACAAATATGCGCCTGGTTCGTATGAAAGTCCTCTGATGTAATTGATGGTTTTTTTGGCGTTAAGATTCAATGGAAGATGCTCATCTTCGACACTGATTTTCTCAGCGAAAGTAACCTTGGATTCATCCTGAGGAACGCCTTTGACTTCGCCGTTAACGTATTTGAAGATGGCGTGCTTGGCCATTTCGCCGGCAGCGGCCCCCATCTTTTCGTAGAGTTCGCTGTAATTGGCGACGTTTTCGAGAGGGATAACACTTGTTTCGTAGACATCTCCAGCATCCATTTTGGAGACCATCTCCATTAAACTGACGCCGGTTTCGGATTCGCCGTTCATTAACGCGCGTTGCATAGGCGCGGCTCCGCGATATTTAGGTAACAATGAGCCATGGAAGTTAACTGCGCCCAAAGGAGCCATCTTAAGAAGCTCGTCTGGGATTATTTGACCATAGGCCATGCAGACTATGACGTCGAAGCCGAGTTCTTTGGCCCATTCATAATCCTTGCGGATTTTAGCAGGCTGAAAAACCGGGACGCCGGCTTTGAGTGCGATCTTTTTGACTGGGCTTGCGGTTAGTTCGCCGCTTCTGCCGTTTGGCTTGTCGGCTTGGGTGACAACACCGACGACATTAAAGCCTTCTTCAAGCAAAGCAAGAAGTGGGTAAATCGCGATCTTTGGAGTGCCCAAATATAGCACTTTGATATCACTTGGTTTTTCGAATTTCATCACTATGCCACCTCTTTCTTTTCAAATTATACTCGCCCTAACCTTATTCTTGGAATAAGATAGTAAAGATTGAACAAAGGAAATATAAAGAATTATGCCAATC
>JAFXWH010000031.1:0-8462 GCA_017542885.1 Bacilli bacterium | reverse complement strand
CTATAACTACATGAAGCCTCTTATCGATCGTGGCATGGTTTATATCGCCCAGCCGCCTCTTTATCGCGTTTATAAGAAGAGCGATACAAAGAAACACATATTCTGCTGGAACGACGAAGAACTCGAGAAAGCCAAACAGAAGATTGGCCCCGGTTATGGCATCAATCGCTATAAAGGTCTTGGTGAAATGAACGAAGACGAGCTCGCCGTTACCACAATGAACAAAGAGACCCGTATGCTTTGCCGAGTGATGATTGATGATTCTCTCATCACTGAGAAACGCGTTGAGACGCTCATGGGCAAGGACAGTGCTCCTCGTTGGGCTTGGATCCAAGAGAATGTCACATTCAACGAGAAAGACGAATTTATTAAAGAAGTGAAGAATTGATCATGGCCAAGAAGAAGACTGAACAACCTATAATCCAGGAAAACATCATTTTTGGTCCTCTTGACCAATTGATGGGCGATAAATTCGCTATTTACGCCAAAGACGTAATCCAGGATCGTGCAATCCCTGATGCTAGAGACGGCTTGAAGCCGGTTCAGCGCAGGATTGTTTATGATATGTGGAACACCGGAAACACCATCGATAAGCCAACCAAGAAGTGCGCTCGTATCGTTGGTGACGTTTTAGGCAAATATCACCCACATGGCGACTCCTCCGTATACGATGCCTTGGTTCATATGTCCCAAGACTGGAACGTCCGCTATCCTTTGATCGATTTCCAAGGAAACAACGGTTCCATGGACGGAGACAGTGCAGCTGCCTATCGTTATACCGAAGCCAGATTAAGCGCCATTTCCAACGAATTGATTGCCGATATTGACAAAGATACGGTGGATATGGAACTCACGTTCGACGATACCTTATTCGAACCAACAGTCCTTCCAGCGCAATTCCCAAACCTTCTCGCAAACGGCTCTGAAGGTATTGCTGTCGGTATCTCAACCTCAATTCCACCTCATAACCTTCGCGAAATCACATCAGCGATCGTTCACAGAATCAAACACCCAGATTGTCTTGTCGATGATCTCCTGAAATACGTTCCAGGCCCAGATTTCCCAACTGGCGGTATCATTTTCAAATCCGCTGGGTTAGAGGACATCTATAGGAAAGGCCGTGGAAAAGTTATCGTCAGCGGCAAAGCCGAAATCGTCACTGACGGAAAAGGCGCCAGCCAGATCATCATCTCTGAGATTCCATTCCACGTTAATAAATCGATGCTCGTTAAGTCCATCGATAAGATTTGTCACGATAAAACCATCCCAGGCATATTAGAAGTCCGCGACGAAAGTGACAAAGAAGGTCTCCGTATCTGCGTTGACCTTAAGAACGATTGCAAGCCTGATGCTGTCTTGGCTTACCTTATGAATAAGACCCAGCTTAAGACTTCGTTCAGCGCTCAAGTGGTGGCCATTGTCGATGACAAACCGAAGACACTCGATCTTCTTTCCTATTGCGATTGCTACATCCAGCATCAGCTCGATGTCATCACCAGAAAGAGTCATTTCCTCTTAAATAAGTACACTTTGCGTCTCCAAATCGTTGAAGGCCTTATCAAAGCCATCAGCATTCTTGACCAAGTTGTGGAAGTTATCAAAGCCAGCCACGATAAAGCCGACTCCAAGGCCAATATCCAAAAAGAATTCGGATTTACCGAGCCTCAGGCCGAAGCTATCGTCATGATGCCACTCTATAAGCTTTCTCACACGGACATCAAAGTCCTTGAGGATGAGAACCTTAAACTCAATGAGGACATCGCTTACCTCAATGGCTTGTTAAGCGACCAGAGCAAACGCGAAGACGTCATCATCGACAATCTCAAAGCAGTCGCCAAGAAGTACTCGGGCGAACGTTTAACTGAGATTAGAGAAGAAGAGACCACGACCGCGCTCAATAAACGCGACCTCATCGCCAAAGAGACGGTCAAGCTCGTTGTTACGAGAGACGGATATATCAAGCGTTCATCCATCAAGTCCTGGAAAGGATCTGGCGGACAGAACGGTGCTAGAGCAGGTATCAAGACCGGCGACTCCTTCATCTTTGATGGCGAATGCGAGACAACCGATTTCATCCTCATTTTCACGGAGCAGGGCAATTACCTCTACATTCCAGTGAACGAGGTCAAAGAAGCTAAATGGAACGACGAAGGATATCACGTTAACAACCTCGTCAACCTCGCTCCAAACGATCACCTTATCTCGGCCTTTGCGGTCCGTCATTTCAGGCATGACCTCTTTGTCATCCTCTTATCAAGGAACGGCTCCATTAAGAGAATCCGTCTCGATTCCTTCCCAGTTATCAGACGCAGCAAGCCAATCCCAGCCATCAGACTTGAGAAGGGCGATTATCTCGTCGGTGTCACCTACACGACCGGTAACAGCAACCTCTTTATTACAAGCGAAGACGGCCGCGCTGCTTTCTATAACGAAAATGAGATCTTCATCAGCAACCCAAGAAGCCGTGGCATGAAAGCCGGTTCCTTCGGCGGCAAGCCTTTAGCAGGCGTGCTCGCTTTCAACCAGGACGAAAAAGAGAACAAGATCCTCGTCATCACCGACCGCGGGTCAACGAGAGTCTTCGATACAAATCACATCAACCTTGGAAAGAGGCTTCATAAAGCCAATCCGTTCTTCAACATGTTTAAAAAGGAACCACACCGCGTCGTCTATATCTCAAGGACGAACGGTCAAGTCCCTCCATACACCGTAGAAGCGGTGCTTAACGATGGTACTCGTTATGACATCACCTTCCCAGACTTCTATTTGACTCCAACCGATAGGTACGCCAAGCGTCCAGACTCGTTCTCAGCCAAATCCCGCATCGACTATGTCTCTAGGGATAACTCGAACTCGTATCTCCTCGACGATTCAATCCAATCATTCGAACCTGAGCTCCCTCCAATGGAAGAAGAGCCAGAGATTCTGACCGAGCCTAAGACCGAGGAGGCCCCAGTCGTTTATGAAGAGATGTCTCTCTTCGACGACATTCTAAATTTTGAGGACGATAAGAAAGAATAATGAAAAAGAAACCCATTTGGTTCCCAACATATCGCGCTAACTCAATCTTCGAGATACCAGTGTCTTTCTATGCTGAACACGGAATCAAGGTGGTTCTCTCCGATCTCGACAATACTCTTGATGACTATAGGGTCAAAACCCCGAGTCCAAGAACCCAAGAACTCGTCAAAAACCTCAAAGAGGCCGGAATCGACTTCTATATTGCTTCCAACAACAATTCAAAACGTGTTTCACTTTATGGCAAAGAACTAGGTATCAAAGTTTTTTCAGGATTGATGAAACCTTTTAGCGGACCGCTTAAAAAACTAATCGAGAAGCAAGGGTTCAAAAAGGAAGAAGTTGTTCTTATCGGAGATCAGGTTCTTACTGACGTTAAGGCAGGAAACAAAGCCGGGATCATGACTATTCTCACCGAGCCGATCAGCAAGGGAGATATCATTTGGACTAGATTCAATCGCGTTTTCGAAAAAAAGAAACGCAAAAAAATTCTCTCTGAGAATTATAATTTAATTGGGAGGTAGAAAGATGAGCATCATCACATCCGTTCGCCGTTGTTACCATTGTGGCAAAGTCCTTCAGGACAAAGACCCACAAAAAGAAGGCTACATCGACCCATCAGCCTTGATTGCAGTCCGCACAAATCAAATGATTCTCTGCCAAGAGTGCTATGAGGAGCTCCATCCAAATACAGCACCTGCAGTCGCTGATGTTTCCGATGAATTCTTAAGCATGCTCAGAGACGCCAAAAAAGAAGGCGCCACAATCGTCTACCTCGTTGATTTGATCTCTTTCGAATGTTCCTTCAATAAGGATGTTTTGGATTTGATCACAGATCTCCCAATCGTCATCATCGCCAGTAAATGGGATTTGATGCCGAAAGAAGTCGAAGTCGAACACACCAAAGAATATGTCGCTCACCGTTTCAGAGCCGCAGGCTTTAAGAAAGCAAAGGCAACTGATGTTGTTCTTTTGAACTTCAACAGTTCAGCAGATGTCACTCTTGCCTCTGGCATGATTAAAAAGAAGCATAACGGCAAGAATGTTTTCGTTATCGGTGCCAAGGGAGCTGGCAAGAGCGCCTTCCTTAACAGCTTCATCAGACA
Source organism: Bacilli bacterium (assembly GCA_017542885.1). Taxonomy (GTDB): domain Bacteria; phylum Bacillota_I; class Bacilli_A; order RFN20; family CAG-826; genus UBA4951. Next base: position 4,338 of record JAFXWH010000031.1, on the reverse strand, counting down.
GTTTAAGAACACTTCCAATCGCGGAATCATGATCGGAGCATACAAAAACACTTCTCTAGAAGTGTGGCAGATTCCTCTCGATGACCATTCCTACATTTACGACACCCCTGGTACGGGCGTTAAGAACTCCTTCCTCGGAAAGCCAAACCCACCAAAGGAGATTCTCGTCACAAGCAAGATCGTCTCTAGAAAACAGGTTGTTGCCTTAAATGGTAGCTTGTTCATCGGCGGCATCGCAAGAATCGATCCAATTCGCCTTTCTTCTGAAAAGAAGAGGACTTCATTCACTTGCTATTTCGCACCGAAAGTCGCTTTGAAGAGCATAACCCCAAAGAACGATATGACCGCCTTGTTTCAGAAGTACATCAAGAACAAAGCGCTTAAACCATGTGTCGATTGGTTCAAATGTCAGAATGACGCTGACGTCTTCGACTTCGAATTAGAAGAAGACGGACCGAGAGACCTCGGTATCGCCGGCGTTGGTTGGGTTTCCTTCGAAGGCAAAAAAGGCGATATCTACAGAGTCTATGTTCCAAAGAACATCGGCACATACGCGTCACGCGCGAAAATCATCATTAAGAAAAAGGAAGGAAAGAAGAAATAATGCTTTCTCCTAAAAACCGTGCATACCTTAAAGGCCTAGCCAATCATTTGAAGCCATCGCTTAATATTGGTAAAGGCGACATCGACCAAAGCATCTTAGAAGTCTTAGATAAAGCCCTTGAAGCACACGAACTCGTTAAGGTCCGTGTTTTGGAAACGGCCTCATCGACGTTTGATGAGATCGCTGACTCCCTCTGTAAGGGAACTAATTCCCATTTTGTCGGCAAAACAGGGCATATCATCACCCTTTACCGCGAAAGCAAAAAGAACAAGACGATTACACTTCCTCATAAATGAACGACAAGATTATCATTTACGGCGGCAGTTTCGATCCGCTCCATAACGGACACGTTGAAATAGCGAAGGCAGCATCTGATTACCTTGGCTGTCCTCTTTTGTTCGTTCCTGCCAAAAACGCGAGATGGAAAGATAACGACGCTAGCCCTAAAGATAGACTTGCCATGCTTAACATCGCTTGCAATGAGCTAAACAAGACGGAGAAGCGTTTCTCTGTCTCGGATTATGAAATAACCATTCCTGGTGATGGGCCATCCTACAGCGTAGACACTATCCTTCATTTCAAAAAGGAATACACCACACTCTATTTCATCATCGGAGCGGACCAAGTAAACCTCTTCGACAAGTGGAAAGACCCAGATATCATCGCCTCAAACGCTCAAATCTACTATGTCCCAAGACATGGTTATCCATTGAACGAAGAAATCATTAAGCGCTTCAATATGAAGCCAATGCCTTTCAAAGAACACGAAGTATCGAGCACGGACATCCGCGAAATGAAATCGATCGACTATCCGGATTACATCAGACATTACGTTGAAGCTAACGGCCTTTATTTCATAAAAGGAATGTCAAAATACCTAAAGCAAACGAGGCTTAACCATTCCATCAGAGTCGCGAACGTTGCTTTGGATATCGCCAGAAGCAATCAAAACGCCCTCGATCCGTTAAAAACCTATCAAGCTGCGATCCTTCACGACATTGGCAAATACATCCCAGACGATGAATCGAAAGATATTGTGGCCAAGAAATATTCAAAAGAATATTCGGAGTATCCTTATTGGGCTCTTCACCAATGGGTCGGAGCTTATTTGGCCGAAAGAGAATTCGGAATCAAGGACAAAGACATCCTCGACTCAATTGCATACCATTGCACAGGAAGAGCAGAAATGGGCCCTCTTGAGCAAACAATCTATAGCGCGGATAAAATTGAGCCTGGCAGAGGTTACGACTCATCTGACCTAATTGCGAGCTGCATAAAGGACTATCATCAGGGATTTTTGGATGTCTTAGCCGCCAATAGGATCTATTTAGCAGAGAAAACAAAGGACACACCTCACAACAACAGTTGTCCATTAACCGAAGAAAGCTACTCATATTTTTTAGATAAAAAGGAAGGAATGAATTAATGGCTTATCCTAAACTAATCAAAGAAACCAAAGAATTACTCGAAGACAAAAAAGGAGAAGACATCACGATCGTAGATGTCAGGGATAGAACGCCATTCACAGACTATTACATCCTAGTTACAGCGCCGAACATGCGCGCAGCAGGGGCATATGCCGATTCATTGGAAGAGTTCTTTCAGAACAGAGTAGATGATTTAAGGCAAATTGAAGGTCAGCCAGAGTCAGGCTGGGTGTTAGTGGACGCCGGCGAAGTCGTCGTTCATATATTCACAGCCGCCAAACGACAAGAAATGAATCTTGAAGACCTCTTCAAAATAGAGAAGAGATAAAAATCGGTTTCTTAAAGGTCATCGCAAGACCAGCGGTGGCTTTTTTAGTGCTCTATTTAAGGGGAAATAGCGTTTTCGTTGACTATAAGCATTTCTAGATTTTTGAAGGCTTATTTTTAGATGAAATTAAGCGGTGGAAGGAAATTGTAATTTAACAATTTTTGCACAAAAAGCGTTTACAATTGTTGCAGTAAGGTTACGCTTACTTTGGGTCCCACCATCGAAAATACTATGTCTTCGCATAATAGCCTTTATGTTAACTAAATATATAGGAAAAAGCGTATTTCCTTGGTTTTTGAAATAGCATAATAAATGTATTAACCATTTAATCCACCTAAATAATGAGTTTTTAACACATCAGTCAAAACTACTAGTTAATTACTTTTAGAATTTAATCTAAACTACTAATCAAATCAGCGTTTTTACTGCCTTCAAAACCCACATAAAATACCGAATAAAAATACGCAATTCCTTAATTGATTTTTTGACTGACTAATTTTATAAACTATTGTAAGCGCTTACCTTTTTTACCTTGTTTTAATGGGTTTTCTGATACCTTATTTAGATCTAAAACGCTTTTGTCACGCTAATAGATGGCTCTATAACAACAACTAAGCTATACAAAAAGGATCCAAGTTATTGAATCCTGCTTTTGCCCTTCTCTATTAATAGGTATTTATTAATTATTTAATATGAATAAGCGTTCATATTATTTCCTTGAGCTATATCTGTCATATGCAGATATAATCCTCTTGGTCGAAACTTGCGTATAGACTTGCGTTGTCGAGATCTTACTGTGTCCTAGCATTTCCTGCACAGCTCTCAACTCTGCACCGTTCTCTAATAAATGCGTTGCAAAGCAATGTCTCAAAGTGTGCGGAGATATCGCGTCATCTATTCCGGCCATGGCCGCATAATTCTTAACTTGTTTAAAGAAATACACTCTAGAGACCGGATGTCCTTGTTTATTAAGGAATAAATAATTCGATGCATGGCCAGGATTCCTTTTTCTAACGCCATTGATGTATTTAGATAGATAATCCAATGCAAACGATGAAACTGGGACACTTCTTTGCTTGTTCCCTTTACCGTAGACGGTAATGACTTGGCTTGGGAAATCTACGTTCTTGAACTGAAGGCTGATCAGTTCGCTAACACGAAGCCCGGTCGCATACATGACTTCCAGCATCGCTCTATCCCTTTGGCCGCTTTCTTTGGTCATATCTGGGGCCTCTAACAGCGCCTCAACATCCTCATTAGAGACTACCAAAGGGAGTTTCTTATCTTTCTTAGGTTTCTCAAACTCAGGGATATCGGTGTCGATCACACCTTCTCCAACCAAAAATGTAAAGAAATTTTTCAAACAGCTGTAACGCCTCAAAATCGTCGATGCAGCCTTATTATCTTCGCTTTGTATTTGGATAAACTCAGCAATCTGTTGAATCATCAAATCATCGGTATTGTTAGTGTCTTTGAAATAATCAAAAAACAACTTCAGGTCTTCTTTGTAATTCTCGATCGTCGCTTTTGAAACGCCTTTTTCTACCTGTAAATGTTGCAAAAACAACGAGACAGCATCCCTAATTTCCATTGTTCTTCAATGCCTCACTAGCAACCATAACTACCTTCTTGTTAGCTTTTCTATTCAAGGAATCGATGAGAAGCTGCGTTTCATCTTCCTCATATTCCTCTTCATCAAACAAAGACAATTGTGCATTCCTTTCTTTAAAAGGCACGAGATTGCCTGCCGTGACGCCAACAAGGCGAATTACTTTTCCCGAGTAATAATCAGCAAAGAGCTTTTTTGCCAGCCTGATAATGTCATCAGCATCGTAAACCGGCTCATCAAGGTTTAGAGATTTAGAACTTACCTTAAAATTTGAGTCCTTTACATTTACGACGATTCTTTTACATTTCTTCTTTTCTTTTATCAAACCTTCGCTGACTTCTTTGGAAAGACTCTCAATAACTGTTTTGAT
>JAFXWH010000030.1:0-4258 GCA_017542885.1 Bacilli bacterium | reverse complement strand
TCGATGGCTGGGGATAGGCGTATGACGTCTTCCTCAACAAGTTTTGCGGTGATGAATAGCTCTTTCATTCGTATAAGGCGGTCGCAATAGCGAAACCCCCATCATCGCTGATGGAGACGCTGTAGGTTTTGTTTCTGAAAAGGATATATGGGGCGCCTTCCTCTTCGTGAAGGACTTCCACTTCGTTCATCGGGGCTAAAGCAAGGCCTTTGCCTGTCGCTTTCATGAAAGCCTCTTTGGCCGCGAAGAAACCGGCGATGGCCTCCGTTTTGTTCGAGCGGGCCTCATAATATTCCTTCTCCTTTGGAGATAGTATTTTGTTTGCAAGACGGTCCGGATCTTTGATTCGGGCTATCTCAACCATGTCCGTTCCGATTCTCATCCGTTGTCTGATCCTAATTTGATGTCGTCAAGCTCGTTCGGGGCATGGACAAGGACCCTACAGCCCTTGGAAGAGCTTGGGCTATCTGGTGCGAGAGCGACGATTCCATCGTTTTGTAACTGAGCGAATAATTTGCCTGCACGAGGGAATCCGACGCCGAATTGTCGCTGAATTTTGGAAATTGAGGTGTATTCGGTGGCCATGACCTGCTCTTTGACCATCTCATAGAATTCCTCATCGGATTGGGCTTTGATCTCGGCTCTCGAGAGGGTTGGCATTGCGGCTTCCGCGGCTTTGGCTTCCGCCTCATGGTCAACGAGGTCAAGAAAGTTTTCGTCATACATCGTTCCTAAGCCTTGGCTGTTGATGAAGTCGACGACTTTCTCGATTTCGCTATCGTCGACAAGGCAACCTTGCGCACGGGTAAGGCCGTTTCTCGCGATAAGCGAGCAATCGATAAGCATGTCGCCATGTCCAACAAGGTCTTCGGCACCGCCCTGACCAATGATGGTCTGGGAGTCGATGGCGCTAGACATAGAAAGAGCGACACGGACTGGGATGTTGGCTTTGATGACGCCGGTGATGACCTGGACGCTTGGACGTTGGGTTGCGATAACAAGATGAATGCCGGCGGCACGGGCTTTCTGAGCCAAACGGACAACGGCTTCGCCGATGTTCTTGCAGGTATCTGAAAGGTCAGCGTACTCATCGATGAATACGGAGATGAATGGGAGCTTCTTTAAGCCGTTCTTTGGGGCGTATGAGGAGTTGAAGGCACGAATGTCACGGACCTCAGCGGTCTCAAATAATCTGTAGCGGCGTTCCATCTCCTCAATGAGCTTGTCCATGCAGACCTTAGCTTCGCTAGGTTCTTTGATGATTGGGCAAAGAAGATGCGGAAGATCTTTATATTTGGACATCTCAACACGCTTAGGATCGACGAGGACAATCTTGCAATCCTCAGGTCTGTTCCTCATGACAAGCGACATGATAAGGCCGTGCATGAAGATGGATTTACCTGAACCTGTGGTACCTGCCACCAAGAGGTGAGGGAATTTGCTTAAGTCAGAGCAGATGCATTCGCCAGAGATGTTCTTACCAAATGGGATGAACATATTGCATGATGGATCGGTCGGCATCGCTTCAATCATCTCTCTCAGAGAGACGATTGTGGTCTTAAGGTTGGCGATTTCCAAACCAGAGGTGATCTTGCCTCTGACGACTTCTTCGAAACGGACGGCGACACCGTTGAGTTTCATGGAGATGTCTCTCATGTAACAGCCGATCGTCGAGACGGAGACGCCTGTGTCTGGCTGGATGTCGTAACGAGTTACGCTTGGGCCAACTGTGTATCCGACAGCCTGCGCGCCTACGCCAAGGTTGGCGAAAGTCTGATTGATGATATTGACGGTTTGCTGGCAATCAGCAGCGATTTGCTCGGCATTTTGATCGTTAGAATAGGTTTTGAGGAGATCGAGACTCGGGAAAACGTAATCTGGGAGAGGGGTTGCTTTCTCAGCATGGAGCTCACGGAGCTTTCTCTCAACAGGGCTAAGTTGTTCTTCTGGCTCTGGCGCTGGAGCAGGCTCTGGTTCAGGTTCTGGTTCTTTGACCGGCGCAGGTTTAACGACAGGCGCAGGCGCTGGTATTGGTTCTTCGTAGACTGGTTCGGCCTCGAAAACCGGAGTTGGCTCTGGCTCATAGGCAGGGACAGGTTCTTCAACTGGCTCAGCCTCATAGGATTCGTTCTCCTCTGGATTGAGGTTAGGCGCTTCGAAAACAGGAACCTCTTCTTCTTTTGGCTCTTCCACTGGCTCCTCATATACAGGGGCTGGCTCAGGGATGACTTGTTCTTCGAAGGATGGAGCGATTTCCTCTTCTTTAATTGGTTCTTGAATGACATTAGGAGCGACAAAAGGAGCGGGTTTTGCAGGCTCTTTTTCCGGTTCTGGCATGATAGCGGCCGGTTTGATGCTCTGAGCTTTCGGGGTTCCGTCATCAAAGGAGAAAACGGCGGCTCTAAGTCCGCTTCTCATCATGTTGTTAGGCGAGAATGAGCTTGGTCTTTCGTGAGGTGTCTCAACCTCTTGTGGAGCGGCGTAAGGGCTTGTTGGGCGGCTATGATAATCCGCGGATCTCGATGGGAGAGGTGCGCGTGGCTCTGGTTCTTTCTTAACCTCTGGCTCGGCTGGCTGTTCCTTGAAAGTAAGCTGCGGAGCGCCCAAGGAAAGGCCCGATGAATCGGAGTTTCCGCCAGGGATATATTGCATCGATGGGTCGAGAGGGCGCTTGGCTTTCTCTTCTTCGAAGCGGGCAAGGGCTTCTTCCCTTTGCCTCTCGATTTCTTTCTGGCTTCTCTTCTTGGCGATAGCCTGTCCGATCTTCCTTGAGATGAATCTTACTAAAGTGGATAAAGGTCTCCAGAACATGAGGACCGCGCCTCCGACAAGGAGGATGATGCCGATAAGAAGAGGCATGAAGGCAAGGTCGCCTTTGAAGATGTTCGCAAGGCTTCCAAAGACAATGCCACTGCTATATTTGGCGTTGATGATAAGGAGCAAGCCTTCACCGTTTATGCCGTTGTTCCAAACTTCTTCGAAAACGGGGTTGAGGTCATCCAAGACACCCGTGGTTGAGGCGATATATCCCATAAGGTAGCCAAAACCGACCCAGAAGACGAACGCTCCGACATAGAAAACCCACCCTAGGACTTCACCTAGCTTGCCTTTGATGGCAAGGGTCATGCCGATGGTTGCGAATATTACGAGCGAGAAATAATAGAAGGCGTAGCCAAAGAGGTACACCAAACCAAAGGTTATTGGGAATAGATGGGTGAATGGCGCCAAAAAGAAGACGAGGCTAAGCAGGAAAACCATCACGCCGATGGCTTGGACAATGTTCTTTTTGGTGAAGCTTGGTTTTTCTTTCATGAAGGGATTAGATTTCGACGATTACTGGGATGAGGAGAGGCTCTTTGCCGGACATTCTCCTGATTGTTCTGGCGCAACGCTCATGGGCAAGCTCACGAATCTCATCGAAAGAGTCGCCGTTTGCGACGCCTTCTTCCAAAGTGGCCATGAAGACCTTCGTGACATCGCGGAGAAGGACTTCGCCATCGCGGGCGAAGACGATGCCTCTGGCCTGAACGTCAGGCCCTGCCACCACACGTCTCGTTTCTTTGGAGACGGTGACGGAGATGACGACGACGCCCTGAGAGAGTTTCTCACGGTCTTCGATGACAGCGCGGCTGACGTCGCCGACGCCGATGCCATCGATCATGATGTCGCCATGGGGGATATTCTCTTGGAGAATGTGGCCACCGGTCTCATCAAAGAGGAGAGAGATGCCATTCTCAAGAAGGAAGATGTTTCTATGGGTTAAGCCGGTTCCGGTGTTCATCGCGACCTTGGCGTTGTTGAGAAGATCTTTGAAGAAGCCTTTGACTGGTACGTAGTACTGAGGGCGGAAAAGAGAGATCATCATCTTAAGGTCTTCCTCGGAAGCGTGCATCTTGCGGAATTCCTTCTTGGTGATGTTATAGACCTGGCAGCCGGAACGATAGAGCTCATCGAGAGCGTCGGTCGCCTCAAGTTCCTCGTTGTCGTCAGCTGGGACGGCACTGATGAAGAGGTCGCTGTCTTTTAAGTGGATAGGTCTACCACCTTCGGTCTGGCCAGCGGCCAAGAGGGCGATCTTGTGGTATATTTTCGGATGATAGCCAAGCATCAAGACAATAATGTCTTGGTCACGATAACGGTTGATGTCATCGACTGAGCCATAATTCTCCCTTGGGATAAGAAGCTGACCGCATTCCTGCATGGCGCGGATGGTCTCGGTCGTATCGTCATCGTAAGGGATGATCTTCTTTTTGGTCTG
>JAFXWH010000029.1:0-18218 GCA_017542885.1 Bacilli bacterium | reverse complement strand
CCTTCCTTCTTGGCTTTGGAAGCGAAATAGGTGTATTTGTTGCGGGCTTGGGACTCACCAGCAAAAGCTTCCATTAAACATTTTTCGGTCTTTGATCCTTTTAATTCCATAATATGTGGCTCCTTATGAATCCATTATATCGATAAAAAGAAAAAGCGTTAATCAAACGCTTACTTTTCTTCTGCCGGAAGGACTTTAGGCATGGCCTTCTTCCACCGCCTCAGCTCTATAAGGCCAAAGGAGGATAAGAAGAGAGGCATCGAGAAGCAGAGGAGCTCAATGAAGTCATCTAAGGTCAAAGCATTAAGATCCTTGTAGATGAAGAAAATGGAATCGCAAAGGATTGAGACAATGGCGATGAAGATGATTCCAATTAGGGTTACCTGACCCCATAATATCGGCTTCTTTGCGGATATCGCAGCGAAATATAAGGCGCCAGGGATTATCTCTAGAGCGATTAAGCCCGCTACTTCGAAGAAGATTTCATTGAAGAGAGGGTTCTCAAAGAGTTCCTGGGGAACGATTAGAATCGCACAGATAGCTTGAATAAGAACGCCAACCCAGGCAATAAGGAAGGCCAAAGAGAAGAATCTTCTTTCCCTCACCTCTTCGTGGTTCTTCCAGATGAGCATGATGAAGACGATGAGGCCAATCGAAGCGAGTATCTCGATTCCTCTAAAGACATATAGGTGAACAGGGCCATTCTCCATCGCCAGTCTGACTATGACAAAAACGGAGAGGATGATGTTTATGATGTCGTATATCTCAAAACCCCAAGTCCGGAATTGGAATGGTAATTCTCTATTCTCTTTCATCGGGACTGATTATAGACGATTTCCCGTGCAAATTCCCTTTCTATTTGGTTTTTCTGCTTCTGATTATGAAGAAAGGGATATCGATGATGAGCATGAGTAACAAAGCGATGAGAGCAAGAGGGAGTATGTCTTCCACCGCTCCGGAAGAGTTGGCATTAGAGATGAGACCGCCTACGGAAGGTTTTGAGGCGGAGGTAGCGCTAAGGACCTCGCTCATGATGCAGACCTTCATGCTAAGGCCTAAGCTTTGAGCGATTGATAACTGAGCATAGGCAAGGGCATCAGGCCAAAGGACCTTCGTCAAAGCCATCCATGAGCGTCTTCCCCCATCAAGATCAAGGGAGGCAAGGACGGATGGGCTTTCGTTCTCTAAAGCGGCTCTGAAAGCCTCAAAGATAAGAGGGAAGGCGACGATGAAGATAAGAAGGCAAGGCACGTAGGTGATTAGGTGAGCGTGCTTTGGACCATAAATGGTCGCGACGATAAGAATGACCACCGCTGCGGTAGGAATCGTCTTCATGACGCCTAAGGTCGGTTTCATGAAGTGTTTAAACCAATGATGGAGTCCAGCAAGACTTCCTAAAAGGCTTCCTAAGATAAAGGAGATGACGAAGCCTATAAGGAACCTAAGCATCGTCCATCCAATCGCGGACCAAGTCTTTCCTGTGCCAAGCAATTCAAAAACCCTCACAAAAGACTCGTGAGGGTAAAGGATAACCATATTGCCCTGACTTTTGAGGATAAGGGCTACGATAGCCCAAACCCCAAGAAGGAAAACCACGCCCAGGGCAATCCAAAGATATGTTATGGATAGGCGGGTTTTCTTCATGATTTAAAGGTTAGCTTAAGAAGCAGGATGCGTCAAAGGTAAGAGCAGCACCGAGAGCGCTGTTGAAACCATTGGCGACGGCAGCGTTATCAGTCACGTCACTAGAGGCAAGATAAGCAAGCTTATTCTCACCGACGACTTGCTGAAGGTTGATCATGGTCGATGGGACGCCGAAGCGGGCTTGGGAGTCTCCTCCTTTGTCCTCGTAGGCTTTGACGGCAGAGACAGCGACGGAGGCGTTGCTCTTGACGTTATCGATTCTGGTCTGGGTTTCGCTTAACCAAGTGTCGATTTCGGCTTTCTTGGTCTCATAGGCAGCATTGCTGACAAAGATAGCGGCGGCTGGGACCTTGGCACCGTCATGGGCGGCAGCGAATTCCGTCTGGATGTTATAAATAACATTGAGGGTCTTGTTCTGCTGCTTGTACTGATTCTGGACAGCGGTTAAGACTGGTTCGGCGACGACATAGTAGTCGAAAGCGTCTGGATCAGAGCCAAGAAGGTGGGTTCTGACATCAGAGACGCCGCTTTCATAGGTGATGGCGGCATCTGGTTCGGAACCATCGCCATAGGTGCCCCAGTTCCATTTGTTCTTCGCAAGGTCACGGAAGGCTTTGGAAGCGTTGCCGGTGCTGACGAAGGCGTTGACGGTTGGCTTGGAATTAGCGGCAACCTCTTCCCCTGCAGCATGCTTTGTGGAAACAACATAGAAGGAGCCTTCGTTGATCCATTTGGCTAACTTGTAGGCCCTATTCATGTTCTTAATCATGGTGAGACCAGAAACACCGTCGAAGACGATGGCGTCATAGGAAGCGCTGGCGAAAGCGCCTGGGATGACGTTCTCTGGGGTGGCGGTAGAAAGCCACTTGTCGTTGTCGCCCTGGTCATAGAAGGCAAGGGTTGGTGAACCGGTTGGGCTGACCCAGGTGACGGATTCGGATGTAGCGGCAGCCGAAGAAGCTTCCTTGGAAGACTCGACTGGGGTGGTGCCGCAGGAGGCAAGAAGCCCTGTGGCGATTATGAGTGGTAATAATTGTTTTTTCATTTCGGATTTCCTCCAGTGGCAATTATATATGCGTATATGTATGATTAATGTGATATATGTCACAGTTTAGTACGATTTTTAACATTCTCTCAAAAGATGAGATATCCCTCTGGAGAAAAAGAGAGCTTCCTAAGGAAAGCATCCTTTTCAAGCAGGGTGAGGAATGCTCTGAAGTCGGCCTTGTGGATGAAGGGCAGCTCGTCATCTCCTCCTATTCCTACGGAGGCAAAGAAATCGTCTATAGTCTCATCGGTCCAGGTTCGATGTTCGGAAACAACCTTCTCTATGCGGATGACAAACGCTACAAAGGCAACGTCGTCGCGAAAAAGAAGACAACCCTCTATCTCATCCACAAGAACAACCTGATGAAGCTCCTTGCGAATAATCCGAAGTTCCTTGAGTTCTTCCTCTCCACCGCCTCAAACAAAGTCAAAGACCTCAACGCTAGGGTGAGGCTTCTCTCATTCCAGGTCCTTGAGGAAAGACTCATGTTCTTGCTCCACGAAAACAATGGTTCTCTCCCCTACCAATCAATCACCTCACTAGCGAGTGAATTAGGTGCTGAAAGAGAAACCCTTTCTAGACTAATCTCACGGCTATCGAAAGAGGGAGCGATAAGGAAAGAGAAACACCTCCTGATTGCGCTTTAGCAAAAGAAAAGGAGCGGCAAATCCCGCTCCTTTTTGTTTTTTTGAGAAAGCTTATTTCTTGATTTCTGGATACTTCTCACGGTTGGCCACGTAGGTGGTGTGGAGAAGTTCTTCGGAAAGCTCGCTGCATGGTTCGCCAAGGAAGTCCTTGTAGACCTTGATGATGTCAGGGTTGTTGTGGGACTGACGGATGGCGCACTTCTCATCGATGCTGTAGAGGATGTCGGCTCTCTTCTGACGGTAGGTGTCAAGGATATCAAGTCCTTCCTCTGGTTTGAGGTTTGGCTTGACGAATGGCTGACCACCGCCGTTGATGCAACCGCCTGGGCAGCCCATGATCTCGATGAAGTGATATGGGGACTTGCCTTCTTTGATCTGGTCGAGAAGGACTTTGGCGTTCTTCATGCCAGAGGCGATGGCGACTTTGACTTTGAGGCCGTTGATCTCGACTTCGGCTTCTTTGACGGCATCAAGGCCTCTGCAGGCTTTGAAGTCGATTGGGCCGAATTCTTTTCCGGTCAATGTGTGATAAGCAGTACGGAGAGCGGCTTCCATAACACCGCCGGTGACGCCGAAGATTGGGGCAGCGCCGGTGTACTGTCCAAGAAGGTCCTGATCGAACTCTTCTTCTGGAAGATCTCTGAACATGATGCCAGCGCGTTTGATCATCGCGGCGAGCTCACGGGTGGTGATGACGGCATCGACATCCGGTAAGCCTTCGACAGCGGCGTTCTGAGGACGCTTGGCTTCATACTTCTTCGCGGTGCATGGCATAACGGAGACGACATAGATGTTCTTTGGGTCAAGGTTATGGGCTTTGGCGAAGTAGCTCTTGATGATAGCGCCTTCCATTTCGTGTGGGGACTTGCAGGTCGAGACGTTTGGAATGCACTGTGGGTAGTAGTACTCGAGGTAGTTGATCCAACCTGGGGAGCAGGAAGTGATCTGTGGGAGGACACCGCCTTTGGAGATACGGTTAACGAGCTCCTGGGACTCTTCCATGATGGTAAGGTCAGCAGCGAAGTTGGTATCGAAGACACGGTCGAATCCGAGTCTGTGGAGGGCGGCGACCATCTTACCGGTGGCATTGAGCTCACCGATCTTGTAGCCGAATTCCTCAGCAAGGGCGGCACGGACGGCTGGAGCGGTCTGGACGACGACGAACTTGCCTTCCGCTTTGGCCTTGTCGATGCAGGTGATCTCGCGCTTCTCGCTTAAGGCACCGGTTGGACAGACGTTGACGCACTGGCCGCACTGGATGCATGGGACGTGGGCGAAGGAACGATCGGCGATTGGGGAGACGAAGGTGTGGAAGCCTCTCTTCTCGAAGCCAAGGATACCGATGCCCTGGGCCTCTTTGCAGCGCTCGATGCAGCGTCCGCAAAGGATGCACTTGGAGGAGTCACGGATGATGCCAGGAGCGATTTCGTCTTTGTGGACCTCGGTCTTGGAGCCTTTGAAGGCACCTGGGCGAGCTCCGACGATGGAAGCGACCTCATAGAGTTCGCAGTGACCATTCTTGACGCAGGCTTGGCAATCCTGGTTATGGTTGGAAAGAAGAAGTTCGACGCTGGCGCGGCGAGCTTCAACTGCCATTGGGGATGAGATTTTGATAACGAAGCCTTTCTCGGCTGGGACATCGGCGACTGGATAGACGCAAGAGGCGAAGAGTTTGCCACCGCGGGCGGTAGCGATCTCAACTAAGCAAACACGGCAGGAGGCAAGAGAATTGTGGCCGCCTTTCCAGTAGCAAAGAGTTGGGATGTTGTAACCGACTGAACGAGCGGCTTCGAGGACTGTCATGCTCTTATCGACAGCATAGATACGGCCTTCAATATTGATATTGATTGTTTCCATTGTTGGTCATTCCTCCTTTTATTCGTGGATGATGGAACCGAATTTGCAAGTTCCCATACAGGTTCCACACTTGATGCACTTGCTCTGGTCGATGACGTATGGTTCTTTCCCTGGAACGCCTTTGATGCAGTTGACAGGGCAAGCACGGGCGCAAGCAGAGCACTTCTTGCACTTCTCTGGATCGATGTAGTAACGAGAGAGCGATTTACAGACATGGGCTGGGCACTTTTTGTCTTGGATGTGAGCAAGATACTCATCATAGAAGTTAGCCATGGTGCTGCTGATTGGGTTGGCAGCGGTCTGACCAAGGGCGCAAAGGGAGTTGTTCTTGGTGATCTTGGCAAGATCCTTGAGTTCTTCAAGGGTCTCGAGGGTGCCGCGGCCTTCGACGATCTCGGTGAGGAGCTCATAGATGCGTTTGGTACCGATACGGCATGGGGAGCACTTACCGCAGGACTCGTCGCAGATGAAGTCCATATAGAACTTAGCGACGTCGACCATACAGTTGTCTTCGTCCATGACGATGGCGCCGCCGGAGCCCATCATGGAGCCACGGGCGACTAAGGTATCGTAATCGATTGGGGTGTCGAGATCTTTCTCGGTCAAGCAGCCACCGGAAGGACCGCCGGTCTGGATGGCTTTGAACTTCTTGCCGCCTGGGATGCCACCACCAATATCATAGATAAGGGTACGGAGGGTGGTTCCCATTGGGACTTCGACGAGACCGACGTTGTTGACTTTGCCGCCGAGAGCGAAAACCTTGGTTCCTTTGGAGCCTTCGGTTCCGACTTTGGCGAAGTTTTCGCCACCAACGCGGATGATGTAACCGATCTGGGCAAGGGTCTCAACGTTGTTGACGCAGGTTGGGCATCCCCAGAGACCTTTGATGGCCGGATACGGTGGACGAGGACGTGGCATACCACGTTTTCCCTCGATGGAGTTAAGAAGAGCGGTTTCTTCGCCGCAGACGAACGCGCCAGCACCCTCACGGAGATGGACATCGAAGTTCCATCCGGTTCCGAGGATGTTCTTGCCGATGAGGCCGGCTTTGCGCATCTCAGCGATGGCGTTCTTTAAGCGGGCGACGGCGACTGGGTATTCGGCACGGACATAGAAGTAACCTTCGGTAGCGCCAAAGGCGTAACCGGCGATTTCCATGCCTTCGACGACGGCATATGGGTTGCCTTCGAGCATGGACTCATCCATGAAGGCACCTGGGTCGCCTTCGTCACCGTTGCAAACAATGTATTTCTGAGGAGCGTTGACGTTGGCGGCAAACTGCCATTTGCGGCCGGTTGGGAATCCTCCACCGCCACGGCCACGGAGACCGGACTTGAGGACTTCGTCGATGACTTCCTGAGGTTTCATGGAAGTAAGGACTTTGCGAAGAGCTTTGAAACCATCGCAGCCAAGAGCCTCGTCGATGACGAGTGGGTCGATGGTGGAAACGCCGTGAAGGGCGACTTTCTGTTGCTTTTTGTAGAATGGGATGTCGGACTGGTGAACGATTTTCTGACCGCTGACTGGATCGACGTAGAGAAGATCTTCGATGATCTTTCCGCCTTCGATGCCTTCAGTCATGATTCTCTCGACATCGCTTGGTTTGACTTTGCAGTAAAGGGTGTCTTCTGGAAGGATTTTGACGAATGGGCCTTGGGAGCACATACCAAAGCAGCCAACGCGGGTAACGGAGACCTTATCTTCCAAATTGCGGGCTTTGAGTTCTTCGGCGATCTTGTCGAAGATTGGCTGAGAGTCATTGGCTAAGCAGCCGGTGCCGCCGCAGACGAGGATGGCACGCTTGCCACCTTTGCCAGCGAGCTTGTCATTAAGCTTCTCTGTACATTCAGCGATTTTTTGATCTAAAGCTTCTGGGTTGAGGATCTTTTCCATTGTTATTTGCCCTCCTTGCTACGGTATTCGTTGAGAATCTTGTCCACTTCGGTCGCTTGGACACGTGGGAAGACCCTGCCATTGATGGAGACAGCTGGTGCTAAAGCACAAGCGCCCATGCAACGGACAGCCTCGATGGTGAAGAGGCCATCTTCGGTTGTTTCGCCAGGTTTGATTCCAAGAATGGTGCAAATCTTATCCAAGACATTCTGGGCATTCTTGACGTAGCAAGCTGTGCCTAAGCAGACGTGGATAACGTATTTTCCTTTCGGGGTGAGTGAGAAGAAAGAGTAGAAGGTCACAACGCCGTAGATCTCGGCGGCTGGGACTCCGGTTTCTTCAGAGATGACTTCCTGTAACTCAACAGGAACGTAGCCATACTTCTTCTGGACTTCTTCCAGAATGACAATCAACGGAGAGGGTTCGTCTTTGTGCTGCTGACAAATCTCTCGGACGTCTTTAATGACTTCAAGACGGATTTTCATGTTTGCGTATCGCCTAAAGGGCGCCTCCAAATAATCAACATTGCCTTTTAGTACCTAAAAGAAATGCACTTAATTATATCGCTACAAAAATATTGATAGAACAACGAAATTAGAATTATCGATATATCGATTTATTAGCGAATAAAAGAAACGAGTTTTGTCGTGTTTTTTGTGTTTTCTGCCCATTTCATCTTAACTTTTGTCAAAAGTTTGGGATTGAAATGGATTTAACCAAAAATCCCCTGCAAAAATGGCATATTCTCCCCTGCTCGAAAGAAAACCCATCATATTCCTTTCTTCTAGGTAGCGACTTCAATATAATTGTGCCGTTATGGCAAACCTTATCCTTTCTGATTGCTTCGGAGTCATCATGAACGAGATTGCCGTCGATTGGTTCAACGAACACTTCGACGACCCAAAGATCGCAATGACCCTGAAGGAAAAATACTTCAATGACTGCGACCTCGGAGACGTTTCCTTAGATGAAGTTTTCGAGAGCATTGGCAAAGACCTTGGCTATGACCCGAAAGAGCTCAAGGATGACTGGTATAGAAGAATCCATTTGAGACAGGATGTCTTCGACTACATCACTTCCCTTAGGAGAGGCGATGACAAACTCGTCTTGCTCAGCAACGCCGGATTCCCATTCATGGGCGAGATCATCGACAGGTTTGGTTTTAAGGACCGCTTCGACAAGATTTTCGTCTCAGGCGCCTACCATATGATGAAACCTGATCCAGAGTTCTATAAACTCGCCATCAACTCCTACTCTGAGAAGTTTGACCATATTTATATGATCGACGATAATCCAAAGAATTTGGCCCCTGTTTCTGCCCTTGGCATCGAGCCAATCCTCTACACCGATTTAGATTCACTCAAAGCCGTTTTCCACTGATAACAAGGTAGAAAACGCTTTTTTTACAAACAAAGACCTATATAATAGTCAAAGCCGTTTTCAAACACTTTATTCATAAAATAAAGCGATTAACTAGACCTACACGAGACAAACTTGTTATACTATGGACGTGGAAACAATTAATATCGCCCTCTTGACTGAGGGCTGGACGCGATTTGCTTTAATGTCCTCTTTAAAGGGCATGTTCGCGAGAGCTAAGGAACGCGGCATCGATTTATTCGTCACCCAGTTCTGCTCTTTTGGCGAAGCTGTCCGTGAAGACGCTTACAACCAAGGCGAGTATTCGGTCTACAACTTAGTTGACGCGAGCTACTTCGACGCGATCATTTTGGATGTCTCTGACATGCCGATGAACGAGATCGACGCCCGCATTTTCCCTCTTATCCGCAAATCCAATATTCCAGTCCTTGCTCTCGATAGCAAGTTCCCTGGCATCCATACCTTTGGACAGAACAACAAGAAGTCCATCGAAGAGATGATGGACCACCTCTACCACAAGCATAACGTCAGAAGCTTCGCCTTCTTCGGTGGACCTTCTTCCAACTTTGAGGCCAATGCCAGAGCCCGCGCCTATGCGGATTCTTTGGTCCGCTTCGGACTCAGCCAAATGGATAACCCAATCTACGTTGGTAACTTCGAATACGATTCCGGTTTCAAGAATATGGAAAAACTCATATTCGAAACTTCGGGACATCTCCCAGGAGCCATCGTATGCGCTAACGACCGTATCGCCATCGGCGCTCTCGAAGCGGCGAGAAAACGCGGATACAGCAGTCCTAAGGATTTCATCATCACCGGTTTCGATAACTATGGCCAGGCTGAGCGTTACACCCCTCAGATCACCACTGTCGGCATCGACCGTTTCGAAGCAGGCAAGAAGATGATCGATGTCATCTGCGATTTGGTCGACGGAAAAGAAGTTCCTGAATTCACCTATATAGATGGAAAGATGATTTACCGCGAATCCTGCGGATGCGAGAGCGAGAAAGTCCTTGATTACCGCAAGTACGCGATGAATAGC
This sequence comes from Bacilli bacterium, assembly GCA_017542885.1. Classification (GTDB taxonomy): domain Bacteria; phylum Bacillota_I; class Bacilli_A; order RFN20; family CAG-826; genus UBA4951. The sequence continues at coordinate 8,707 of JAFXWH010000029.1, read as the reverse complement.
GTCTTGACCGATTTCAAGAACGACCATAAGCGTAACCGCATGACCACCATGATGGCGGACCTTTCCCTTCTCAATAACTTCGAAGGCTATTTCAAGGCCTTAGCCGAATACCCATACTTCAAACAGGTTGAATCCTGCCTTATCTCGGTTGACAAAGGTTTGTTCCAGCCAGGAACCACCACTTTCTCCACGAAGAGAGTTCCTGTTGAGCGCGAATGCATCGCCCTCTATTTCGAGAATGGCGTCCAAATCCAGACCGATTCCATCAGAGAAGTCAGGAAACGCATGGTCAGAACCATGAAGGACAAAGTCGCTTTCGTCAGTTCCCTCCACTTCGGCAAGGAAGTCGTTGGCTATATCATCGTCAGAGAAAGTGCGGACAACATCGTCATCCCAGACTTTGTCGATGCGAGAGCCCGCCTCATCTTCCAAGGCGAATCCCTCTATAAGACACTTAAGTACTCAGAACTCTCCAAGACATTGAGTGAGCTCTATAACAACGACCAGTTAACCGGCGTCCACAACCGTATCTTCTTCGACGAAGAGATGGTCCCTGCCTATGACAGAATCGTCAAAAAGAAGAAGAGGTGCGCCGTCTTCTTCATCGACGCCGATAACTTCAAAAACATCAACGATACCTATGGCCATAACAAAGGCGACTTGATCCTTAAGTCCATTGCCAAGACCGTTGACCAGTCTCTCCCGGATAACGGAGACTGCTGTAGGTTCGGTGGCGATGAGTTCGTCGCTTACTTCCCAATCCACACGGACGAGGAAGCCTATGAATACGCCTCCACCGTTGAGAAGACCCTTCTTGAGAAAGACATCCATGTCTCCATCGGCGTGGCCTTCAGCGAAGACGGTCACAGCTTAAGCGACATCGTCAACAACGCCGACAAAGAGATGTACAAAGTCAAGTTCAAGAAGTACGGCGACAGAAGACGCAACAAGTAAGAATTAGCAGCAGAGAGAGGATGGCAAAACGTCCTCTCTTTTTTATGCCTTCTCCCCTACTTCTATTATTTGAAAAACCCATGCAAATCCTTTTTGTTTTATGGAAATGCCAGGAACTTTGGGCAAAAGAAAACTGCCAGGTTTTTGGTCTGGCAGTTCTTAGCAAAGCTTATTCAGCGGCTTTGGCTTCTGGCTTCTTGCCTTTCTTGAGGACAACGAACCAGACGATGCAGAATGCACCAGCGAGGACGAGAACGCCACCGCCAACGGAGATGCCGATGATGGCAGCCATTGGAAGTCCAGCGGCTGGAGATGCATCTTCGCCAGTCTCTGCCATGTCGTAGGCTGGATCGACTACTTCAAGGGTGAAGACGGTCGCGATGTCAGTGGTCTCGGTAGCACCTTCAAGGGTGAGCTTGGCCCAAATGATGATGTCTTTGGCACCGGCGACGGTTGGGGTACCGGTGATCTTGCCATCTTCGAATTTGAGACCAGCCTGAAGCTTCTGGTCGACCTGAACGTCATCGATAGCGAGTTCGACGTCAGTGATGTTCTTACCATCGTATTGCTGACCGACAGCGTACTTGTCAGCGACTTCGAATTTGATTTCGCCGACATCCTTGTTAAGGGTGACTTTGAGGCTGTCTTCAGTGGTGATGGCTTCCTGATCCTGGATGCCGAAGACGTTGTTCTGGGCTTTAGCGCAGGCAGCGTGGGCATAGATGAGGCCTTTAGCACTCTGACGGACGGCATACCACCAGGAGTAGGATTCGTAGGTCTGCCCCTCATAGGTGAAGGTTGGGGCGCCTTTGCCATCGAAGGCAGTGGCATCCCACTTGCAGTTCATATCTGGGCCGTAGTCAGCGGAATCGAGCTGGACGTTGCAGCCAGAGAGGGTACGGTTGTTGATGTTTTCGTATTTGGTTCCGTCGAAGGAGCTGTTGCCATGGTGAGTCATATCGGAAAGGACAGCGCCTCTGAAGCCCCATTCATGACGGAGGACTTCAACGAGAAGAGGATAGGAAGCAGCGGTCTCCATCATACCAAGACGGTTGTAGGAGGACATGATGCCACGGGAGTAGCCGTCCTGGATGCACATCTGGAATGGTTTGAGATAGATCATACGGAGAGCTTGCTCACTGACGAAGGACATGGTGCCTTCACGGTTCTTCTCTTGTTCGTTGACGGCGAAGTGCTTGTAGTAGCAGTAAACACCTTTGAGGGTGGCGCCTTTGACGACCTGAGAGGCCATCTTACCCATTAAGAATGGGTCAGCGGAGTAGTACTCGAAGTTACGGCCACCGAATGGAGAACGGTGGAGGTTGACGGCTGGGCCAGCCCAACCATACATATTGGCGAAGAAAGATTCAGCGCCAACGATGTCGCCCTGCTTCTGAGCGAGCTTGATGTTGTAGGTAGCAGCAACGGTTGGTTCACCGCACCACCAGATGATCTCGTACTGGTTTGGACCATCGGAGTCGTTGGTGGATGGTTTGCCGATGGCGTCTAACGAAGTGTTATCGTGACGGCGGACGAATCTAAGAAGCTCATCATAGGTGAACTCATTGAGCCATTCTTCCCAGCGTGGGTCGTCGTAATCGGCACCGACCATCTCGGAGAACATGGTACGTTCGCCGGATTCAAGGGCCTCAGCCTCTTGATGCCAGCCGTTGTCGATGAAGTCTTGCTTGGTCTTGTAGGCCGCTTCGGAGACGTATCCGTTATGTTCAACGTCAAGGTCGGCAACTACGAATGAGTGAGTGAGGAATTCCTCGGATCTGCTGTTGGCAGGAAGAGTACGGTCCTCAATGGTTGGGTGGGTTGGGAAGGTTTCAACGAAGTCATGACGGCTCATGTGGTCGAAACCAACGGAGTCACTCATTGGGAGGGAGCAGAAGAAGTCGTCTTCGGAGAAGCGGTTCTCGACTTTGTGACCGGTATAACGGTCGGTCTCATACTGGATGCCGCCTTTCTTGACGGTGAGCTTCTTGGAGTCGATCTTCTCGTGCGCGTTCTTCATTAAGCACACTTCGTATTCGCCTTCATCAAGTTCATAGCCCTTGAAGCCATTGTTGTTGGCATCGGTGTAGTCATAGTCGGCGAAGTCTTGGATATTGAAGCTAAGGGTGATGGTTTCTTCGTCACCTGGCTCAAGCATCTCGGTTTTGCCAAAGGCACATAAGACGTGGTCGGCTTTTTCGATTCCGCCATCATAGTAAGGGGCCTTCCAGTAAAGCTGGACGACTTCCTTGCCAGCGACGTCACCGGTGTTCTTGACCTTGACGTCCATGGTGATGATCTTCTTCTTACCAGTGAGAACAGTGTTCTCGGCTGGATCAACATTAACGATTTCCTGGCTGAAGGTGGTGTAGCTAAGACCATAACCGAATGGGTAGATGACGCCTTCTTCGCCGTCATACCATTCATCGGCTTTCGCCTGGCCTTCTGCGGCTAAGATATCGGCGTAGCGGGTCTCGTGATAACGGTAGTCGACATAAATGCCTTCTTCGTAGTTGTTGTAGGCAGCGCAGTAGCAGCCATTGAGACCACGGTTTGGAACATAGTGTTCTTCGTCAACCCAGCGGGCCTCTGTGCAGGTGCTCGTTGGAGTGCCGTCGGCGTTAATCATCGTGTGGTTCGGGATTGGCTCGCCATCGGCATCGCGGTAAAGCTCGCCATTCTCATCCACGAAGGTCTGAGAGTTATCGGCAAAGTTCTGGAAGGAAGGATCCTTGGTGAAATCACGGGTCCAGGTATCGACGGTGCGTCCGCTTGGGTTGACGGCACCGGTGACGATCTCACCGATGGCTTGCGCACCAACTGCGCCTGGGGTTCCCATCCAAAGGATGGCGCCGATATCGTCATCGGCTTCGAGCTCATCGCACTGGAAGATGTTTCCGCTATTGATAAGGATGATGATCTTGTCGAAATGCTCTTTGACCATCGCGATCATATCCTGCTCATTTTTGGAGAGCTGGAGGGAATGTCTATCGGTTGGGTCTCCGGACTTTCTGGAGTCGCGGGCGTTCATGGTAACGAGGTCAGTACCTTCGGAACCGGAACGGACGAGGACGACAAATGCGGCATCGCCATATTCGGCAAAGCTCGATTTGACGGCATCGGTGTAACTGGTGATTGGGGTTTCACCGACAGCGAGGTCGTTGACACCGTCATAACGAGTGGTGCCTTCACGTCCACTGCCGGATGAGCTTCCTTCATAGAAGGACTTGAGGGTTGGGTTGCAGGTCATGCCGACTTTGTTGAGCGACTGCTCAATATCGACACCGGTTTCGCCGTTGATACGGCCTTGACCGGATCCACCGCCACCGCGGAGCCATTTGCTGCTGTTGCTGTTCTTTCCGAAGATGGAAACATTCGTCACACCCGAAAGAGGAAGCATGCCGTCTTTGTTCTTAAGAAGGACCATGCCTTCCCTGGCGATTTCGAGGTTGGTTGCGGAACCGGCCTTGATGAGGTCGTTTCTCGAAGCATACTCGGAATAGAACTTGCCATGATGTTCGCCGAGGAATGGCTCAACGAGCCCGTCGGCGTTGGATCCTGCCATGCCAGCAGCGCCGATCATCATGAGGGCACTGGCCGCTAGGACACCAAACAACTTGAGTTTTTTCATTGTTGCTCTTTTCTTTCTCGGTCCGTTGTTTGTTTTTCATATTCCCCCAAACGGACCGACAAAGGGCATATGAAAGACCAAAATACGTCTTGATGGTCAAGTTGAGACCATTATGCTAAGTTTTTGCGTTTTCAAGCATGACAAAGTTGCGATTTCTTTTGTTCTATGTTTTCGTTCTTACTGTGTAAGGTCTTTTGGTTTTTTGCTCAAAATTGGACATTTTATCGAAAAAAAGGCCCTCACTGGTGGTCAGGGCCTTTTCTCTTCCTGATGCGCAAGAAAGGAAAGAAAGGTATCAGGCTTTTTTGGAATGATCGCTTCCGTAGTATTGCTTTTTGTTCTCGTACATCTCAATGTCCGCTTGCTTCATATCGTCGAGGACTTTGGAGATGTTCGTGGCGTATTTGCCGCCGACAGCAAGGATGACGTCTCCTCTCTTTTTCTGGATGTTACGAATGTATTCGAGTCTCTCTTCAAAGTCCTTCTTCTCCATATTCGGGCAAAGGACCATGAATTCATCTCCGCCGACACGGTAGATCTCATAACCATCGAAGGTCTCTTTAAGGAGATCGCCTGCCGCGATGAGGAGCCTATCCCCTGCTTCATGGCCTGAGGCGTCGTTGGTGGCTTTAAGTCCATTGACGTCGGCGAAATAGATGCCAAGGCTCATGAGGGATTCATTCTTGCCAGAAAGGAGTTCTTCGATTCTTCTGTCCATTGCGCTTCTATTAAGAAGACCTGTGAGCATATCGGTGGTCGACATCTCCTCAAGCCTGCCAAGAAGCTGGTTGCTATAGATGAAGGAAGCGATGAAATAAGAAGTGAGCTCAAGGGTGTCTTTGATCTTCGCTGTTTTCTCAGCGTCGAAATTGGTGACCCAGATGAAACCGATGACTTCCCTGCCGTATTCGATTGGGAAAAGAATGAGACTTCTTACGTTGTACTCGATGATCGATTTGTACCAATTCGGATCACGCTCTTTGACGATTTCCATCTCATCGACGTTCTTGGCAATGAGACAATTGCTTCCCGAAATATCCTTGATCCAAGTCTCGGTGACGTCATAAAGACTCTTCTTCATCGTCAGAGAAAGGCTTTGCTCGAAGGTTTCGTCCTCGCCGGTATCCGAGAGGATCATGACCTTCTTGGTTTTGTTGTCTCTTACGAGGATGCGACAGAACTCAGGAGAGCAAAGCTCTTTGATATCGATGATGACCTGACGCATGGTCTCTTCTAAATTGTCTCCTTTATGGAGCTTGATGCAGGTTTGGAGAACGTCGCTCGTGACATCGGCTTCACGGTTTGTGAGTTTCCTGGCATCCATGGTGTCCGACATCTCCATGGTATAGACCATGTAATAGATATCCCCATCATGCATCGAAAGAGGGATCCAATTGCAGTCGAGCCAGATGTCCCATCTATCAGGATGGACATAGGCGTGGAGGTTCTCTTTTTTGACCGCGCAGCTAAAGGCAAAAAACTCAAAATTTTTGTCATTTGGCGCATATTTGTCATAAAGATCGCCGAAAACGACATCCTCTGGGAGGTGGTTGTCTTTGATGTAGCCAGGGTTGGCGGCGATGATTCTGATCTCGCCGTATTTGTCCTCGCCTTTTTTCTCTACCGAAACAATGCAGGCAGGAATGGCGTAAGTGTTTACCAATTCTTCAAAGTTCATAAAAAAGAGCGGTCGCTTATATTTCTTCTGTTGACCCCATTATATGGGCGAATAACCCCTCCTTCAAACGATATGCACCTCATGGTAAAGGTCTGATCCCTCGCTTAGCTTCTTTATGGAAAAAACATTTTTATTGGATAAAGGAAAAAAAGCATTTTGCTTCTGCAAAATGCCTAATCTCAATGGTGCCCGAGGGGGGATTCGAACCCCCATGGAATTACCCGAACGATTTTGAGTCGTTTGCGTCTACCATTCCGCCACTTGGGCGCGGAAGAAATTATATGATATGAGTTCCTAAATGCAAAATAGAAAAAGCGGTTTCATCAAATATTTTCTTTCTAATTAGAAAGATAAGGGGTACATTAATGCCCATGGAAGAAACTGTTATTCAAAATCAAGAAAATACACCAAAGGAAAGCGTCTGGAAAAAGATCCAAACCTTCCTCATGAAGAGCACCAACGGCATGGCCCTTGGACTTTTCGGAACCCTTATCATCGGAACCATCATCGCCCTCTTTGCAAAAATCCCTGGTTGCGAGGACATCGCCAAATTCGCCGACATAGTCAAGTTCCTCATGGGCGCAGGCATTGGTCTAGGCGTTGCCTTATCACTTGGATGCCAAGGCGTCAGCGTCGTTGCCATTATGGCTGCGGGCGCGGTTGGAAACCTTGGGTTCGGTTGGGGTTTAACCGAATACAAAATGGTTCAATACAGCGGAACCGGCGACCCTCTCTCCTGCTATTGCTCTGCCATCATCGCTTATTTCGCCATCAAGTTGATCATGAGAAGAAAGACTCCGGTCGACCTCATCCTCATTCCTCTTGTTGGCCTTGGATTCTCCCTCGCCTACTGTTTCTTAGCATCATATTGGGTCCATCAGGTTACCGTCCTTCTTGGTGATCTCATCAAGATTTGCTTTGATCCAAGCCAATTCACAGCCCTCCCTATTCTCATGTGCGTCGTCATCTCAGTCCTCGTCGGCATGGCTTTGACTGCTCCAATCAGTTCTGTCGCCATCTGCGTGGCCATCAATATCGGCCTTTCTCCAGTTGCAGCTGGTGCTGCCTTAATTGGCTGCTGCACTCAGATGGTTGGCTTTGCCGTTCAATCTGCTCGTGACAACAAATGGGGAAGCGTTCTTGCCATCGGCATCGGAACTAGCATGCTTGAGTTCAAGAACATCATCAAGAATCCTCGTATTTGGCTTCCAACCATCATCACTTCGGCTATTCTCGGTCCTTTCGCCTATGTGTTCAGTTTTGCCACAGACTCCGTTGGAGCCGGCATGGGAACCTCAGGCTTTGTTGGCCTCATCGATACCTTTGATGCCATGAACTACGATATCTTGGCTATTATCGAAGTCCTAGGTATCTGCGTAATCGCCCCTATCGCTCTTGTCTTCGGCCTTGATCTTCTTTTCAGAAAAATCGGCTGGATCAAGAAGGGCGACTTGACCATCTAAAATCTTAAAATCGCTTACAAAACCTGTTCGGATTTTAAAAATTCCGAGCATTTTCGCATTTAATCACAGAAGGAAAGGATATAATTAAAGCAATGATAAAGGAAACAAGGATTAATCCTGAAAGCGAAGTGTCGCTCATCTTTGTCCATGGCATCATGGGCACATACCGTCACTTCTCCTTTCTTTACCCTGTCGTCGATAAGCGTTACTCCTATTACACCTTCGAGCTAAAGGGACATGACGCTGACTATAAAGCCTTCCGTGACGCCAAATACCAGGAATGGGAAGACGAGGTTCTCGCCCTTGCGGAATTCCTTCATAACGAAGGTCAGAGAGTCGTCTTCGTCACCCATTCAATGGGTGGGTTATTCGCTCTCTTATTTGCCAAGAGGCATCCTGGCGAGGTTTCCTTGTTCCTTCTAAATCCACCGCTATACGGAAACATCAAACCTATCGCTTTCAAGAGATACGGAGATGCCATATATGGTGACGACCAAATCGAGGAAGAATCTAAGAGGCTTAAGAGAGCGACCGACATGGAGCTCACCAAGAACCCATTCGCTTATCTAACCTGGCTTCCGAATATGTTCTCCCTCTATAAAGCCATGAGGAAGGAAAGAGCCTTCTTCAATGAGATTGAGGTTAAGCCAAGCGTCGTCTTCCATAGCGCGAAAGACGAACTGCTCGCCAAACGAAACATCACTTCCTTCTCCTCCCACAAAAACATGAAGAACATCATCCTTATGGGGAGCACCCATTTCGGATTCGGGGAGAACGATAAGGAAATCATCAAAAAGGAGTTCATCGAGTTCCAAAAGAATCTGTGAGTTCCTTGGGCTAAGCCCAAAAAGACAAATAGTTTGATTGTGAAGACTATTTGTAAGAAAAGGAAACACTCTCTAACTAAAGAGTGAGATAATCAAATTGTAAGGAGATACTGAACATGATCCTATTCATCGACACCGCCAACCTTAAGGAAAT
>JAFXWH010000028.1:0-5951 GCA_017542885.1 Bacilli bacterium | reverse complement strand
GGTGGCCTTTTTCTTTGATCTCAGATACCGGAATAGATGCGCGAGGTTTGTTTCTATAGAACTCGCAGATGTATTTCGCATCGATCAAATAGACTTCATTAAGCAAATCAATCGAGATGATGAAGTAGCGATTCCGCCTTGGCGGATGACTTCTTCAAGATGGTCGACCTGCTGTGGAGCGATGTTATTCAACGGCAAGGAAGTCTTTGATTTTGTGCTTTTTGCTTCGAAATCCAAATATTTTCCTTTATAGACTCCGTTATAGTCAGTGGTGGACTGTGTCTCAAAATAAGCTTGGGTGATTGTGGCACCGTGTGAATAATCGACTTTGACGATATTGATTGGAGTCGGTCTCTTATAAATAAGAGCCATTCTTTTCTCACGATAATAAAGACATGAGTCATTGAGCTCATTCTCAAGGACCATGCCACGGTTGGCCGCGCTCAAAATATGTCTCTTAGCCTTAACAGGCTTCTTTTCTTTTAAAGGTGCAGTAGGGGCTTTGACTCCGGCTGGATATTTGATGGTCATTTGAAAGTCTCCGCTACAGCGTCGTCCCAATCTTCTGGGCTGACAGACTCACCTTCGGTAAGTTTCTTGATGATCTTCGTAACTGGATATGGAGCGTGGTGGTAATGGGTCAATGTCTTTCCGTACTCCTCAACCAAGATATCGTTCCTGGCTAAGACGGCTTTATAGAGGTCCATGAGGTTATAGGCGTCCGCTAAAGCGTCATGGGCCCTTCCTTCAAAAGGAACCTGGAACACTTTGAGATAGTTGGCTAAGGAAAGAGGGTTTCCATTCAAATCCTGAACATATGGGGCAAGGAAAGCGCTGAAATCGAAGTTGTTGCGGTTGATATGTTTGACGATGATCTCACTCGCATCCTCATTCTCTTCTAAGCTTTTATGGAAGATAACCATGTCATGGTTACCAAAGGTAACGAATAAAGAATCTTCCCAATGTTTTCCAACGTATTTTCTGAATTCACGGAGGATTTCAGCGAATGGTTTGCCTTCTTTCTTAAGAAGCTGAGGGGTGATGCCGGTCATGTTCTCGACGAAATGGCCGATTGGATGATGGGCTAAAACATAACGTTTGAAAGGGGCTCCGACCTTTTTAATCGTTCCATCTTCATTGATGGTGGCGAGGTAGGCGCCGATCTCAATCATCTCGTGGCTGAATCCTGTTCCCTCAAGGTCAACAAAAACGAGTGTGCGTTTCTTCTTGAGTTTGCGGTCGAGGATTTTCATGGGCATATGATAACACGAAAAAAGGCTGACGAAGGGGTTAAAAAAAGCGCCCCCTTATGGGCGGCGCTTGTGGTTAGCGTATCTTTCTTCGTCTTTAGAGCTCTTGCAGCAATCTTTGTCTTTGCAGCAATCTTCATCTTTCTTTTTGAATGGTGCCACTGCGGCATAGTAGACAGGGATGAGAAGGAAGAGTATCCACATTGGGTGCCATAACATGTAGTAGAAGCCTAAGAAGATGTAGACGCAGACGATTAAGACTGGTAAGGCGAATTTGTTTGGGTCTCTCTTCTCGATGGCTTCAAGGATTGAGGCGATGATGATAGGGAAGAGGATGACGATCCACCAGGTTGTCCATCCGTAATAATCGACGTAGAAACCAAGGAGTAAGTAGGTGATGACGGCCAAGAGCATAAGGACTGAGGTGGTAACGGTGATGGCGATCTGCCAGCCTTTGCTCTTATGTCCGTCGTATTTCTTGTATTTCTTTCTGGCTTCGTCGATGGTGAGTCTTTGGCCGTCTTTGTCGACGATGGTGATTCCTTCGTCGTCACACTCAAGGGCTTGCCCTTCATCATCAGTGAGGCGAACTCCGGCAGGGCCGCTCTTGGAAGTTCTTTCTTCCTTGACGCTACGGGCGATGTCCTCAATGGATTCGTCTGTGTTGAGAAGGTCATCAAGCGACACGCCATAGATCCTTGCTAAACAAATAAGGTTATCCGTGTCAGGTGACGCCTCTGCGCGCTCCCACTTGGACACGGCTTGACGCGATAGGCCTAACCTGTCCGCGAGTTCTTCCTGGGAGAGTCCGCTCTTCTTTCTGAGCTCAATTAGTCTGTTTGCGATTTCGATGTTCATTTTTTTGTCCTCCGACTGGCACTAGATTAAATTAGCGGCTGGTTGCGTACTACCAAGTCTGGTTTGCACTTCAGCAACTATCGGTTGCGAAATTCAAAATCTCCAGCATTTGAGGGGTTTTTTCGACCGAAAATATTTTACAAAAATTAAAAAATTTATCAAAAAGTTTTGTATGAAATTCTTTTAACATTGTTGCGCGCGATTATTGAACTACCTTTCTCGCTTAAATATAATTTAAGGAGGTTATGGAAAAGAACGTCAAACTAACAATCAACGACATCTACAACCACCGTTTCGAAAAAGATGTCAAAGGCTACAATCCAGATGAGGTTGATTCCTTCTTGGATCAGATCATCCAGGATTATGATGCCTACGAGAAGGCTATCGCTTCCCTAGAAGAAGAGATCGCCAATCTTAACAAAGACCTCTCTTCCAAAACCAATGATGTCTCCTCTCTCGCCAAGAGAGCGATGGACGCCGAGGCCAAAGCCAAAGAGCTTGAGATTGCAAATGCCTCCCTCAATAACAAGGTGGCAGGAATCAAGCCAGGCGAAACCATCACCGCGGAGAACCTTGAGTACATCCAGAAGATCCACGATTATGAAACCTTCATATATCAGCTTGGATACGATGTAACCAAGATAAGGAAAGGCAACAAATAAAATAACTTCCGGCCCAGGCGACTACTGGGAAACTAGAGGAAAGTCCATGCTCGCACATCCTGTGATGGATGTAGTGATTGCGCTAGGCCAATAAATAAGCCTAGGCACGTAGGAGTACGTGACGGCGGATGAACATCTCCCGTAGATGGGATTCCATAAAGTGCCACAGAGACGAGCTTGTTAGCGATAACAAGATGAAACGTTGGTAAACCCCACAAGCGAGAAACCCAAATTTGGTAGGGGAAGAAGAAGGAGAGAACCGAATCGAATTCTTCCAGAGAAATCTGAGATTAATTATCGCCCTCGACAGAACATGGCTTATCGGGTCGGAAACTCACTAATTAAAGGAGAAGAAGGAGACCAATGAACTTACCTACGAAATTAACTGTCAGCCGCATCGTGATCGTGGTGGTCATGCTCCTTGGTCTATTCACCTGCGACATCCTTTATATGGCCGGCATCTTGGTTATGCCGATGATCGGCCCAATCAATCTTGCCTACTTCATCTCGTTCTTCCTTTTTGTCATCGCGTCCTTAACCGACATGCTCGATGGAAAAATCGCGAGAAAATATAACCTCGTCACCGATATGGGCAAATTCCTTGACCCAGTCGCTGATAAGCTTCTCGTCAATCTCACCCTTATCTATTTGGCGCTCCCGCACTTCGGCACCAACAACGCCGTCATACCTGCCTCTTGCGTCATCATCATGATCGGCAGAGACCTCATCATTGATGCCTTTAGACTCGTTGCTTCTACAAAAGGATCCGTCGTTGCCGCGAACATCTTCGGCAAACTTAAGACCGTCTTCCAGATGGTCGCCATCCCGATGGTTCTTCTTAACAGCTGGCCATTCGCCTACTTCGATGCCGATTGGAACAATTACCTTAGAATCTGCAACATCGCCATCTACATCGCGACGGCCATGTCTCTCATCTCATTAATCATTTATCTCAAGCAAAACTGGCATATTTTATTGGAGAAGAAAGAAAATGATTAATCTTGAGAAAGCGAAAAAGGTCCTATCTTCATTAGAGAAAAGAGGACTCACTCTTGGATCTGTGGAATCTCTAACGGCAGGCCTTTTCGCTTCTACGATTTGCTCCGTCCCTGGAGCGAGCAAAGTCTTCAAAGGCTCTTTCGTCACATACGCGACGAGCATGAAGACCGACTTCCTCAACATCAATAAAGCTTTCATTAATAAGTACGGCGTCGTCTCCAAAGAGGTCGCCAGGGAAATGGCCATCATCGGCCGCCATGGACTTGAGGTCGATGTCTGCGTTTCCTTCACTGGTAACGCTGGCCCAACCAAAGAAAAAGGTAAGGCGCCCGTCGGACGCGTGAACATGTGCGTAGCTACGAGCAAGGGTTACGTGAATATCGAGAAGGATTTCAAGCTCGATAGGAATGAAATGAGAGAAGAGTGCGTAAACTCGATGCTCGATGCTCTCGAAGAAATTTTCGAAGAATAAAAAAATTTAGGGAAATGTCCCTATATATAAGGTGGAGGTAATATATGCCAAAAGCTAAAGAAACTCAGGCGCAAACCAACAGAGAGGAAGCTCTCGCCTTAGCCATCAAAAATATTGAAAAAGCCTATGGCAAAGGTTCAGTCATGAAACTCGGCGATCGCCCACACGTTGATGTGGACGTCATCCCATCGGGTTCATTACTCATCGACAACACATTAGGTGTTGGCGGTTATCCAAAAGGACGTATCATCGAAATCTACGGTCCGGAAAGCAGTGGTAAGACCACTCTCGCTCTCGAAGCGGTTGCCCAAGCCCAGCAAAAGGGTGGACGCGCCGCATACGTGGATGCTGAGCACGCGATCGATCCAGAATACGCGGCTAAGCTCGGCGTCGACATCGACGAACTCATCCTTTCTCAGCCAGACAATGGCGAGCAGGCCCTTGAGATCGTTGAGATGCTTGCCCAGTCAGGCGCTATCGACATCATCATCGTCGACTCTGTCGCCGCTCTTGTTCCGCAACAGGAACTCGATGGCGTCATGAGCGACAACCAGGTCGGACTTCAGGCCCGCCTTATGTCCAAGGCCATGCGTAAGCTCGCCGGCATCCTTAATAAGACAGGATGCTGCGTCATCTTCATCAACCAGCTCCGTGAGAAAGTCGGAGTCTTCTATGGTAACCCAGAGACCACGACCGGTGGCCGTGCCCTTAAGTTCTACGCCTCCATCCGTATCGACTTAAGAAGACAAGACGCCATCAAGGCCGGCGTCGACATCATCGGCAACACCGTCAAAGTCAAAGTGGTTAAGAACAAAGTCGCTCCGCCATTCAAGAGCTGCTCCGTCGACATCATCTTCGGAAAAGGCATCTCCAAAGAAGGAGAACTCCTTGATGTCGGTGTCGAGAAGGGCTTCATCCAGAAGACCGGCAACTGGTATGTCATCGATGGCGAGAAGATCGGAAACGGTCGCGAAGCCGCCAAAGACTTCCTCCTCTCCAACGAGAAGACCGCCAAAGAAATCGAAGAGAAGATTCGTGCTTCCTTCAGCGCTGGTTCAGGAGTCGCTGCTACCGACGACGGCGAGGTCATTGAATAAAACGTCCATAAATTAGGCCCACGGTTTCGCGGGTCTTTTTTATTGCTGAAAAATACAAAATAAATGGGTTTTGTTGATGATTTTCCGCTTTTTTGAAGCGCTTTCCTAAAAAAATATGAACGAACTTTGTTATTCGCTATAGAGTTTTTTAACTCTAGTTTCTATAATTTCCTTGGTACCAAATGGTCCGCTACCCAATTCATATAGATTGGCTAGGTTACGTTTCGGGAACGATCCCCGTGATATACACATATCCAAGCAACGGAATTCTTTCTTTTTAATGAATGGGTATAGCCTTTGATGCTTATCTAATTTTTAGGAGTAATAAAAAACTATGGATTTACCACTAGCCCTAATCCTTATTGGTGTGGCTCTTTTGCTCGGTATCCTCGGAACTTTCTTCGTGATGCAGTTCGTCACAAACGGAAAGGTCAAGACCGCTGAGAAGAGCTCGAAACAAATCCTTCGCGACGCCGAAATCAAGGCTGAGCGAATCACCAAGAACGCGGAGATCGATGCTAAGCAGACTGCCTTCGAGATGAAGCAGACCGCTCAGAACGAGATCCGTCAGATGAAGCAAGAGATTCAGCTTGCTCAAAACAAACTCGATGCC
>JAFXWH010000027.1:0-3381 GCA_017542885.1 Bacilli bacterium | reverse complement strand
GGCATCGCTATTAAGATGCTCATCGCCTTCTCCGCGTCCGACATAGAGGATGTTGTTCTTCACGTCTTTCTTCGCGACGAACCAAGCGGTGTCAGGTTCCCCTTTCACACCTCCGATGCCAAGGCCTTTCCTTTGGCCGATCGTGTAATAAAGGACGCCAATATGCTCACCGAGGACTTTGCCGTTCTCGATATCGACGATTTTGCCACTATGGGCAGGGAAATAATTCTGAAGGAATTCCCTAAAACGTCTCTCTCCGATGAAACAAACACCGGTAGAGCCATGCTTCTCGGCAACCTCATTGAGGCCTAATTTGTCGGCGATTTCCCTCGCTTCGACCTTGGTGATGTCTTCCATTGGCCAAAGGCACTTCTCGATTTGCTTCTCGTCTAAATCGCAGAGGAAATAGGTCTGGTCTTTCTTGAGATCGGTTGGCTTAGCAAGGTAATAAACCCCATCTTTGAGGACCTTTTTGGCGTAATGGCCCATGGAGATGTAGTCGAAACCGTTCTCCAATGCGTAATCGAGGAACGGGCCGAATTTGATCATGGAATTGCAAAGGATATCCGGGTTTGGGGTGCGGCCTTTCTTATATTCGTCGAGGAAATATGAGAAAACATTGTCCCAGTATTCCTTGACATAGTCAATGCGGATAAGAGGGATGCCAAGTTTCTTCGCTACGGCGACAGCGTCGTCATAGTCTTTTTCCTGTGGGCACTGATCGTTCTTGATGGTTGGGTTTCCGAGGATATCGCCATTGGTGAAAGCATCCCAGTTGCGCATGAAAGCGCCGGTAACCTCATAGCCCTGTTCGAGAAGCTTATGCGCCGCGATTGCGCTATCGACGCCACCACTAAGGCCTAACAATACTTTCTTCTTCATTGCTTGCCTCCGAAGATTTCGTCGCTATCAAGCCATAAAGTGAAGGGGCCATCGTTGATTAATTCGACTTTCATGTCCGCTCCGAAAACGCCTTCGCCGAGTTCTGGGAAACGTTCTCTAAGAAGTCCGTTCCAGTATCCGAAAAGGGTTTTGGCCTTCTCTGGGGCCATGGCCTTGACGAATGATGGGCGGTTTCCTTCTTTTGCCGAAGCGTACAAAGTGAACTGACTGACGGAGAGGATATTGCCTCCGATGTCAGAAATAGATTTGTTGGTCTTGCCGTTCTCGTCTGGGAAGATGCGAAGCTTAGCGACTTTATCGGCCATACGCTCAGCGACGCTCCTGTCATCACCTTCGGTGAAGGCAACGAAAAGCAAGAAACCACGGCCGATTCTGGCCACTTCTTTCTCTTCGATTGTGACTGAGGCTTTAAGCACCTCTTGGACAAGAACTCTCATGTTTGTTTTTTCGGTAAATCGGACACGGAGAACGTCTATGACATTCTCCCTGACGCTTGAGCATAACCCCTTAGGCCATTTTCTTCAACCTTAACGAAGCAAATTCCACGCTCCATGATGAAGCAATGCCGAGCAAAGATTGACGATATTTTTCATGATCCTTTTCTTTAATATTAAGGATATATAGCAGGGATTGCCGGCTTTCTAAGCAAAAGAATGGAAATTTATGAAAACGTTTTCAACCCTATTTATTTTTTTCGGCTGATTCTATTATAATAGAAAAGATGGATTTTCAGAATTCACTAGCACCATACCTTCCTGAAGAAGAGATTCAGGACCTACTTAAGGCAATCAAAGAGGGCAAAGTCACCCACTGTCTTTTGATTAACACTGACAAGATTACCGACGAGGAATTTGTCAAACGTTATCCAAACGTGAGGAAGCACCCATTTGTTGAGCATGCCTACTACTATGAGAAAGAGGAATACGATTTCGGATCGAGCCTCTACTATCTTGCCGGCGTCTATAGCATTCAGGATGCCAGCGCGATGATGGTCAACTATTTCCTTAAGCCGGAAGAAGACGACGTCATTCTCGATATGTGCGCAGCCCCTGGCGGAAAGAGCATTGGAGCTTCAATCGCCATGAATGGAAAAGGCTGCATCATCTCTAACGATATCTCTTACCCAAGAGCCAAAGAAATGTCCCAGAACGTCGAGAGAATGGGCCGCGGAAACATCGTAGTTTCCTCCACCGACTTCGTTTTCTCTTACGTCCACTTCGGCGACACCTTCGATAAGATCATCCTCGATGCCCCGTGCAGCGGCTCCGCGATGATGAGAAAGAACGAAGCCGCCGAGGCTGATTGGAAATATTCCAAGGTCAAAGCCAACGCCAAGCGTCAAAGCGAGCTCTTAGAACTTGCTTACAGCATGCTTAAGCCAGGCGGAACTATTGCATACAGCACCTGCTCCTTCTCCTATGAGGAAGATGAGGCCGTTGTCCTCGCTTTCAAAGAGAAGCACAAGGAAATCGAGATCGTCCCTCTCCCAGAGCATCCTTCTTTCTATAGAACCGACGCCCTTAAGGAAGCGGTGAGGCTCCATCCAAACCACTTCGAAGGCGAAGGACAGTTCATCTGCCTCCTCAGAAAGCCAGGCAGTTCCCTCAAAACCAAGAAAACCATCATCTCCAACGACAGATATAAGCTCTTCTGCCAAGACTATGGCATTGAGGATAGAAGCAACGAGCTTCGTAGAGACAAATTCTATTCCTTATACCAGCACTTTGACGTCAGCCACCTCAACATCTTGAGATACGGCGTCAAGCTCTTCGAGATGCGTGACAGCGGAATCTTCATCCCTGACCACCACTTAGCCGCTTACCTTAACGTCTCTTACTCCGTCAAGATCACCGAAGAAGAGGCCAAGGCCTATATCTACGGAAACACCTTCCCGATGGATAAAGAAGACGGCTTCTATATCGTGAGCTACGACAACGTCAACTTAGGTTTCGTCAAAGTCACTCAGGGCATTGCGAAAAACCACTACCCAAAGAGCTGCATTGTCATGGCGAAACAAATGAAAATATTCGGTGACTAGCCGATTTCCTTCATCTCGTTGAAATCATAACGGACAAACACATCCCTCTTCCTTTTGCGGAGAGGGATTTTATGTTCGCCCATTTCAAAGTACTTCTTGTCGGCTTCTTTCAAGCGCTCGATCTGAGAGATGGTCCAGGCACGGACTTTCTCCGCGAGTTCTTCGCTAGAGAGGTCTTTATATTCGTCCTGGGTGATCGGTTTGCCGAAAACGATATGGATTGGGAGGGACTTATAGTCCGGTTTGGTCTTTAAACCGCGGAAATTTCCCCACATCGCGATCGGAAGGACCGGAGCGCCTACGCGGGTTGCCGCTTTG
The DNA here is from genome assembly GCA_017542885.1 of Bacilli bacterium. Lineage (GTDB taxonomy): Bacteria > Bacillota_I > Bacilli_A > RFN20 > CAG-826 > UBA4951. Next base: position 122 of record JAFXWH010000027.1, on the reverse strand, counting down.
AAAGTTCCAGCGTGGTAATCGGCTGGAAGGGTATTCTCAGGATCCTTGTTCCTCGTTCCTTCTGGGAAGATGAGGACGGAGCTCTTCTTCTCTTTGAGATAAGAGGAGCACTGAAGGATGAT
>JAFXWH010000026.1:0-2716 GCA_017542885.1 Bacilli bacterium | reverse complement strand
GAGGCGCAACGCGTCAAGCTCGCCTATGAGCTTCAGAAGCGTCCGACTGGCAAGACCGTCTATATCCTCGATGAGCCGACAACCGGTCTCCATACGGATGACGTGAAGCGTCTCATCAAAGTCCTTCAAAGCATCGTCAGCCATGGTGACACCGTCATCGTGATTGAGCACAACCTCGATGTCATTAAGTGTGCCGACTATATCATCGATATCGGCCCTGAAGGCGGAAACGCCGGAGGCACGATCATCGCCAAAGGCACTCCTGAGGAAGTCGCCAAAGTCAAAGGCTCATATACGGGCCAATACTTGAAGGATGTCCTTCAAGAGGCAGCAAAGAAAGGTCAAGTAGAGTAAGATAGTCCTATGTCATTCGCATTGTTAATCATCGGAGGCCTCCTCCTTCTTGGAGGAATCGCCTTCCTCATCTATAACTTCGTCCGTTTCAACAAAGACCCATTAACGGACGCTTTCACGAAGAAAGATTGGATCAACTTCGTTGTTGGTGTTGTCGCAGTGGGCCTTGGCCTTGCTGGCATGCTTGCCTCCGCTTTTGAATTCAATCCTGCTTGGAAAGAAATCGTCGAATTTGAGAAAGGCGCTTTGGCGGGTAGATCAGTCAGCTATATCGGCAATTATCTCAAAGCCATCCTCGGAGGATTCTTCTTTGGAGTTTCCTTCGCAACCCTTTGGACTTCGTTCTCTGTCGTTGTGGCCAAGAGAAAACTCGCTGATTTCGAGAAGAAGTTCTTCAAGTGGGCGATGCTTGGTGCGATTGCCCCGTCCGTCATCCTTTTCTTCGTCTGGACTGACGCTTTCGGAGCCTATATCTCCTATCCTCTCCCATCCGGTATCTACATCGGCGATGGAGTAGGGGTGTTCAACGCTTTCAACAAAGGATCATTCGAAGGACTCAAGGTCGCTTTCTATGCCATCTTCATCCTTAGCGGAGCCGGTATCTCTTATGCTGTCACCGACTATCGTATGAACAAAAAATTCAAAAAACATGATCTTTTTGCCACGACTTTAATCTTCGGATTCGTCTCTGGCATCCTTGGCGCACGTATTTGGTACGTCGTCGGAAACTGGGCCAGAGAATTCGCTAATGAACCGTTCCATCGTGTCTTCGAAATCTGGAATGGTGGCTTAACCGTTCTCGGTGGAGTCTTCCTTGGCGTCCTCGTTGGAGCTATCTGGTTCGCTCATGAGCACAAAGAAGTGGATTGCAGATCCGCTTTCGATATCGCTGTCCCAACCATCCTTCTTGCTCAGGCCTTAGGAAGACTTGGCAACTTCACTAACGTCGAAGTCTATGGCCAAGCCGTCAAAGTGGAAGGCCTTTGGAATCTCCTTCCTTCATATGTCCTTCAGCAGATGAATCTCAGTAATGGCGGTGGAATGCTGCCAGATGGAATGATCCATGTCCCTCTCTTCCTTATTGAGGCCCTCCTTAACCTTGGCGGTTATTTCATTATCGTCTATTTGGTTCCTGCTCTTCTTAAGAAGAAACTCGCCCCAGGCGACTTGCTTGCCGGCTACTTCATCTGGTACGGCCTCGTCCGTTTCATTCTCGAACCTTTCAGGGATGCGAACTTCAACATGGGCAGCGACAACTCTTGGAGTATTTGTAACTCCCTCATCTACATCATCGTCGGTCTTGGAATCGTCGCCTCAACCCACTTATTCGAGGCCATCAAGAACAAGAAAGACAAAGGACTTACTCCTCTTTGGTCTTCCCTTATCCTTCTCCCAACCCTTCTCTTCCCTCTCTTACAGAGCATCTCCCTTTCAACCAAGAAGGATGGCAGTGGTGTTTCCACCCCATTCACTGGTTTTGAAATCATGAGCAAAACGCCTATCTACATCGTTGCCTATGCTCTTCTTGGACTCGCTTTGATTTGCTTTATAGTTCAGTTTGTTCTTTCAAAGAAAGAAGGAAAAGAAAAGATCTGCCAATACATCTCTATCGGAGGTATGTCCTTATCCGTTTTGTCTGCGCTTCTTATGATTTTCGGACAGAACACCATTGAAGCTAATGGGAAATACGTGAACTTCTCATACGGATTCTTCCTTATGATTTCGTTCGCTCTTGTCGCCACTGGTTTATCGCTTATGCCATTACTCGCTGATTTGCGTCTTAAAAGAATCAAAAAGGAGGAAGCGTTAGAAACGCAGTCTGAATAAAGATGGTTAATACTGACATCCTTATCATCGGGGCGGGTCCAGCTGGTATCTCGGCTGCTCTCTATCTGGCCAGAGCCAACGCCTCTTTCGTCTGGCTAGAGAAATCTGCTCCAGGCGGAAAGCTCCTCAACATCCACGAAGTCGGCAATTACCCAGGCATCCCAAACGCCAACGGCTTCGACCTCGCCATGTCTCTTCTTAAGAGCACCGAATCACTTGGTGTCTCATCCACATACGGCGAAGTTAAGAATGTCCACAAAGAAGATGGTCGTTTCATCACCGTCACAGAAGACGAAACCTATTCATCATTAGCCCTCATCGTTGCGACTGGCTTATCCAATGTTCCAACCATCCCAGGAGAGAAAGATCTCTTTGGAAAGGGAGTGTCTTACTGCGCTACTTGCGATGGCCCTCTCTATAGAGGCAAAACCGCTGTGATATATGGCAAAGGCTTCCAGGCTTTAGAGGAGGCTCTTTATCTTCAGGCCATTGTCGGCAAGCTTTGCCTCATCACCCCAGAAGAAGAATACGAAGG
>JAFXWH010000002.1:0-12199 GCA_017542885.1 Bacilli bacterium | reverse complement strand
TTTTCTTCGAAGGATAAGCGATAATGTAGGCAACAATAATCTCAAAGACCAGAGGACTGACTTTCCTTTGGCAATTCAAAAAGGAGAATTTTAATGAAAAAAAGTCTTTCACAAGTCTTGATTCTCTCCGCTGCGCTTTTGCTTGCGTCATGCCAAAAGCCAGGAGACTCCAAGGCACCAGAGAGTGAAGCCTCTGCTACTTCGCAGATCGAAACCACTCCTGGTACTTCCGAAGCCGGAACCTCGACTCCAACTGGCAGCACCTCAACCCCAGCTGGCAGCGCCTCAACCCCAGCCGGAACTTCCACCCCAGTTGCCTCCTCAACCCCAGCCTCATCTGAAGCTGTCCAGGGAAACGTTGCGTTCTCTGGAATCGACATCGTTGAAGAAGGTGGCAAGGCTTATGCCAAGCTCACCGGAACCATTTCCGATTTCGCAAATGCCGATGCCATGAAGATGGCCTTCGGTCTTGTTAGCGGTGAAACCTACATCATGGGTTCCGCTACCCCAGCCGCTGCCGATTACAAGTACGCCCCAGTCGTTACCAATGGCGCATTCGAACTCAAAGTCGATCTTAGCGGCGCTACCTTAGCCCAGGGCGACTACACCGTCATGTGTGGTCCAAAAGGCCATTATGCCTCCGTTGGCGGACAGCAGTCCGGAATGACCTTCGGAACTGGCAAAGCCGTTGCCAATGGCTTCAGATTCTCTGTTCGTAGCCACAATGGTGCCATCGCTCTCGATGAACTCCCACCAATCGCTATGACCATCTCCCGCCTTGAAATCGAAGGCGAAGGTGCCGAAGCTAAGATCTACCACATCGTTGGTGGTCAGCTTAACACCTCCAAGATGACTCAGGCTGCCTTCGAGGCTCTCACCCCATTAATGGTTTATGAGACCACCGTCAGTGGCTGGCATCAGTACAAGTCCAACACCACCGGTGCTGAACTTACCACGACCGTCTCTGTCGACGCTCAGGGCAATGCTCTTATCAAGACTGACATCACGAGCCTTCCAAACGACAAATACAACATCAAAGTTAACCTCGACAACACCGTCACTCAGTACGCTGATACCAAGATGGACGTTGTCATCGATACTTCCGCCAACCCAGTCATCTTCGGTGGACACGAGTATGTCTGCTACGCTGATAGCAGCAAGAGCGCCAAAGACGACATCTATGGTAACTGCGGTCTTATCATCACCTCCCACATCTCCTATACCGCTGGCACCCCATTCGGCGATGTCACCCCATGGTCTGATCCAAATGCTACCCCATCGACCTACTACGAGATGTATCCAAATGCCACCAACACTCCAAACCTTGAAGTGACTGGCAACAACGCCTACAAGATGAACAGCGGCAAGGTCTCAACCTATGACGTCACCGGTCTCCCATCTGGCGAATACGAAGTCTACGTCAAAGCTAAGACTTCTAATCCAAACTCCGTCGGCTTCAGCGTCGGCGAACAGATGGACGATAACGGAAGCGCCTCCGGCGGCAACGCCGTCCCAGGCAGATATTGGGTCCAGGCCGGAGAAGGCGAACAAGTCTACACCGACACCGGTGACAAGCTTTATTCCGGCGTTGGCTTAAATGCCAGCTCCATGGAATGGACAACCGAAGCCGTTGTTAAATCCGTTATGATCCCAGAAGGAACAACCTCCTTCAAGTTCGGACACACCAAAGCCGGTTACTCCATCAGCTACGAAGCCATCCGTCTTGTCAGAATCGGCAGCTACATGACACAAACCACCATCGCCTTCGATGAGAACGGCGCTGCCAAGATTGAAGCCGAAGCTTACTCACTCAAACACACCATCTTCACCAACACCGGTGAGGAAACCGATTACACCACCAATGGAGAAACATATCCAGTCAGCCTCAACGGAACCGTTGAAGATGATGCCGAAGCATCAGGTGGCAAATATGTCCACGGTCTCTTCAGAGAAGGTTGGGACAACAGCAAGCGTTCCAACATGTCTGGCGAGCTCGTTTACAGAATCAAGTTAACAGAAGAAGCCAAGATCAAAGTTAAGGCTAGAATCAAGTCCAATATGGAAACTGAAAAAGTCTGCTTAGATCTTAAAGTCGATGGCGCCAACAAAGGCACCTTCAACTCTGCTAACGCTTGGGTCGAGGTTGAGTCAGCTGAAATGACACTTGCCGCTGGTGTCCACCTCATCTCCTTCGTTGGCCAGCAATTAGGTCAAAGCGAGAGCTATCAGAGTGTCATCGCTGATATCGACTGGTTCGAACTCGATAAGATTCCTGTTCCAACCGCTACCCTTAACCTCAACTACACTGGCTTAGCCAAATCCAATTACAGCCTCGACGCTTTGAAGGCCACCGATGATGGCAAAGTTCCTGAACTCCCAACCCCATTCCGTCCAGGCGCCTACAAGTTCGTTGGCTGGTACACCGAAGCCGAAGCTGGTACCAAGGTTGAAGCCGGCGCTGACCTCACCGCCGACACCACCCTCTATGCCCATTGGGAAGCCTACACCTGGGTTGATGGCACCAAGACCGGTGCTATGCAGGCCGAAACTTCCGGCACTGACGAAGCCATCAAATTAGCTTGGGCCGACAAGACCGCTGCCGAAGGCTGGTCCGATACCCGCTGTGGTGGCCAATCTGGCGCCTCCCATTGCGATTGGGATGTCACCGGCATCGCCGCTGGCACCTACGACATTCAGATCAGTGTCAAAGGCGGTTCTAGCGACAGCATCGCTTGGTGGGCCAATACTACCCACAGCCGTTACTATTTCGAAGCCGGCGAAGGCAATACAGCTGATGCTCCGAAGTACAACTACGATGCTACCGGTATCGCCAAGAACTCCAGTGACTACTGCCTCACCTCGGTCTTAGGAAGAATCACCATCGCCGCTGAAACCACATCCTTCAAGATGCACTACACCGGTGACGGTTACAGACTCTACGGTCTCGAATTCGTCCGTTTGATCAAAGTCGCCTAATTAGGTAACAAACCTAAAAATGACGGGCCCTCTCACGAGGGTCCGTTTTTTTGCGTCTTCCTGCGCCTTTAATCAAAAAGACATATAAATTCCTTACCAAAGTGTCAAATCTTCAAAAATAAGGGGGTTCTGCGAGCGATTTTTCTTCTGCATAAACAAAAACCACCCTCGTGAAGGAGTTAACGGGGTGGTTTCTGTGTAAAGCAACAATCATGGAACGACTGTGGTGGCTATCGCTCCATTCACCCTATTAACAGGTTAGTTTTCTTTTTTATTGGAGAATTTATACAAAATGAATGTGATGATTGCGCCACCGACAAGAAGACACCCTCCGACGATGTAATCCCAAAGAGGATGATTACCATCCTGGTACACTGGGTAAATGGATGAATTCATGAACATGCTGACAAGGGATCCAAGGATCAAACCGAAGATGGCGAAGAATGTGGTGGTCCTATGTTTGGCAAGGAGATGCTTCATTCCTTTGGAGGCCACAACCAAACCAGTAATCGCACCAACTAAAAGAACAAGCGCATAGATGATCCCGTTAAGGATATCCCCAGTCATATAGAAGGCATTATCCCCAATGAGCTTATTGAGGAGAGGGATATATAAACCCATGACCATAAGGCACATGGAACCGGAGACACCTGGGACAAGGCATGCGCCTGCGCCTATTGCGCCCGCTAAGAAGATATATGGATATATCCACCAGACATGCTCATCCATGGCAGCGCTCAAATCAAGTTTATATAAAGCGGACAATATGCCTAAAAGCGACGCTACAGCGAAACAAATGAGCATCGCGCATATATGGAAGATCTTTTCTTTGACGCTATTCCCTTTGTGGAGTTCAACGGTAATCGAAGGGAGTGAGCCGATGATGAATCCGCCAAACAATCCGGTCAAGCAGAATGGAGCGACCTCATAGCCTTTCTTAATAGCAAGGAGGGCTAACGCTCCTCCAATCAAATAACCAAGCAAGAAGGGGAGAAGGCTTAAGAAGTTGGCTTTGAAGTTCTTCTTCAGGTCAGCGATCGAGTTGATGATCCTGTCATAGCACTTCTCGATGATGGCGATCGTTCCCGCGGATACCCCAGGAACGGCGGCAGACACGCCTAAAGGAAGCCCTTTGAGGGTGTCGATTAAGAAGTTCTTCTTAGTGGACTCGTTCTCCATATCAGTAATATTAATGCAATTCGCCTCAAATGTGTTTGCTTTCTCTAGAACTCCCTTTCAAAAAAAGTAGAATAACAAGTGAGGTCATTAGTTATGGAACAACATCTTCTTACCGAAGGACCCCTTTTGAATGAAGAAGGGAACCTTAACGAGGCTGGCTACGCTTTAAGTCTCGTCAAAAAATACGACAGAAATCTCATTAAAGCCGGCAAATCCCGCATAAAAGAGTGGGATTACTATTATGTTGGCAACAAGAAAAGAGGCATCGCCATGACGATCGCCGACAATGGGCTATACGCAATGGCAAGCGCCACTCTTTTCAACTTCGAAACAAAAACCTATGTCGAGAAGATGACCCTCAAAGCCTTCACCTTTGGCAAGACCAACCTCCCATCTTCCTCAAAAGAAGGGGACGCCGTGTTCCAAAACAAGGAAGTGGAGATGAAATTCCTCCATGAAGGAGAGACCGTTAGAAGACTCCTCCTCGTCTGGAAGAACTTCTCTGGCGAGAAAGAACTCCGCGCCGACATCAAGCTCACTGAGACGCTTAACGGCAACTCTCTTGTCATCGCCACCCCATGGCCAAAGAAAAAGCATTTCTATTACAATCAGAAGATAAATCTTCTCTCTTCAACGGGATACGCCAAATTAGACGATGATTTCGTCGATCTTAGTCATGACACCTATGGCACCCTTGACTGGGGTAGAGGCGTTTGGACCTATAAGAACACCTGGTATTGGTCGAGCATGAACACCATCCAGGATGGCAAAGAGATCGGCTGGAACCTCGGATATGGCTTTGGCGATACAAGCGCAGCCTCCGAGAACATCCTTTTCTATGATGGCAATGTCTATAAGCTCGATGACGTCCGTTTTGATATCCCCTTAGATAACAAAGGCCATGATGATTTCATGAAGAGATGGACCTTCAGAAGCGAGAAACGCGACATCAAGATCGAATTCACCCCAATCCTCAACCGTCATAGCGACAGCAACCTCGTCGTCATCCGCTCAAACCAGAACCAGGTATTTGGCGTTTTCAATGGCACCATCCGCCTTCCTGACAGCGAAAAGCAGATCGTCATCGAAGATGCGCCTGGCTTTGCCGAAAAAGTCTATAACCGCTGGTAAAATGCTTGACCTCCATTTGCTTACCCTTTAATATATGGGGGCGCTCAAAAGGCGTACTTATTATCGCGGGGTAGAGCAGTGGTAGCTCATCAGGCCCATAACCTGGGGGTCGGTGGTTCAAATCCACCCTCCGCAACCAATCAAATCAAACGCTGAACCATTCAGCGTTTTTTTGTTGGTTAGGAGGTGGATACCCCCGACCATCCAGGTTATGGATAACAATAAGAAGTAACTTCTTGCGAACCGAAAACAATCTTCGACTAGCCATCATATCTTTCGGCGATATAATCGAGATCGGCTGGTAGTCTAGCCCACCAAAAATCGACTTTCCATCGCTTTTCTTCTGTTTTTATTTCCATATTCGCGTAGCGAGCATGCGGTCGAAATTGAATAGGTCCTATATGCAGATTATCCATATAATCCCAGCTTCTTCTATCTACGTGCTTGAAGATTTGTTCCTTGCTACAGACAACCCCATAGTTGATGTCGCCATGGTAAATGAAATCCGCTTCGATATTGCTTTCTTGCGTTCCTTTGAATAAGCAGCGATAGATGAACTCTTTAACGAATTTCTTATTGCTATTCAGCTCCTTGTTAAGCTCGACGATTTTTGGCCCAAGCTTATGGATTAATTGACGATAATCCATTCGTTTTTCTCCGGAACCATCCATTGTGCCGTCCCCAAAATGGTAGTAAAGCAGCGTTTTTTGACCGTTTATGGATAGATGCCATTCCCTTAGGAAAGCCAAGAATTGCTTAATTCCTTCCTGAGCGATAACAGTGGAACTTCCGCTTTTTAAGGAAACGTATTTCCTTTGCCCTTTGAACTCGATGTAGAAGTCGGGCTTCTGGTAGTGGTCCACCAAACCACACTTAACGATGTCGGTTTCTTCAAAAAAGCCGAACATCTCACGCAGTATGTGCTTCATGTTGTGAGACAATTCTCCTGCTTTTTTGTTGTTGAGAGCGTAAACGAACTCATCTTCTTTTAAACGGCCAATATTTTTATGCATAATAAATCCCTCGCTTATCAAATAGTGGGAGTTTTGCAATTTTTCAGATTTTTCTTTGAAGAAGTGCAAAGAAAATAAAGGTTGTCAATGCGATTCAATTCCAATAAAGTCGGATGACATCGATATAATTCGTGACTGTTTTTTTGCTAAGATATAGGCATGAAAAAAAGAGTCCTGCCAATCTTGTTCGCCCTCATGGCCGCAAGTTTCTACGCAATTAATATCCCTTTATCAAAGCTCTTGCTTGATAAGATTGAACCAACTCTAATGGAAGGCGCTCATCATCACGTTCATAGAGGCTTAAATCCACACGCTGATCCATAGGTGTCCGGATGTATCAAAATAGTCCAAAAAGGCCAATCAATCAGAACAGTATCGATACAAATCGGTACTGTTTTCTTTTATGATATTAGAGTCACCGGAAAACAAGGATAAAAGACATGAAAGTATATTCCAAAATAATCGACACCATCGGAAACACACCTCTGGTGGAACTCTCAAATATCGAGAAGAAATACGGCCTCAAAGCGAAGATTATCGCCAAAGTTGAACGCTTTAACCCGGGCGGAAGCGTCAAGGACCGCATCGCCAAAGCCATGATCGAGAAAGCCGAGAAAGAAGGCCTCATCAATGAGCAAACCGTTCTTATTGAGCCAACATCTGGAAATACCGGCATCGGTTTGGCTATGGTCGCTGCCTCCAAAGGCTTAAGAATCATCCTCACCATGCCAGAGACGATGTCTATGGAAAGAAGGAACCTCCTCAAAGCCTATGGCGCGGAACTCGTCTTAACCGAAGGCGCCAAAGGAATGAAAGGGGCTATCGAGAAAGCGGAATCCCTCGCCGAAGAAATCCCTAACTCATTCATCCCTTCCCAGTTCACCAATATGGCTAACCCAAATATCCATTATTTGACCACAGGTCCTGAAATCTATGCGGATTTAGATGGGGAAATTGACTATTTCGTCGCAGGTGTCGGCACCGGTGGAACCCTCTCTGGCGTTGGCAAATACCTCAAAGAGAAGAACCCAAACATCAAAGCCATTGCCGTTGAGCCAGAGACCTCTCCAGTTCTCTCAAAAGGAACAGCAGGCCCACACAAAATCCAAGGCATCGGCGCAGGCTTCGTCCCTGAGACACTTGATACATCCATCTACGATGAGATCATCACCATCGGCAACGAAGAAGCCTTCGAGATGGGCAAAGAATCAGCAACGGTGGAAGGATTGCTCGTCGGCATCTCTAGCGGCGCGGCCATAAAAGCCGCCATCAAGCTCGCACAAAGAGAAGAGAATAAGGGCAAGACAATCGTCGTCCTTCTCCCTGACACCGGCGAAAGATACCTCTCGACCCCAATGTTCAATTAAGAAACTCAAACAGCATCGAACAATCGGTGCTGTTTTTATTTGAGCTATAAATGTAAAGATGGGTATAATTAAGACGAAAAGAAGGAAATAGTTATGACCAAGTCAAAGAAGCTTTTATCGTCTTTATTCTTCGCCACCCTTTTCGCCGCAACAGGATGCGTCACAAGCGCGCCTAAAGAAACATCGGAAGATCCTGATATCTATAAGGTCAATGAGGCCCAGTGGAATGCGGCCATTTCTTTCAAAAACATCACCCATTATCGTTTCCGCCATGTCCAAAACGGCACAACGAACAACGTTCAGGTCAACGATGAGAGAAAGATCATCTATACCGAGCAATCGGAATACTGCAATACCTGGTATGTCAGGGAAGGCGGATATACCTACATGTATGACTGGATCCCTAGTGAGAATATCTATTACAAATACAAGGTAGGGGAATATAACGAGTACGATGGCTACGCATTGAACTTGGTTCCGTTCTACACGAAAGGCTTCAAATATGGCGACTTCACCTATCAAGAGGACAGCAAGGCCTATTATCAGCTGCTCCCAGAAGATACGAGCGTCAATGCCACCATCTTCAAAAGGGCATATTACTATTTCAAATACCAAAAGCTCATCAAAGTGGAGTACTTCGTCTGGGAAGATGAACCAGATGGGAGAGACCTATACATCACTGTCGATTATTCCAATCCTGAGGACATAAACCTCCATGGTATCCAATATTTGGATAAGGGTGACATCAACGACAACATGTAAACAAAAATACAGCATCGAATAATCGGTGCTGTTTTTTGGTTTTAATGTGCGTTTTTTTTCATCTTTGCTGAAATAAAGGGGCTAAAGAATCTTTACAGATTTAACATTCGTTATAAAATGAGGCTATCCATGAGGAATATCAACATGAGAAAAATGGACAGATTGCTCGTTTTTATGACTTTCGCTTGCCTTCCTTTGGCCGGTTGCCAAAGCGGTAACGAGACCTCTAGCGAACCAGCTCATCTTTCGAGCTTGGAATCGGAAGTTTCTTCCGTGGAGAGTGAATCAAACGAACCAGCCGCAACCTCAATGCCTTCCGTTTCCAGTCCTACTGCCGACGGTTTCGTTATCGGATTCAACAAAGATGGCAGTGGCCTCCGAATCGATGGTTACAAAGGAAGCCGGACTGACATAATCATCCCAAGCAAAGTCGAAGGATATGACGTCGTCTCCATTGGAGCGTGCGCTTTCATCGACCATGACAAATTGACCTCAGTCACCATACCTAGCAGCATCTTGGCCGTCAACGAATACGCTTTCCAAGGCTGCACGTCTTTGACTTCGGTTACCTTCCTTGGTTCAACGCTTGCCAAACTAGGGAACAACGCTTTCTGCGATTGCAGTTCTTTAACGACAATCGTGCTTCCTAGCGGCATCAAAGAAATCAAAAAAGACACATTCAATGGTTGCTCTTCCTTGGCTTCTTTCATCATACCAAGCAGTGTAGAACACATTCGCGTCTCTGCTTTCGAACATTGTTCTTCATTAGAAGAAATCCAAATCCCTGATCACGTGGATGCTATCCCAGAATCTTGTTTTGCCGACTGCTCCTCGCTTTCACGTGTTAACCTGAACAAAGTTACCAATATTGGCACCTCCGCATTCGAACGCTGCTCCTCGCTTTCTGAAATCGTTATCCCAGGAAGTGTTAGGGCTATTAGCACCCATGCTTTTGCCTTCTGCGAATCGCTTGCTTCGATCGATATCCCTGACAGCGTGACGATGATCCTCACAGAGGCTTTTATGGGCTGCACATCTTTGGAATCCGTTGACTATTCTAACGGCATGGATCAAGTGGAGAATTACATCTTCCGCGATTGCACGGCTCTCAAATCGTTTGTTATCCCTGAGGGCGTAACCACTGTCAATGGTGGCGCTTTCCGTGGATGTTCTTCCTTAGCTAACGTCACCTTCCCAACAACTCTGACAAATATCCAATCCGAAGCGTTCCGCGATTGCACCTCCTTAACCTCGATCAGCATCCCTGGCGATCTCAAAACCATCTATAGAAACGCTTTCGCTGGTTGCACCTCCTTGACCTCGGTCGATATTCCTAATGCCACGAAGCCTGTTATTTATGAACACGCTTTCGACGGTTGCTCATCCTTGACTACAATCAATATCCCAGAATTAAGGGACATGGATGATTGGGCTTTCGGCAATTGCACCTCCTTGACCTCGTTTGTGGTCCCAAGTGCCTGTACATCAGTCCCTGACCATGGTTTCCATGGCTGCACATCCCTTGCTTCGGTCACTCTTCATGCGGGCATCAACTTTATTGGCGCCTCTGCTTTTGAAGGCTGCACATCGCTTACTTCGCTTGATATTGATACCGGCCCGCGTATGGGTTTCATCAATCAACATCTATTTGATGGCTGTTCGTCTCTTGTCTGGGTTACGATTCCTAGCACCGTGCGCTACATCGAAGACGGCGCTTTCTATGGCTGCACTTCCTTAACTTCTGTCTTCTACAGAGGAACGCTCGAGAGATGGAACACCATCACATTCGAAGGCGAAAACGAGGAGTTATCTGCCACAACACTCTATTTCTATAGCGAAACCGCCCCAACCAAAGCTGGCAATTACTGGCGTTACGTCGATAACGTTCCAACCGCTTGGTAAGAGTCAAAGGACCTCTAAAACAAAAACGCGCTCATGAATTGGGCGCTTTTTCTTTTTGAGAGAGGTGCAACAACCTTTTACGGATCCATTGTCTGTTATAAAATGAGGTCGATATGAAAATGAGAAAAACCAAAAAGCTTCTGACCCTTTTGGCTTTTTCCTTTTCCCTTTTGACTTCTTGCGAAAAACCAATCGAAACATTGTCCGAAACATCAGATTCATCCGCGTTAGACTCCGGTTCAACGGTTACGAAGGATGGCTTTCTCATTGGCACTTCCAAAGACGGGGGAGTCCGCATCGATGGTTATAGAGGCAAGGAAGATTATCTCGATATTCCAAATACAATCGATGGCAGGCCAGTCACATCGATAGGCGCTGCGGCTTTTTATGAGCACATCACGCTTGTGACGGTCACAATCCCTAAAGGAGTCACATCGATCGGCGAATATGCTTTCCAAGGATGTATCTCTTTGTCTCACGTCACAATCCCAGATACCGTCACTTCCATTGCCCATGATGCTTTTAATTTGTGCAAATCCCTCTCGTATGTCGAACTTCCTCCGGGACTTACCGCTATCAACGACAAAACCTTCGGACAATGCAAGTCCTTGTTTCAAGTCGTTGTCCCTGATGGGGTGAGTCACATCGGAAAAGCCGCTTTCAGCGGTTGTTCATCGATGTTCATCTTCAATATTCCGAGTGCGTTAGAGACGATAGGGGATAGCGCTTTCGAAGGTTGCTCCGCCATAAGGTCGCTCAAACTCCCGGATACATTGACTTCGATCGGGGAATTCGCATTCGATGGATGTTCTTCTTTGACTTCTCTTAGCATTCCGAAGAATGTCACCTACATTGGGTCTTACGCTTTCAGATATTGCCAAATGGGCTATGTCGATATTCCCGATAAAGTGACTTCGATTGCAATCTCTGCGTTTGCAGACAACCCCTTGCTGACCTATGTCGTCTTTCCAAGGGACCTTGAGAAAATCGATAAAGCCTTCTATGGATGCACTTCCTTGGCATCGGTATATTATCGTTCGACAAGCGAGGTATGGCAGAGGATAAAGAAAAATGACGAAATCATTCAAAACGCGACAACCTATTTCTATAACGAGACCGAGCCTTCCGAACCTGGCAATTACTGGCACTACGTCGAAGGCGTGCCTACACATTGGTGAACCTTTTGTGGTAGCATAAGCCACGTCATGAAAAACCAAAAACCAAAATCCCAATCGAGATTGCTATCTAATATCTGCCTAATATCGGTGTTTGCCTTGATCGTGGTGGCGGTCGTTTTCGATCTCATCGTCTTCTCAAACGTCGTTTTGCAGTTTGTCGCGGCCCTAATCGTCCCTTGCATCGCTTTCGTGATCCTTTTTGGCGCCATGGTTGCCTCATTTATCTTCATCTTCGGTATCTTTTTGGTTGAGCAATATGGCTTCTGGCCTTTGACATTATCCGTGCAGTTCTTTCAAGAAATCATTGGGGATATTGAAGTCACGGCTTCCCAAATTGAGGCATTCAGTGTCCTCAGGATCGTTTTGATCGTCCTTTGCGTTGTCATATTCGTCCTCTCGATTGTCGGAGCGGCCCTTGCCAAAAACGACAAAGAGGAGGGGAACGATGCTGCATACCGCTCATCAAAAGGGAAGTGCAAAGCCGCTAGGGTTTTCGCCATCCTAGGAATCCTCGTTTCAGTAGGCGCTTTAGCCATAACTTCCGCCATTTAAAACGATAATAATTCGTAAAATGAGCACTTATAATTAAAGACTTACAAAGTAAGTCTTTTTATATAGAAAAATCAAAAGAAACACCATGATTGTAACGCAAGTTTGTCATGCATGTATCCGCTTACATTTAATAACCTTT
>JAFXWH010000025.1:0-3995 GCA_017542885.1 Bacilli bacterium | reverse complement strand
CTCCTAAACGTATCTAACCGCACTAGGCGGCAAGGTCTTCCTTTATATCCTCGTCTTTAACGATTATCAAATTGTCGCGATCGACATAGCACTCATCCCCAAGTATCAAGCATTCGAGCTTTGTGCCTTTGGATATGGTATTGATGTCGTCTGCGTATATGTGAACGGTATGCTCTTTCATCTCGCCATCGTCTCCTTTGAAAGAAACGGTCATCCAGACAAAGGCGCCATACCTACCGCCATGAATATCAAATCTTTCGACGACGCAGACGCCTTTTCTTCCTTTTTCCCAAGCTTTTCTATCGATAAAGCCCCTTCTTAAAGCGAAGATGCCAAAAACGAGGAGCAAGACCGTTACCAAAATTAAGCAGACAAGCATGGTGGGGTCGTCTTTGATTAGGCTATTATTGGATCCCAAAACGGCAATCATGATTGCGATTGGAAGCACACTTAAGACCAAGAAGAATGTACCAAGCGCGATGTTCCCTGATGGTTTCTTCATTTTAATAACCTCCCTCTAAACGCACTGAGGTTAATTGTCCAAAAATAGAATGTTTTGTCAATAGATGTCGGAAAGCATTTTGCCGCAATATTCTCAGGAAAACGCGTATATTCTGATTTGTTATTTTATTGTTTCGACGACCCTGATGTAACGCCTTAAAGCGTACTCACCATCATGGCTCTCGCCAGCGAGCATGCGCGAATTATCGCCAAGCGCGGTTATCCTTGTGGCGCCTGCTTTGGCCAAGAGGGAAGAGATCTCTTTCTTACCTTCGATTAGTTTATTGATGGAAACGGTTTGAAGCAGGTTCTTGTTTGGTTTAAGGACCTTGATGATGTCCTCTTTCTTTAGAGGCTTAATCCAGATGTTCTGGAACAAGAAAGAAAGCTCTAATTTGTTGTCTTCTTTGACGATGATGGAGACACCGTCTTTCATGAAGACTTTATCCGCATTGCCTTCAAGCTTCTCATTATAGATGAGCAAGGAATTCTTGGCTTTCATCGTAAGAGGCAACGTTCCCATCTTCTTGCTTGTTTCAGCGAATAGAGGAAGGATGCGTTCCGCTAAAGCCTTGAGTTCGTTGACGTCGTCGGTGTTGACGTATATTCCTTGGCTAGAGGAGCAGAAGAGCTGGTTCGTCGCGCAGATTGATTCGCATAAGGCTTTGAGTTCCTCGTCAGTGACGTTCTTGTCCACATAAGTGAAAGAGATCTTATGGCCCCAGGAGATGATCGACGAATGGATGTCGACGAATGTTCTGGCAGCTTTCTGCGCCATATCGCCGCCCCAAACGATCGTTGCATCGGCGAGGTTGGCAAGTTGCTTGATGGTTTCGACTTCGGTGCTTGGGACATCGAAGACGTAGATGTAGTCTTTGAGAATAGGTGACTCTTTGATGAGTTCCTGAAGCAAACGGATGGACATTCCGTTGTCCCCGGTAGGGAGTTTGAGGATGTTGATATTTCCAACGAGAAGTCCTTCGACCACGCTGTAAGCGGGAAGGAGATCGACGTTTCCGGCCGCGATATGGAAAAGGATGCCTAAAGGCTCGTAGTGGCGGGTGTTCTCTTCGTCGAGATCGAGTTCGCCGTTTTTAAGGTCGCCTAATTCGATATCAATCTTTTTGAGGAGACCTTCTTTGGAGAAGTATTTCGCGTATCTCTCAAAGGTGGAATAAGGCATGTTTGCCATCTCAAGAAGAGGCAAAACGATATTGTCGAACTCATGGTTCATGACCCTTTGGTAGAGTTTGTCGCAAGCGTCAATAACGTCGTTATATGTGAGGGTCCTATTGTTTTGAAGCGTTTCGAGCATATCTCCCTCTAAGGAGGAGATGAGCTCTTCTTGCTTTCCGTCAGGATAGACTTCGCCTTTATAAAGAATCATGACTTCTCTCCTTTCAGAAGATCTTCGGCACCGGCTGCGCATGTTTTGATATCTTCGATGCCGCTTCTGCCGAGGATTTCGAGATACATCGACTTCTCACCGCATGGGCAAGTCTCTTCGTGGAGGATGCCGATATCGTCGGTCATGATGGAAAGAAGTGGGGCACCTAAGCACATTGGGGTAAGAAGGTTGATGAGACCTGGCTGGCCTGGCTTAACTGGCTCAAGTGTCTCGACGTCGCGGATGATTACGCGAGCGTAGTTCGGGATGTGGAAGTGGTGATACCTGCAATCGGTATAGAGGATTGGATGCTCGACCGCGCCAAAGAATTCGAAGATGTGTTTGTCATCGATTCCGAGGACCTCATAGGCCAGGTCGTAGAAGGTCTGTTTGTCGACTTTTTCTTTATAGAAAGACTTCCAGCCTCCGCCTAAAGAAAGGATTGAGCCTTTAGGGAGCTTGAGTTTGATTCCTTTGGCTTTCATCTGCTCGAGCAAGAAGTAGGTGTAAGCAGGGAATCCAAGGGTTCTCACAGGGGCTTTCCCTTTTGAATATTTGATGAGCTTCTTCTCAAGATTATCGAGATCGACTTTGTAGCCTCCGTCAACCCATCTGATCGCATAGTCCTTGCTTAAAGCAGGGGTGACGAAAGTGAATCCCCAGGCGGTCTTGGCGATCGCTTTGTCGTTTCCTTTATGCGGTTGGTAGCCAAAGATGATGTAGCGGTGTGGTTTAAGCGACCATAAGCGGTGGTAGGAGAACACTCTCCTGACCATGTTCCAGCCTCTAAGCAAATCGCCTAAGGTGAAACCGATGATGGAGACGTTCTGCCCACTCGTTCCGCTAGAAGTGGCCTTGACGATATATTTGCTGTTTTTCAAGGACAAGAGGTTGTGGTGCTTGAAATATAAGGTCGGAATGAAGGGGATTTTCGCTAAATCCTCATAGGAATTGATATCGGATGGCTTGAAGCCAAATCCATCGAGAAGCTCCTTGTACTTCTTGTTGTGCTCGTAATGGAAAGAACAGTTTTCCTTCATCGCGAGATAGAACTTCTCATCGTCCAAAGAATAGATCTTCTTTTTCTTCGTATTGAAGAGGGATGACATTTTGCTCATATGAAAAGAATACGCTTTATGAACAAGCAAAAACCACCCTTTATGATAAAAAAGCCCGACACACTTCGTGTCAGGCTTGTTTTACGTCTTTGGTGACCTGTACGGGATTCGAACCCATGAATGCATGCGTGAAAGGCATGTGAGTTAAGCCGCTTCTCCAACAGGCCATAAATGGCGCTCGCTATAGGGCTCGAACCTACAACACCCTGGTTAACAGCCAGGTGCTCTGCCATTGAGCTAAGCGAGCGTCATAAGCGTTTGAAGACGCACGGAATATATTAATGACAGAAAGCGCTTTTTGCAACTAGAGAATTACGATTTCTTGTCTAATTTTCTATAATCATTGGTATGGATACCAAATTAGAAGAGATCAAGAAACTCATCAAGGAATCAAAACGTATTGTCTTCTTAGGTGGAGCAGGGGTCTCAACTGCCTCAGGAATTCCTGATTTCCGTTCTCCAGCGGGTTTATACAAGATTCATTCCGAATACGGCGTCTCTTATGAGACGATGCTTTCACACACCTATTTCGAATACCATACCGAAACCTTCTATGACTTCTATTGGAAGACGATGGTGGCCAAAAACGCCAAACCTAACAAAGCCCATATCGCTTTAGCCAATTATGAGAAGGCCGGTCACCATATCGCCATCATCACCCAGAACATCGATGGTCTCCATCAGGAAGCGGGTTCCAAGAGAGTCTACGAAGTCCATGGCTCAACTAAACGTTACTACTGCACAGATTGTGGCAGGCATTTCTCAATCGATGATATCCCAAACATCGGCATCCCTCATTGCCCTGAATGCGGTGGTGTCATCAAGCCTGATGTTGTCCTATATGAAGAGCCTCTTAACGAAGATGTGGTGGAGTCCGCTCTAACTGAGCTTAGATTCGCCAACTTCCTCATCGTCGGAGGAACTTCCCTCAACGTCTATCCTGCCGCTGGCATGATCGATTATTTCCAAGGAGGACACACCCTTCTCAT
>JAFXWH010000024.1:0-6587 GCA_017542885.1 Bacilli bacterium | reverse complement strand
GGCGGTGCAAAGGAGACCGGCATCCTGGGTATCGTTGATGAGGAGAGAGGCAAGTTCATCTTCCCACTTCTCGTCTGGGTAGGCTTTGACCTTGGCCAAGAGCTTAGCTTCGCTATCGGCATAGAGGCTATCGATGGTGTCGCTGTAAGAAAGCTCGGCAAGGGTGGAATCCTTGAAGATCTTGTACATGGCCTGCTCGAAGACGCTGAGGTCGGTCTTGGTGTCGGCTAAGCTGTCGTCGACTTCAAGCTCGTAGCATGGTCCATCTTTCGAGAAGATATAGGACTCGTTGAGGCCATCGAGGATGTTTCTGATCTTGGTGATGCTGTTCTTGTCACTGAAATCAGTGAGAGCAGATGCGTCACCGCTGATGCGATGGATGGTTTCGGCAAGACCAAGGATTTCTTCGTTATCGAGGTGTTTGGAATAATCAGGAGCAAGGGCTCTTGTCATGGTTGGCGCCTTGACGTAGGTTCCACTGCCCTCGTCCCAAGTGATGTCGTAGTAATACGCGTAGTATGGGTTCGCACGGGTGAGTTTGACATCGGTGAGAGCGACTTGGTCAATGGACTTGGCGACCGCATTAGGAACGGCGTCGTAGGTCCAATCGCAATCATTGAGATAACGAAGGAGCTTGCCAAGATCATCGGCAGTCATCTCAGAGAGATCATGAGCATCAAGATCGTCAAGGAGAGTGGCGTCGGCGATGAATCTCTTAAGGATCTTGTTGATGGAATTGAGGGAGGCTGGATCGTCGATGTTGGTGGTTGAAAGGGTGTTTGCATTATCGACTGTCGAAGCAATCTCCGGATAGTAAGTCGAAGCGATGTATTTCGCTTTGGAAAGAGCGTCGGTGTAGTAACCCGCAGTGACGTTCGCCTTATCTTTTGGAGAAGTGGCGTCGAACATGTATTCCTCAACGTGAGGATCGGTGGTGAGGATCTTGCCGATGAACTGCTGGAATACGGTGTCACTCGTTGGGGCCTTTCTGCTATTGAAGATGTGGCTCTTGGCGAATGTGGCAAGGAGGCTAGTGATGTCATCGACTTCTTCTTCTGGGATGGCAGTCAAATCATTGATGTCGATGCCACCGCTCAGAACGCTACCATGACGGATGACGGAAGCGAGGTTATAGCACTCATCTTCGCCATAGCCGACAGGAGCGTAGTCATAAGTCGTGGTAGGAATAGTTGCTTTGCCAAGGTAGTAAAGATTGGCGTTATCAAGGTTAAGTCCACTGCTTGAAAGGGAAGTGTTGACCGTATCAAGAGCGGTCTCAAGCTTCTCAGGGAATCCTGGGTAAAGGAGGCAGGAATCATTGATGTCGATGAAGAGGTCGGCAATGATGTCTTCGCCAAATCTGGCTTCCTGGAAGAAATCGTTGAAGTCGAAGTTAGAGGAGAGGTCAATGCCCATGATGTGGAGGTCATCGACGATCTCAACGAAGCGGTCGATTTCATCGTTCCAAGTGCCTCTTGCAGTGACATCGGTCTTGATGACTGGATACATGGCTTCGGCTTTCTCGTCGCTTCCATACCAGCCACTCTGCTTGAGGACCATGAGCATTTGCTCATCGAAAGCGGTCGTGTTCAAACCAGCGGTAGTTTGCTGGAATGTTGAAAGGGTATTGAAGACCGGATTGTTGGCGAATGACTTGAGGAGAGGAGATAAGAAGTGATTGGCATCGAGGTTCTCGATGTTGGTCATAGAACCGGTGTTGATCGATCCGTCTGGGGCAAGGAGACCACTCACAGGATCGGTGACGATGGCAAGGAGGTCGGCGATGGAATTGGCGACTTCTAAGCGCTGAGCGTCATTGCAGGTGTAGGCGTACATGATGTTGGAATTGTCGAAGGTGTCGACTGAAGTCGCAAGGGTATCGACGACGACTTTGAGAACGGCTGGAACACCAGTCTTTCCAAAGAGGACGGAGTCGGACATATCGCAAAGGAGAGCGCGGAAGTACTCAACCTTAAACTGGCTGAGGTCAGCGCTCGCACCGCTGTTCATAAGGTTGAAGGCGCCACTGGCAGCTAAGTTTCTGATGATGTTGCCGAAGATCTCGCCTTCGTGAGCGAATAAGGCTTGCTCAACCGCGATAGGAGCGAGGCTATCAGCATGCGTGACGCTGTGGGCGGTAACGCGTGCCTTGAAGTCGCTATAGTCTTCGCTTTGGTCGCCAGGAGCAGCAACTACTTTGTAGACGCCGCCTTCATAGGTTTCGGTGAGGTTAGCGAAGTAGGTTCCAAGGTTCGAAGAGCCTTTGAAGGTCTCAATGAGCTTCGAAGCGATGTAGTTCGGGAAGTTGTAATCGTAAGTGCCATCTTCGTTGGTCTTGATGAAGAGCTGGGAGTTTGCAAGGTAATTGAACACGGATTCCATCATCTCTGGGTCGATGGATTCGAAATCGATGTTGGAAAGGTCGCCGAACTGAGCGGCGTATTTCGTCATCGTGTCGAGGGCAGCGCCTTCGGCGGTCCAGTTCGTAATGTTCTTGAAGGAGAGGGCAACGGTCTCACCGCCTTCGTTGACGTAGGTGAAGATGTCGACGCTTCCTAAGGAGCTATCGATGACGGTTCCGATCATGGTTCCAAGGAGCTCACTGCCATCGATCTTGGAGAAGAGCTCTTCGAAGCAGATCTCAGACATCGAATCGATGGTGAAGTTGGAGAGGGAGCCGAGGATACCCGCGCTGCACATGTAGTCGATGAGGTCGACGAAACTCGTGATTTCGCTTTCGACATCGAAGGTGTCACTGCAGATGATGTCTTCCATGGAGTCGCTAAGCTCATCGCTTCCCATGCCTAAGGTATCGAAAACGTTCTTGAAGAGATTAAAGAAGTTGCTGTTCTTCTTACCTTCGACTTCTGGGTTAAGGATCTTGTTGTCCGCGAAAGCGGTTAAGAGTTTGACCAACTGCTTCTCATGGTTGGCGGTCTCAAGGGAACACATGTGGCTGAATGATTTCTCAAGAGCGCGCATGTTGCTCGTGTTGGTGGATAGGGTTGAGGCGAATCCGATGATGTCCTGGCAATCGGCAAGGACGTCGATAAGTTTGGCGAATTCTCTGCCTACGATGCTCTTTCCGGCATCGTCAACACAGGTGGTATCGACCACGAACTCGTTTCCGAATAAGTCTTTGAGTGGGCTATCATCACCACCGAAGAAGCTAGAGACGAATGGAGGGATGACGGTTGAGAAGACTTTTGAACTGTCGATGTTTCTGACGCAGCTCGCAAGGGCCTTAAGCAAGCCTTCTTTAGCACCTAAGAAGTTGTTATCTTTATCGAAATAGATGCCAGGCATGTCTTCGAAATTCTCAATGAGTTCCTTTCCTTCCTCGGAATCAAGGAGAGGAGTGAGGATGTTGAACATGGCCTGGGTTTCGGTCTTGGCTGCCTCTTTCTTGGCATCGACCGTGGCTTCGGCTTTGAATTCGTCGACGAGGCCATCAAGGCTAACGGTGTCAGGGCCGGTGAGACCAAGAGCTTCGTTTAAAGAGATCTCTAAGAGTTCGAGGATTTTTGGAACGGCGTTGATAAGAAGGTTGGAATCGAAGAGACAGGTATCCTCAGAGGAGGTTCCTTCCGCTTCCTTGCCATCGATCCAGTGCTCGACCTGGTCTTTGTGCTCAAGGAGGGAAGTGATCATCTTGGTCGTGATCTCGGTTGCGACGTCAGAGGCTGAAGGCTGGCTTGCTTCTGAAGAAGCTGTTCCACTAGAGTTGGCAGCAAGCTGGAATATGTATCGGATGAATTCAGGATCGACGGTGACGATTTCATAGAATGTGTCAAAAATCACCTGCAATTCGTGGCCGAAATCAATTGATCTGATGGATTCAGGGATGGCGACTGGATATCCGCTTTCGCCCCTTCTGATATCCTCTTCCGTGAGTTCTGGGAGGATGTCTCTTACGCCGATGGTGATTTCGGTTGGGTCCCCTATTGGCTCTTCGTATTCTTTGACGGCCTGGACATAGATAGCGGAGACGATGATGTCATCAAGGACTCTCTTCTCGCTCGGGGAGATGAATTTGAAGAATTCGTCAAAGACGGTTCTGTATTTGGACTGGAAGACGTCACCGAGTTCTTCCATCTCAACGAATGAGCCGTCTTCATTGACGACTTCGCTGATGATGCCAGACTCAGCAACGGTTTCCCAAAGGGAAGCGAGCTGATCGAAGGAAGCGGCCGGCTCATAGTTCTCGAAATCGATTCCTTCCTCGGTCAAGACATAATCCGCGATCTCAGGAAGATTGAGGGCGAACTGGAGACCGAATGGGAGGAGGGATTTGATGAGAGGAGAATTGCCAACGACGCGGATGGCGGTTGGGATGAGGTCGCCTGTGAGAATAGGCATGATGTTGAAGTTCTCCATATTCTCTTCGGTGAAGATGCCCTCGTTGATGGCGGTGCCGGCGAGTTCGACGACGTTCTTAAGCTCTCTCATGAGGCTGAGCTTGGTTTTGCCATCGGCATCGACGTCGATGGTCGTAATGTAGTCGATCAAAGCGGCATCGAAGGTGAGGCCGGTATTCGGATCGGTGTACCAGCCGAAGAAGGTTTGGGAAAGGAGAGAGCTCTCATAGGTGTCCACCACACTTGTGAGAACACTGTAGAACTGATCATTGGCAACAAGCGTTGCGTGGTTCTCTGGTTTTGGAAGCTTGCTATAAGTCTTCGAGACGGTATTGACGAGGGAGGTGAGAGGAGAGATGAACATCGCAAGGATGGCGGCGTTGATGAGGACTTCCTCGACAGCGGAAATGATCTTGAGTTTCTTGACTCTTTCGCCTTCGTCGTTCTTTCTCCAAAGGAGATGTTTGAAAAGGAGATGCCAAAGGAGGGTGCAAAGAAGACCGCCGATAATCCAGATAAGGAGGGCTTCGACGACAAGAAGGATGACGCAGACGAAGGAGAGAATGAAGGCCAAGGCCAAGCCGAGGATGGTCTCTGGATCAGCATTTACGCCATAAGCCTGCATGGCCTGGGTGAGAATGCTGGTACCGGTCTCTCTAACAGAGGTGATCGGAGCGGACAAAACTACCGTTTCGCCATTAACCTCGATTTCCTGAACGAAATCGCTGCCCATGCCAAACCACCCCGGAACACCGAGATCTTTGAGGTTCAGGTCAGCGACGGAATTACCAATCGATTTAAGCGAGAGGATAGCGCCTACGATGAGGATTCCGAAGAAGACCAAGCGATAAGTTCCGTATACCCAACCGCGTCCAAGCCCGCGTAAAAAAGAAATAACGAGTATCGCTAGGATGCCGATGAAGATGCCTAAAAGCACCATGTTCATCACATTTGTGACTTGTGAAATGTCAAAACTTTCTTCATAGAAACGCATAAAAATCCTCCGCTTCGGATGCTTGGTATTTCTATTATGGAATAGACATGGGTTAATTTTCAATTAAAATAGACCCATGAGCGAAACTAAAATCAATACTTATTTCCATAATCCATTTGAGAAGACGACCTGCAAGAAATGCGGCCACCACTTCGATTCTTTAAAGCCGACTTGCCCAAAATGCCACGAGAAAAGCGACCACCCAAGGGCAAATCCTCTTAACGAAGTTACTTACGCTAACCCAATCATTGAGATCATTTTGTTCCTCATGGGCTGGCAGGGAATCAAAATCTTCGTCGAGATCGTCAGGAACATCATCGTGAACAGAGTCAGGAATGGACTGCTCGACCCAAACGAAGCAAACATGGTCCTCAACTATACCGTTTACGGTATCCTCTTTGTCATTTTGATGGGCATCGCCTCAATCTATATTCCTAAGCTTTTCAAATCCTTCGCCAAACCAGAAGCCCTCTGGGGCATCTTGGTCTGCATCTGCGTATTATCTTTTGACATCCTTTGGGGAAGCATCTCAAGAGCGATCGGGGCCACCATAAACGAGAACCAGGAATCCATAAACGAGATATCGAATCTGAACTTACCTCTCGCAATCCTTTTCTTGGCCTTCATCGGTCCTATGTGCGAGGAGCTCACCTACCGCGTGGGTCTCTTCAATTTCACTAGAAGGTTCAACAGAGTCGTTGGTTATATCACCGCCTCAATCATCTTTGGTCTCATCCATATCCATGACTTCACAAGCCTCAACGAATGGCTCTCCTTCCCGAACTATGCCTTCGCCGGTTTGGCCTTTGCCTTTGCCTACGAGAAATGGGGTTTAGGCGCCTCATTCATTGCCCACTTCCTCGTCAATTTCTTAGCCGTCTTAGCTAACGCATAACATGAAAGAAAAATTCCAATTTCTCCAACAATTCCCAATTAAATTGCTCGCAATCGTCTTCATGACGCTCGATCATATCGGCGCGATGATGACCGATCCGACGAGGTTTGCGATTGGCTCAAGTGCCTATACCGTCGGCTTCGTTTTCAGATGCATCGGAAGGCTTGCTTTCCCTCTTTTCGTTTTCTTCTTAGCGGAGGGCCTTAACAAGACCCACGACCGTCTCAACTATGTCTTAAGGCTCGCCCTCATGTGGGGTGGCATAACCCTTTTCGAGATCATCCTCCAAGCCATCAGGCCAGACGCGGTTATACCTGCCGAGGCTTTCACCGACCTTCTC
>JAFXWH010000023.1:0-29695 GCA_017542885.1 Bacilli bacterium | reverse complement strand
TTTTTCACCGTCGAGAGACGTTTTTTCTTCCACGTTCATATATATGAAGTGTATATTAATCTAGTATTCTAGAGGGCTAAACATATGGCTAAGATAGCGTTCGATTGTGACAAGTATTTAAAAGTTCAAAGAGAGAACATTCAAAAGAGAATCGCCTCTTTCGGTGACAAGCTTTACCTCGAGTTCGGTGGTAAGCTTTTCGACGACTACCATGCCAGCAGAGTCCTTCCAGGATTTAAGCCAGACACCAAGCTCCACATGCTCTTAGGCATGAAGGACAAGGTTGAAGTCGTCATCGTCGTCAACTCCAACGATATCAATACCAACAAAGTCAGAAACGACCTTGGAATCACCTATCAAGCCGAAGTCGAAAGACTTATTGATGCATATAAGGAAGTCGAGCTCTACGTAAGTAGTGTCGTCTTCTCTTTCTACCAGCCTCTTCCTCTTGTTGACGCCTTCATCACTAAGCTCACCAACAACGGAATCAAGGTCTACAAACACTACGAGATCGCCGGATATCCAAGCAACATCCCGCTCGTCGTTTCCGAAGAAGGCCTTGGAAGAAACGAATACATTGAAACCACTAGACCAATCGTCGTCGTTACCGCTCCAGGTCCAGGAAGTGGAAAGATGGCGACCTGCCTCTCTCAGCTCTATCACGACAACAAACGTGGAATCCGTGCTGGCTACGCCAAATACGAAAGCTTCCCAGTTTGGAATCTTCCATTAAAACATCCAGTTAACCTTGCTTATGAGGCCGCTACCGCCGATCTTGAAGACGTCAACATGATCGACCCATACCACCTTGAGGCCTATGGCAAGCAAGCCGTTAACTACAACCGTGATGTTGAGACCTTCCCTCTTCTCAAAGCCATCTTCGAGAAGATCTACGGCAAGAGCCCATACAATTCCCCAACCGACATGGGTGTCAACATGATTGGCTTTGCCATCAAGAACGAAGAGGCCGCCGTTGAAGCTTCTAAAGCCGAAATCATCCGTAGATATTACCAGGCCAAGAAGAACAACTTCTTAGGCAAGTTCAAAGATGAGGCCGTCATCAAAGAAGAGATGCTTATGAACACTCTTGGCATCAGCACCGCCGACCGCAAGGTCGTTGCCGCTTGCCTTAAGAAAGAGGAAATCACCGGTGTTCCATGCTGCGCTCTTGAGCTTCCAAACAAGAAGATCGTCTGTGGCAAGAGATCCCCATTATTCGGTTCTTCTGCCGCCGTCCTTCTCAACGCCCTTAAGACCCTCGCTAAAATCGACGATAAGATTCCTCTTATCTCCCCAGAGGTCATCAAGCCAATCCAAGACCTCAAAGTCAATTCGCTTAACAACCACAACCCAAGGCTCCACGCCGAAGAGGTTCTCATCGCTCTTGCCATTCAGGCCAACAGCAACCCTCTTGCGAACATCGCTCTCAAACAGCTTCCGAAATTAAAAGGCTGCCAGGTCCATAGCTCCGTCATCCTTCAGGAGACCGACGCCAACACATTCAAGAAGCTTGGAATCGACGTCACTGAAGAGGCCGTCAGCAGAGCCCACCGTCTCTACACGAAATAATAGAGAAAAAACAAAAAAGCCCTCGCAAATCGCGGGGCTTTTTCTTTTAGATGCCTTTTGTTCCGTGCTCAATTCTCTTGAGCGCTTCCTCACCTAGGAGGACTCTTACGATATTTGAAGCAAACTCGATCGTGTAATTCATTGAGCGGCCTGTGACAAGGTCTCCATCAATGACAGAGCCTTTATCCGTCCAAGTGCCTTTTCCTTTTTCGAAGCCTGGGAAGCAGACGTAATTCTTTCCATCTAGATAACCGAGCTCTCCAAGGATCGAAGGAGCTGCGCAGATCGCGTAATACTTCTTTCCTAAGTCGTGGAATCTCTTAATCATCTCAATAGCAGCAGGGGAGTTCTTGATGTTATCGACACCAACCTTGCCACCAGGGAGGACGATGAAGTCATAGTCTTCCGCTTTAACGTCCTTCAAGAGACCTAAAGCCTCAACCTTGAGTCCCATAGAACTCTTAACGAATAGAGAATCAGAGACGGAGACATAGGTGACTTCGATCTCGTGCGTTCTCGTGAGTATGTCGTGTGTGGAAATGGCTTCGGTTTCCTCAAAGCCGTCCGCTAAAAGCATTAATCCTTTGATCATGGTTATTACCTCATAAGGATTATATCAAAAAAGGAGCCGTTTTGAGGCGGCTCCTTAGAGTTTCAAGAGAACTTATTTCTTGAGGTTGTAGAAGGCTTTCATGCCTGGGTATTCGGCGGTATCGCCAAGCTCTTCTTCGATGCGGAGGAGCTGGTTGTATTTGGCAATACGATCGGATCTGGACATGGAACCAGTCTTGATCTGGCCGGCGTTGAGAGCAACGACGAGGTCAGCGATGGTGGCATCTTCGGTTTCACCGGAACGGTGGGAGACGACGCAGGTCCAGCCATTTCTCATGGCACGCTCGCAGGTATCAAGGGTTTCGGTTAAGGAACCAATCTGGTTGACCTTGACGAGGACGGAGTTGGAGCAACCCATCTCAATGCCCTTCTCGACATAGAGCTTGTTGGTGACGAAGAGGTCGTCGCCGACGAGCTGGACTTTGCTGCCGAGCTTGGCGGTGAGTTTCTTCCAGCCTTCCCAGTCATTCTCGCTGAGGCCGTCTTCGACGGTGATGAGTGGGTACTTCTCAGCGAAGTGGGCGATGATTTCGATCATCTCATCGGTGGTCTTGGTGAAGTCGGCTTTGTTGACTTTGCCTTCTTTGGCGGCTTTCTCGTAGTGCTTCCAGAAGAAGTATTTGCCTTCTTCGTTGTAGAGCTCAGAGGAAGCAAGGTCCATACCAAGGAAGATATCCTTGCCTGGGACATAGCCAGCGGCTTTGATGGCTTCGACGAGGAGTTCAAGTGGCTCTTCGTTGTCGGCTTCTAAGCCATAAGGATCAGCCTTGTTGGCTTTGATAGCGGCTTCTTCTTCGGCGGTCTTGACGAGGTTTGGAGCGAATCCACCTTCATCACCGACGGAAGTGATGTCGCCTTTCTTCTTAAGTATGTTCTTGAGAGCGGCGAAGACTTCAGCACCCATCTGGATGGCATCATGGAAGGTCTTGGCACCGGCTGGCATGATCATGTATTCCTGGAATTCGACAGCGCTGTCAGCGTGCTTGCCGCCATTGATGACGTTCATCATTGGGACAGGAAGTTTCTTGGCGTTTGGTCCACCGATGTAGCGGTAGAGTGGGATGCCGAGGTAGTCAGCGGCGGCCTTTGCACAAGCAAGGGACACACCAAGGATGGCGTTGGCACCAAGGTTCTTCTTGGTTTCGGTGCCATCGAGTTCGATCATGGTTCTGTCGATGAGGACCTGTTCCATGACGTTAAGGCCGATAAGTTTTGGAGCGATGATGTTGTTGACGTTCTCAACGGCTTTGAGGACGCTCTTACCACCGAAGTAGCTCTTATCGCCATCGCGAAGCTCTAAAGCTTCTCTTTCACCGGTGCTGGCGCCACTTGGGACGGCAGCTCTTCCGAAAGCGCCGCTTTCGGTAGTGACTTCAACTTCGACAGTTGGATTTCCACGGGAGTCAATGATTTGACGGGCGTGAATCGATTCAATGAACGGCATATAGGTTGTTTTCTCCTTTTTCAATTCACAATCTGCTTTTTCAAAGCAAGAAGAATTATAAAGCAAATGATTATCTTCCTCCACAATTATTGATTGTGGGCTTTTGAAACGAAAACACCGATAATGGTAAAGATGATCAAAGATTGGAAAGAACTGTTCGATAAAGTGGCGGGGGAAGAGTACTCCGCTTCTTTGCACCGTTTCCTCGATGCCGAGTATGATGCGCATGTCGTTTATCCGCCTAGGGACATGATGTTCCAGGCTTTTAAATTCACAAACCCAAAGACTCTTAAGGTCGTGGTTATTGGCCAAGACCCATATCACAACCCAGGCGAGGCTATGGGTATGTCATTCAGTGTTCCTAGAGGAATCGATATTCCGCCTTCTCTTATAAATATTTATAAAGAAATCGAGAAAGACATCGGCTGCAAAATGAACTTCGACAACGGAGATCTAACTCCATGGGCTGAACAAGGCGTTCTTCTTTTGAATGCCTACCTGTCTGTGAGAGCGGGAATCCCTCTTTCCCATGTCCGTCCTGAATATGACAAGTTCATGGACGATGTTCTTAAGTATGTCGAGAGCCTTGATCAGCCAATCGTCTACATGCTTTGGGGAGGCTTCGCGAAGAAGTACGCCTCAAAGGTCACGAACCCAAAACACATCGTTCTTTCATCTGTTCACCCGTCGCCTCTTTCCGCCAATAGGGGAGGGTGGTTTGGACAGCACCTTTTCAGCAAGTGCAACGCCTATTTGACTGAAAGCGGTACCACACCTATTGACTGGCAAATTAAGTGAGATAAACTATTCGAGACCGGAGCCACCAGTAAGTTGGCTGAGAGGAGTCTTCTTCGACTCGACGGAACCTGATCCAGGTAATGCTGGCGGAGGTAATGCGTTTATTCATTCCTTCGTATTCAGGTACGGAGGTATTTTTTTATGGAAAACGAACAAATCAATGTTCAAAGCGGTAAAAAAACCGCAAAATCCTGGACAAATCTCGTCTCGATTGTCCTAAGTGTCCTTGCAATTGCTTCTTTGCTTTTGCCGCTTCTCAAGTATGAAATCTCGGACGATGTAGATGGTTTCTTCTTTATGTGGGACCTCTTTGGAGCTAGCGCTTTCCAGTATGTGTTTGTCGCTGCCTTTGCTCTTCTTGTCATCGCTTTACCTTTAGTGATATTTGGTAAGAAAATTCCTGCTTGCGAATCAGGTGCGGTTCTTTCTCTTCTCCTTGGCGCCGCTCTCTTGTTCTTGGTTCCAAACACTTACAACGAAACCATGAATGCCGAGACCGAACTTTTCACTGGTCTTGCCCTCTCCTTCTCCTTTGCTATTGCCGCGGCCGTCTTCGCTATCAGCCACTCATTCCAGAAGATGCCTATGACAATCCGCAGCATGGCTGAAGATGCGATCTTAATCGCCACAGCCTTCGCCTTAAACTTCCTTAAGATCCCAGTAGGCACCACTGGTGGTTCCATCAACCTCCAGATGCTTCCTTTATTTGTCATCGCTTTAAGACACGGCCCATTCCACGGACTCGTTTGTGGTGGCATCATCTACGGTCTTCTTACTTGTTTCACCGATGGTTGGGGATTCGCTAGCTATCCATTCGACTATCTCATTGGTTTTGGCTCTGTCGCCGTTCTTGGTTTCTTCAAACCTCTTATCGTTGGCAAAGACCAGAGATTCTACAACGTCAAAGGTTTAATCTTTATTGCTGTCGGCGGCATTCTTGCGACCGCTATCAGATTCTTTGGCAGCAGCATCAGCTCTGTTGTCATTTGGGAGACATCCTTTACTGAAGCCCTTATCTACAACGCCGGCTACATCCCAGCAAGTGGCGCTGCCGCCTTCCTTATTCTCATGGCAATCTATGGCCCATTACTCAGGGTTAATAGACGTTTCCCAGTCGAAGAACAAGGAAATTAATTTATTAATTTGGCCAATATTGTGTTATAGTGCCCTAGACGAAAGGCATTATTTATGACCGATATTGAAGAAAAGAAAATTGACGAAGTCGAAGAAGAAGAAAGCGACTTCGCCGACGAAATAAAAACCGCTGAACCAGCACCTGCTCCAGTCGAGGAGCCAAAACCAGAAGACACAATCGACCTTCATTCTGAAGAACCTGAGGAAGAAGAGGCCCCAGCCCCAACTCCAGCCCCAGACAAAAAAGGAAAGATCACGATCGAATATCCAGACGAGAATCTCGGCAAAGTCGAGCTTGCCCGTCAGGAGTTCTACAAGGTCTACCACAAATCAAACATCGTTAAGTGGATAGTTTCTGGCGTTTGCATTCTTTTGATTGTCTGCGGTTGGCTTATTCCAAACGCTATCGAAGCTCTCAGAGAGAACTCAATGTTAATCGCCCTCATCGCTTGCGGTGTCGGCCTCGTTGGTCTCCTCGTTTTCAACTTCTTCTGGAGAAGAAACGTTCAGAGCGCGATGAACCGCTACTTCCGTGAGTACTACGAGCACGTGAACGCCTATTGTTTCCCAAAGGACATCGAAAACCTTCAGGGAAGCATCGACAACAAGATCGACGAAGAGGAACTCAAGAACTGCGACCTCTACAAAGACGTCGGCAAAGTCGGCAGTCGCGCTACCTACACTTTCGATTACCACGAAAAGACCATTAAGGTCTGCGATGCCGCTGCCCAAGTCGTTCTTGGAAAGACCCTTCGCACCGTTTTCGTTGGCAAATATCTCTACACCACGAATAACTACAAAGGATCCGATATCCTCATCTACTTCAAAGGCAACAAGAGAGCCCTCCCTCCAACCAACTTGGCTGAGAGAAAGGTTTTCTCTGACTCCAAAAACATCGTCATCTATGGCGACAAAGGCACCGAGAAAGTCATCACTCCAAAAGTGAGAGAAGCCTTGAATGAGTTCAAGACCAATAAGACTTTTGTCGATATGGCTATCGCCATCCGTGAAGGAACCACTTACTTCGCCATGGGCTACGAAGATGACTTAATGGTCATTGCTCTTGAGAAACCATTCGATCCAAAACCAACCGTCCAGTACGCTGGCGATTTAAAAAAGGTCCTCAAACTCATCGATTTAATGAAGTAGTCTTCGTTTGTTATATTTAAATCATGGAAGTCGCAAAATTCTTCGAACTCTGTAACCAATATCCATGGGCCTACGTTGCGATCATTTTCGATCTCGGTGTGGTTTTCATGAATGGTTGGACAGACGTTCCTAATTGCATAGCCACCTGCGTAACCACACGTTGCATGAAACCAAAATGGGCCATTCTCATGGCTGCTTTAGGCAACCTCCTTGGCACATTGGCCGCAGGTTTCTTAGCCTCTATTCTCCCTTTGGGAGATGTTTCCTCAACGGTCGCAGGCATCGTTCAGTTCAACACTTTGGGCGGCATCACGCTCAATCAAATGTTCATCGCGATTGCGTTCGGCCTCCTTGCTAACGTCATCCTTTCCCTTGTCTGCACTTACTTTGGCTTCCCATCCTCACAAAGCAACGCTTTGGTGGGTGGCTTAACAGGTTCCGCTATCGGCCTTGCTGCCATCTCTGGCTCAGCCAATTGGTTTGAGGCCGTTTCCCTTAACAGCTGGATCAAGGTCTTGATTGGCTTCTTCGGTTCCATCATCGTCGGATTCGCTCTCGGTTATGGAATCGTTTGGCTTATCGTCCTCATTTGCAGAAAACTTACTCGTGGTGCGACCAGCCGTTTCTTCAAGAGAGGCCAGGTTGTTGCTAGCGCTCTTATGTCTTTGGCCCACGGCCTTCAGGATGGCGCCAAGTTCCTTGGTGTCTTCATGGTCATTGCTGTTATGCTTAAGGTTGGTGGAGCGGATTATGTTCCAGCCGATTTCAACGCCATGCAAGGTATGTGGTGGATCGTCCTTCCGGTCGCCGTTGTCATCTTTGGCGGCACCCTCATGGGTGGAAAATCCATCATCAAAACGATGGGTTCCGGAATGGCCAAACTTCATAAATATCAAGGATTTGCCACGGATATTGCAGCTGGCGTTGGTTTAATCGCCGCCACAGTATTTGGCCTTCCTATCTCTAGCGGCACCATCAAGGCGACCGCTATTTTGGGTGTTGGAGCCCAACGCAATCCTCGCCGCGTAAGGTGGGGTAAAGCCGGCCAGATGGTTCTTTCATGGATCGCTATCTTCCCTGGCACGGCCATCATCGGATTTGGTTTGACCGCTCTCTTCGCGGCCATCTTCAAGTAATAAAGGAGTTTCAAAATGGGCAAAAAAGTTCAATCCAATTACTACTTCGACTCATTCCCAGAGCTCGCTCACTTCTCAGTTGAATGCGGTGAGCACATTCTTGAATTCATGAAGAATTTCGATCATGAGAAACTTTGGGAAATCAAAACTTCCGTCCATGAGATCGAGCACGCCGCAGACAAGAAAAAGCATGCGACAACCGAAAAGCTCATGGAAGAATTCATCACCCCAATTGATAGAGAAGATATCCTATCCCTTCTCACGATGATCGATGACATTACCGACGCGGTTGAAGAGCTTTCCCTTAAACTTTATCTCTATGACTTCAAAGAGCTTCCACCTGATGCCATTCCGTTTATGGAACTCACCCTTAAGTCGCTTAGGGCCACCGAAGAAGCTCTTAAGTGCTTCCCTCACTTCCTTGATAAAGAAGTCATCTTCCCGGTTCTTAAGAACGTCATTCGCTTAGAGGAAGATAGTGACACTGAATACATCAAAGATGTATCCGCTCTCTATCGCCGTACAGATCTCGATGCCTTGACCATCTACAAACACGAAGCCTTCTATACGATGCTTGAAGAGATGTCCGATAAGTGTCGTGAGGTCTGCCGTTTCGTTCAGACAATCATCTACAAGAATATCTAAAAAAGAAACGTCCCCAAAATAACATGGGGACTTTTCATTATGCAGTTGAAGAAATAACCATAAAACGAGGATAATATCCCTAAGGAAACAAATAGCATAACCACTAAGTGGTTTTTCTGAAAGGAGATACCCATGGCAGACCTATCGCACATCACCATAGAACACGCGCCGAACAAGACGACGTACAGAGTGGGCGACAGGTTCGAGAGGTACGGCATGGCCGTCAGGGCCCATTACACCGACGGGACGAGCTCCCTCACGGACTTCTACTCTTATTCCCCGACCGGGGCCCTTTCGACAGCCCACACCCAGATAACCGTGGAGCTCTCCGGGAAGACCGCCACTCAGAATATAACCGTCCTCCCGGCGCCGGCGAGCGGATACTTCCCCGACAAATACCTCGGAGGCGCCGAATACGGCGGCAACCCTTGCGTGAACGCCTGCGACCTCTCCGTCAGGTTCCGGAACGGACCAATAACCCTGGGCTCAGGCCCATATAGGATCTGCCTGACCCTCTCCTATTGCTCTGGCATGCCGGGCCGCGAGTCCGACCTCGTCAAGGGCCTCCCCAAAGGATGGAGGACGGACTGGCACCGCTTCCTGCTCCAGGATGGGGCCGACCAGTCGGACGACCCCCTCTACAAATACGTGGACGGCGACGGGTACGTCCATTGTTTCAAACACAACGTGAGCACCGGCTCATGGCATGACGCCCATGGCCAGGGGCTGACGCTCGACCCAGCCGCGAGGACCATAACCGACCTAAGCGGGAACGTCCTCTCCTTCGACCCGTCCGGCCGCCTGATCTCGATGGCGTCCGGCGTCGACCCGGACGGCGAGAAGGTCGTGGAGTACAATTCCGACGGGATCAGGAAGATTTATGACTCAAGGGACCCAGGGACCTACATAAAGTTCTCATATCAGAACTCATATATGAAATACATTCGCCTCTACAAAGGCGGCGATGACCCCATCAAGACCTACACGCTGGGCGGCTTCCCGGGGCAGATCGCATCGCTCGACGAGACGGTCGGGAACTCGACGAGGACCCTCTGCCAGTACGCGGTCAACGACAGGGACCTCCTCAGAAGGGTGGTCGACTGCATGACCAAGGACGCGTGGCGCATCACTTACGAGTTCGACCAGGGGCTCAACTCGTACCGCATGGACTCGATCAGGAAGGGGTACCTGAACGGCGACGACTTCGTCCAGCATGAGGGCATGTATTTCGCCTCGCGCGACCAGGACGCCTGCTTCGGCGGCCCCTGCGTCCGCGAGCTCACAGTGGCAAACGACGATGGCATCGATGTTTCCATAATGACGGATTCCGAGGGCTCTCTGGTCTCGGTGCTCGAGAGGGGGCATGCGAATCCAGATCGCTATTTCTCCCTGGTTCGCGAGGAAGGGAAGAGGCTCGGCGATGTCGGCCCGGGCCCGGAAACGGTCAACGGCTCCGCGGCCAGGGGCTTCTTCGGCGAGCTTTACGTCACGGGGACCGGCATCCAGCCAGGCGAATTCGGCGGCTCTTTCGGGCTGAGGCTCATCGGCTGGGTTAGGATAGACAATCACCCAAGCAGGGCCAGGCTCTCGGCATCCAGCCAGGGGTTCGTCTGCGGCGGGGCCATCGACCTTAACCCCAAGGCATACAAGGTCTGGCAGTATTTCGAGCTGCCGATAACGAGGGTTCCGTCGGGGGTTCAGGCCGCAGCGATAGAATCGTTCGAGCTGTCCCTCAGGGATGCGGACGGATGCCAGATATACGCTCTCGCCGCCGGCCTCCAGATCGCGAAGGACGAGACCAAACGCAGCAGCCTTTTCTTCGTGAACCAAGGGAATCCCGTGACATTCGGGCAAATCCAGGAGATCAGGCTATACGACTCCCCGTCCGAATACACGGCTTTCGGGGCGGGGTCGCCAGTCTACATGACCGAGGCGGACCTCCTCATGACGATGGGGGAGAGATTCAGGTCGCCGACCGGGCCTTGGAAGGCCTATTTCAACGGAGGCAGGGAAATCAGGGGATACTCCTCGAATGTCGTCGGGCATGTGGCCACCGGTCTCGGCATTTCTTTTTTCGACTCTCACTTTGTGAACAACGCCACCATAAGCGACGGCCCGAGCGCGAACTGGTACTTCGCGGAGTCCGAGAATGGGAGTGACAGGACGTACTATCGATTCAACCAGAGCCATTACGAGGTGGTCAGAAGAACGGCTAGCAACGCGGAAACCACAAACAGATACGACTACCAAGGGCTCCTGATCCTCAGCGAGAACGCTTCCGGGAGGAAGACTAAATACGAATATTTCCAGGATGGGAGGCTCAAGAGAATCGGCATCCTCTCAACGTCGGACGAATCCTCCTACGAAAACGTCCTGTATGAAGCCTCATTAGACCAGGATGATATGAACGTTGTGCGTCTCATCCAAGAGGGTAGAAGCCGCGATTTCCAGTATTATTCAGACGGTCTGCCATGGAAGAGTGTGGTAAATTCCGTCCAGGGTGGTCAGATATCTAACACCGCTTGGTACGGAGAACTGTCATACGACGCTTTCAGGTCCGAGCTCGCCGGCGCGATGTTCAAGAACGGGGAGGTGATACAGGAGGAGCATTCCTACAGCCGGCCATCCCAATCATACAAGACGAACCACTTTGGGGACCTAGCTAGCAGGATAAGGGTGGGATATGAGATCTCGACGAGGACAACGACGCTCGGAATCCACGACGGCAGCGACTACGCGGACGTCCTCGTTGTCCAGGAATCGGCGCATTCCGTGACCAGGACCTACGACAACTGCCAGACGCATGGCGGCGGATACCAGGAGGTGGCCGAGGAATTCGACGGATACGGATTCCCTGCATCCATATCCTACGGCGGCGTCCCGATGGCCGAGTTTGCTTACGAGGAGAACTTCGCGAGTCGATACTGCTCCCTCCTTTCCGGGGTCACCGACGTTTTCTCCGGCAGGGACATCATCATCTGTTATGGCGATGGCAATGAGGTGTCGTCGGTTCAGGTAGGCGGCTTCAGGGTCTCATACTCGGAAGGCCGCGATGGCCGCGACGTTCGCGCCTACGCTTATGGGGAAGACGAGGCATACGCCGTGGAATACGCCGGGACCGAGGCGCTCTCGAAGAAGGGCGGCACCATTATCGACTCTTCCAAATGGTCGTATTCCTATGACGATCTTGGGAGGGTTGCCTCGAAAACTGACGACCGCTTCTTCGTCAATCTGATCCAGACGTACCAGTACTCAACCGATCTGCCGTCGAGGGTGTCGGGATACTCGTTCGGCGATTCCCTAGGTGCCTCGTATTACGAGTCATACTCATACGGGGACGGCTACGGGAACCTCACCGGCGTCGGCGTATCCTCATCCCTCTTCTCATACGCCTCCTCATACCAATTCGACGGCCTCGGCAGGATCGTATCCGAGACCAACAACGTGCTCGGCATCAGCAGGACCTACCAATACGAGTCCTTCGGCGACCACGCGTCCGGCCCGGTCGGCAGGATGGTCTCCTTCGGGAACGCGTCGATGGAATACGACGAGAAGGGCAGATTGGCCCAGTTCGGCACCAACTTCTACTCATACGACCATTACGGCAACAGGGTCTCCAAGAACCAGGTATCCTACCAGTGGGAGAGGGGCACCCTCCTTTCCTACTGCGGCCTCTCGAGGTTCGAGTACGACTACAGGGGGCTCAGATCCCTCAAGGTCGACGCCTCGGGGCTCACGCACGAGTATTTCTACGACGGCGAGAGGCTCGTCGGCGAGGACGTCAGGGACGGGGGCTCTACGGTCAGGAAACTCAGGTATTTCTACGACCTCGACGGATTGTGCGCCCTCAGGGTCATCGAAGGCAACACAGCGAGCGACTACGTCTACATAAGGAACCACCTCGGGGACATCGTCGGCCTCGCCGAAGGATCGGACATCAGGGCTTTGTACGTCTACGACGCTTGGGGCAACCATAAGGTCTACGGCCCGAACGGGGCAGAGAACGCGAGCCAGTCATTCATAGGCAATATCAATCCGTTCAGATACAGGGGGTACTATTTCGATTCCGACACCGGCCTATATTACCTGAGAGCAAGATATTACGACCCAGAGATCGGCCAGTTCATCTCGCCCGACGACGTTGGGTACATGAATTTCGAATTGGTCGGCGGCCTCAACCTTTATGCGTACTGCAACTACAACCCCGTCATGCATTCGGACCCGAGCGGGCATCTGATTCCCGAAATTATTGTTGGTTTAATTATCGGGGCCGTTGTTGGAGCTGGAGTTGGCTTTGGTGCCGCTGCATATTTTGATTACACAAATGATGGCGAATTATTTAATGGAGACATTCAATGGTACGATTATTTGGGCGCAACCTTGCTTGGAAGTGTAATTGGCGCAGCTCTCGGTGCAGGTTTGGCTTATTTATCAACTCTCAGTATCACAATTGCAATACCATCATTTTTAATTCATTCAGGTGGTGCTACAGCGGCTCTACCGCTTTCTATTACCTTGACTGGATCGGATGCATTATTATTTTTGACTGGTCTTGGTCTAATTGGCGCCGGAATAATGTTTTCCAAACATAATCCAGGCATGGGAAATAGGCCACTTTCCTCGGATATCACAAAAGATGAATGTATCGAAGCTATGAAGAAGAATCACGGTGATTCAAATCGTGCTGCTACTGAGATCATGAACAACCATAGGACGGATTGGCGGCGTGGAGCAGGAACTGAATTTAACGCCTTGAAAAAGTTTCTTGATCGTGTAGTCAGGAAGCTATTAGGTTTTTAATATGAAAATATTTTTTCTTGAAGAGGTTTTATTTGAAGGTATCGACCCAAAAGATGGCGAAAGAATTGAAATTCGTCTTGGTGATTCCGTTTGGGCCAACGCACGCAAACTTTCCCGCGCAAGGGAAGACATTTCCAAATGGCTTGCAGACGGATGGGTGACCGAGATAACGGAATTCGACATTCCGATTACGAAACGACAGAAATATTTATATATTCTTAATCACGAGTATTTAGATGCTGACGGGACGTGCTTTCATTACCGTTTTGATCCACAGACGAGTTATGAACGATGTCGCTCCATGCAGTGTAAGTTGTTGTCTAATCCAAAATATATGTGGAACGACAAAAGAATCTACAAAGGTAGGAATAATGGATGGTTCATCGAAAAATACGAGATAATCTTTTGAAACACCAACACTACCTCATAAAAATTATTTATTCTGCAACGTTTTGAGTTCTTTCCCGTTAATTTGTTATCTATTTTTGGCTGTTCTCATGTCATAAATCGTTTCAACCGCGAATCTTATCTTGGTCAGCCATTTTTCTTTATGGAGAGGATAGGCGAAATATGTCTCATCGGGGGAGGAGAGATCGATGAGCCCTCCTTTCCCTTTCCAGTTGTAGTCGATATGAAGACCAAAGCTCTGAAGAGGTTCCCTATGGAAGATGACTCCACTCGGTCCTTTGACGATGATTCCGTTATCGATGTCATGAGTGAGGTGGTGTTCTCCTTCTAGAGGAACGAAGCCAACCTTAACGCCTTCCATCTTCTCCATTCGTATATCGTCTTCGAAGTGGTATGTTCCATCTCTGACTTCTTTCTCGACGTTAGCTTTCTCCCATTCAAACCAACTGGAGATCTTAGTGAATTTAGCTTCTCCGTTGAGGCATGACAAAGTGCCATCCTCATTCAAGCGATACTTGGCGCCACACTCATCACAGGAGAGAGCGTCTCCCTTAGAGGACATATGGAATTCCTTGCCGCAGCGGGGGCACTGATAAAGGATCCTCTCAAGGCCTTCCGCCCTATTCGGATAATCGATTTTGATGTGGTTTTGTAGCTGATATTCTTCCTCGTCGGAACTAAAGCAATTCCTGATCGTTTTCTGGCTGACGTTTTGACCTTAATGCCAAGTATCATTGCTGGTAGAATGTTTCTGGTACCTCGACGATGGCCTCAACAGCGTTTGCCTTGACTATGTTTAATTGGGGGGCTGATATTTATTTTGATTGGGGGTGATTGATATGGTTTGGATTGGTGTAGCTATGTCCGCTCTTCTTACGTTGACATCCTTCTTTGCTTCTGTTCGTTATTTTAACAGGGTAAACCCTTATTCAGCGGGGTTTTGTGACCTATATCTTTTGAAACACATGCTTCCAGACGGCCATCCATTTGAATTCATGTACAAAGGATTGCCTCGAAACAGGCTTTTTCCGCGTTTATTTTGGCCATGCCTCGGGACGTTGGCTTGCGCAGGCTTGACCTTGATTGCCGCCATTCTTGCCATAGTGTTAAGTGCTTGCGGTGTCTTAGGCAGTGAAACAGCGGACACGGTGTTCATTTCAGTGTCTATTGGCTCCACGATGGCCACCGACCTTGGCTTTATGGCGATTCCAACTATTCAAAACAACATTTGTTATAAAAAAATGTTTAATATGAAGGATGGTTTGGGCTTTGATGTTCGCGACGAAATTGAAAAGAAGTGGCCCGGCTTTTATAAGTACAAATAATAGAACGCCACTAAGGATAATCTATGGGTCACAATCTTTTTGGCTTTTTAAAAAGCGCAGAGAAGATTCAATAATCAAAAGCTCATTCCACTAGCAATAATAATCACAACCACTGAAAACGGTAACGCTTTGTTAAAAATACTTTTTTGCTTTCGCGTTGCGCTCCACCTTTTCGCAGTTCACAATAATAAAGAAGACTTGCTTAGCAAGCAGCTTGAATCACTGGTAGTAAATATGAATCGTTTTTTACGTTGGATTAACGTCCAAGCATATAAACACAATGGGCAACTACACCGCCAATGGAGCCCAGCTTATTTAGCTGAGGAAACCGACGAGTATTGGGCTTTATGCTCCAAATCTTCTTTGGTGACCGAATGCGATGGTCGCCGTTGGATGACCAATGAGCATGCCGTTTTCATTCTCTTCAAGAAGAAGTGGACCAACGTCATTGCCATGAGGAAGGCTAACGGATATTGCTATTACGCTAATATTGCTAGCCCAACCATCATGGACCAAGGATTCCTCCGTTATATCGATTACGATCTTGATCTCAAACTTTTCCCTGACAAAGCCATCAAGGTTCTTGATGAGCAAGAGTTCGAGCATCACGCTGTCCTCTATGGCTATAGCGATGACCTCAAATCCGTCATCAAGAAAGCCGCCAAAGACATCCACTCTTTGATGGAGGGCAAAAAATTCCCATTCATCGACTCAGACATAAAGAGGATCTACCAGAAGTTCCTCGACCAAACCGGACCGTTCGTCGAGTCGTATCAACCGAAGAACAAATAGTTACTATTTGCCTTCTTCTTTAAAACGCCAAAAAAGAGCATATAATTTTTTCGCTCTGAGGTATCGGGCATGAAATTCACTTTTACATCTAATTCAAAGGAACAAACAAGAAAGTTAGGCGCGATCATCGCCCCTCTTTTCGTTCCATCAGATGTTGTTTTGCTCAAAGGTGACTTAGGCGCTGGCAAGACCACTTTAGTCGGTGGAGTTGCCGAAGCCCTTAAGGTCAATGAGGACGTTATCTCCCCAACCTTCAACATCATGAAGTGCTATTTCAAAGGAACCCTCCCTCTCTACCACATCGATGCGTATCGCCTTGAAGGACAGAACATCGAGCTTGGCTTAGAGGAGTTCATCGAGGGCGATGGCGTCACCTTCATTGAGTGGCCACAGTACATCGAACCTCTTTGGCCTGACGAGTACCTCGTCATCTCTCTCAGCCACAAAGGCGGAGATGCCCGTGAGATCAGCGTGGAAAGCAACTGCCCACGTCTAGATAAGATCGTCGAAGCAGTGAAGGAGGCGTTCTAATGGTTTCCTTGCTTTTAGACACCAGCAACACCAACCTCTCAATCGGCTTGGCCAAAGACCACAAGGTCATTGACCGGGTTGTTTATGATGCTTGGCAGAAACAATCCGAGTTCCTTGTTAACGAACTTGATATCCTTCTCAAGAGAAACAACCTCACCAGAAGCGACATCGAGAAAGTCATCGCTGCCAAAGGACCTGGCTCATATACAGGTGTCCGCATCGCCTTGACTGTTGCCAAAGTCTCCGCGTTCGCTTTGAACGTACCTCTCTATCTCGTCTCAAGCCTTGAAGCCCTTAAAGATGAGAACGAGCCATCAATTTGTTTAATGAACGCCAGAAGCAAGAGATCTTACTTTGGTGTTTACGATAAAGAAAACATCATCCTTGAAGACAAAATCGCCGACAATTCCGCGGTGCTTTCATATATCAATGAGCATCCTGAATACAAAGTCTGCGGCGATGTTGCCTATCTTGGTCTTGAAGCAAAGCCAACCAAAAACCTTGAGATTCTCGCTAAGAGCGACATCGAAAGAAACCTTGTCGAGGATGTTATTGCCGCTAAGCCTGTTTACCTAAAGGACCTCTACTAGAATGAAGCCGATCCAGATACACAAAAGCAAAGAAAGCGAACTCCAAGCGATCGCCATGCTTGAGGCGGCTTGCTTTCATGATCCATGGCCTTTAGAGCAGGTTGTCTATGAGAGCAAAGAGAATCCAATCGCCAACCTCTATAGCGCGACCATCGAAGATGAAGTGGTGGGCTACATCGACTTCTTCATCACCTTCGACAGCGCTTCGATCGCAAGAATCTGCGTTGCCAGCGAATACCGTAGAAACGGCATTGCCAAAGCCTTGATTGAGAAGATGGTCGAGGTCTGCAAGAAACAAGAAGAACCAGTTGAGAATATCACCCTCGAAGTCCGTGAATCCAATGTCGCGGCTATCGAGCTCTACGAGAAGAACGGTTTCAAAACCATCACGAAGAAGAAACTCTATTACTCGGATGGTGAGGACGCCATCTACATGGTGAGGTGCATCTTATGACGAGAATATTAGCTATCGAATCAAGCTGCGACGAGACCGCAGTCGCTATCACCGAAGACGGAAAGCTTCTTTGCAACGTCATCTCCTCCCAAGTGGCCGTTCATGCCAAATACGGTGGAGTCATGCCAGAGATCGCTTCGAGACTTCACTGCGAGAATATTGACGTTTGCCTCAAAGAGGCACTAGAGCAAGCCAACCTCAAGTTTGAGGATATGGATGCCATCGCCGTTACGAGAGGCCCAGGCCTCATCGGCTGCCTTCATGTTGGCTTACAGGCCGCGAAGACAATCGCCGCTTTGTATAACAAACCACTTATCCCAGTCCATCACCTTTGCGGACACGTTTACGCCAATGAATACGCTGGCGAATTCAAGTTCCCAATGCTCTGTGTCATCGTCAGCGGCGGCAACACCGAACTCGTCCTCATGAAAGACCATCTCGATTTCGAGATCATCGGCGAGACCAAAGACGATGCCGTTGGCGAGTGCTACGACAAGGTCGCAAGAGTCCTTGGCTTCCCATATCCAGGCGGACTCCCTATCGACCAGCATTCGAAACTTGGAAAACACACCTATAACCTTCCTAAGCCATTAGCCCACGAAGGCTCATACGATTTCTCTTATTCTGGTCTTAAGACCAGCGTCATCAATCTTGTGAATCAGCTCAAGATGAAGGGCGAGGAAATCAGGGTCGATGATATGGCCAAGTCCTTCCAGGATGTCGCGATTGGAATGATCGTCGACAAGGCTGTGAACGCGGCAATGGAATATAACGTCAAACAGGTTGTTCTTGCTGGAGGTGTCTCCGCGAACAGCTATCTCCGTGAGCAGATGGGCCTTCGCCTAAAGAACACCGACATTGAGTTAATCATCCCACCTCTTTGGTGCACCACGGACAACGCCGCGATGATCGCCAAGGTCGCTGAGAGGTTATATAAAGAGAAGTTATTCGCCCCACTTACCCTTGGGGCGGATCCAAACTGGAAAATCAGTGACTTCAGAAAATTCGAGTAGGATTTGCAGGGTATTTTGATATTGATAGTTGCAATTAATCACATTAATTGAATACTAGAAAGCAATAGAGGAGCTAAATATGCAGAAAAAAGCCATCAGCGTAAAAGATTTGTACGCCATGCCAATCGATGAATTGGCAAAACTTGAGAAAGTCACCGTTCAGGGATGGGTCAGGACCAACCGTAACAGCGGCAACGTCGGTTTCATCCACCTTCACGACGGAACTTGCTTCAAGAACATCCAGGTCGTCTATTCTGCTAATAGCCCTTTCTTTGCTGAAGTCTCTAAATATCCATTTGGCGCTGCCGTGAGATTCGAAGGCAAACCAGTTGCCACCCCAGATCTCCCTCAGCCATTCGAGATCCAGGCTACTTCCGCCGAACTCTTAGGCGATGTTGCCCCTGACTATCCTCTCCAAAAGAAAAAGACCTCATTTGAATTCCTTCGTGAAGAGGCTTATCTCCGTCCACGCACTAACACCTTCGACGCTGTCTTCAGGGTCAGAAGCGTTCTTGCTATGGCCGTCCACACCTTCTTCCAAGACAGAGGCTTCGTTTATGTCCACACTCCAGAAATCACCGGTAACGATGCTGAAGGAGCGGGCTCCGTCTTCACCGTCACCACTGATGCCAAAGACCCAATCAATGACTTCTATGGCCGTCGTGCTTCCTTGACTGTCTCCGGACAGCTTCACGTCGAAGCCTTCGCGATGGCCTTCAAAGATGTTTACACCTTTGGACCAACCTTCCGTGCCGAGAAATCCAACACCACCCGTCACGCCAGCGAATTCTGGATGATTGAGCCAGAGCTTGCTTTCGCCGATCTCGATGACGATATGGAATGCATCGAATCCTGCATCAAGTTCTGCATCAAGTACGTCCTTGATCACTGCCCAGATGAGATGGAATTCTTCAACAAATGGATC
Organism: Bacilli bacterium; assembly: GCA_017542885.1. GTDB lineage: Bacteria > Bacillota_I > Bacilli_A > RFN20 > CAG-826 > UBA4951. Next base: position 10,370 of record JAFXWH010000023.1, on the reverse strand, counting down.
GACAAAGGCGTCCTCGACAAACTTCACAAAGTTCTCCAGGCCGACTTCCGTAAAATGGAATATACCGAAGGTATCGCTCTCCTCCAGAAAGCGGTCGCCGAAGGACACAAGTTCGTGAACAACAAGATTGAGTGGGGCATGGACCTTCAGAGCGAACACGAGAGATATCTCACCGAAGAAGTCGTCGGTGGGCCTGTCTTCTTATACAACTACCCGAAAGAGATCAAAGCCTTCTATATGAAAGAAAACGATGATGGAAAGACCGTTGCTGCGGTTGATCTTCTCGTTCCAGGCGAAGGCGAGATCGTTGGGGGCTCCCAGCGTGAGGAACGTTATGATGTCCTCAAAGCCAAGATGGACAAGATCGGCAACACTGAAGGTCTTGAGTGGTATCTCAACCTCAGAAAATACGGTGGCTGCGTCCACAGTGGTTTCGGTATCGGCTTTGACCGTCTCTTAATGTACATCACCGGCATGGCCAACATCCGTGACACTGAACCTTACCCACGCACCTCTAATGCGTTAAAGTATTAATCATGGAACGTATCAAAACGCCTTTGACTCCAGAAGAGAAAAAACAAAAATCCAAGAATCGCATCTTTGGTTTGATGATCATCTTGGATATAGTTTTGGCGTTGCTCATCGTCTATGAGATCATAGACATGTTCGCGTTCTAATTACTTATTATTAGATTGTTGGGCGTCCTGAGCAGGGGCGTCCTTTTTCGTATCGGTGAAGTAGTTGAAGTCTTCTAAGCTCTTCTCAAAGACGGTGTGGCTTCTCTTCTCAAGCATCATTGCGCGCGCAACATAGGCCTGAATGATGACGAGATAGTAGATTCCGGCAGTGAGCCAAAGAGGAACAAGGATGTAGGCTCCCCAGTATTCGGCGACGAAGTGAGGCTCATTGAGAAGCGGTGGCCATCTGCGGAGCAAGGTAAGGCCCCAGAACTCGGCGTAGTTCTCTGGATTAGCCCAATCCCAAGTGTAGAGAAGGCTTGAGAAGTGACCGAAGTAATCTTCCGCCCAGATGCCTGAGGCGAAGGAATAGATAAGGTACATGAGGAGAGAAGCGGCAAGGATGATGAATGGAGGGATGGCTTGCTTAAAGAAGAGTCTGTTGTTTTTGACTCTGCCATATTTTTTCAATTGTTCTGGAGTGGTTATGACTCTATTCGTAACCGCTTCATGGATCTCGTAATCCATTCTCTTAGAGAAAACTTTGGAGATGGTTCTGATAAGAACGCCGATGAGTCCAAGGAGCAAGAAGATGATGAGGAAAACGATGAGGAGGATGAAAAGGAGCCTCTTATCGTTTTCGCTTAACGCAAATTCAACATAGTATCTCATTCGTTGTCATCTCCTTCCGTCGGAGTGATTTCGATCATCTTGCTTGGGTCAGTCTCTGCTGGAGCTGGCTCAGTGTAAGGGATCTGTTCGGCATATGGATATGGAGGCTGCTGTTGTGGGATAGAGCCACCATACGGCTGCTGCGGAATTCCGTTTCCATAAGGCTGTTGTGGGTAGCCCTGAGGATATCCTTGAGGATAGCCTTGCTGGAAAGGAGGCATGTTTTGCTGTGGATTTTGCGGGATTTGACCATTTGGTTGGCCAGGTTGAGGTTGATAGTAGTTGTTCTGGACATAGACCTGAGATGGGCCGGCTGGCTGAGCTGGCGCAGGCTCTGGTTTGTCTGATTCGGTTTTTCTACGGAGCTCTTCCTCTTTGATCTTCTCGACCTGCTCATCTTCTGGGAGAGGGGCAAAGAAGGAATCGCCTTTGAAGAAACGGATGCATCCTTTGAAGAAGGTGACGATCCAAACGAAAACCATCACAACCCCAACGACGAGAAGCATCGCCAGGAGAACTGGTGACAAGAGTATGTATACAAGGCCTAAGCCAAATTCACGTAAGAATTTCATGAGTTCATTGTAACCTTTTTGTTTACAAATATTGAAACAAAACTAGTTAAGGAAATCGAGATAAAGAAGATTGAGGCAAGATTGATTGCACTGTATTGCGGGAATTGTTTGTTAAGCAAAGCGAAGAGGAAAAGGGACAAAAGAAGCAAAACGCCGCCGAGGACATAAACCCAAATCGGCTTGTTCTCAAAGAGAACGCTTGATCCCACGAGAGCGAAATATATTCCTAACACCATGAAGACGTAGGAGAAGTGGATCTCGATGAAAGCGAATCCCAAACTGAGCGCTCCGAAAAGAATTCCAAGAGCCGGGCTGATGAATCTTTCCCTTGGAAACGTGAAAGCGTCCTTCGAGAATTTGTTGATGATGCCTTCGATGATGAAGAAACTAAGAACCGTTTCGGCGATCGAATAAGTGACTATGAACCCTGGAATGATGTAATCATTTGAAAGCTGCAACGCATTCATCAATACATCAAAGATGTTCACATTAGTGACACCGAGAAGGATATAGAACGCAGCGACATTGAGAAGCGTCTGCACAACCGAAGTTAAGATAATAAGAAATTGGGAAGGAACCTTCTTGTCTCTCAAGAAGCCATAGAAACTTCCTGCAAAAATGCTAGGAATAACGACAAACAATGTGTCTCCCCAGTTGAAGAAAGTGAGGCCCAAGCATAAAGCAGATGCACCAATCACATAGGCAGGGAGATATTTGTTTTCCGTGTAATATGAAGCGACCGCGCTGACAAGCGGAAGGAATAAACCTAAAAGCAGGCTCGAAAGAGGTATGAGCGCAAGGATTATGGAGAATGCTCCCATGACCGCGGCAAAGATACCCAAAAGGGCAAGATTACCGGTTGGAGTTTCCTGTTTCTTGAACAGCTTCATGCCTTTATTATCTTCTTTAATTAAGTTAAAGAAAATACCCTCGAAGACCTAGAAGGTAAACATGGTGAATGATATAATTTAACTACGTTAATATATGGACTACGAATCGCTTTTGAACGATAGGCAATTTGCCGCTGTTAAGACTAATTCCCAATTTGTGAGAATCATTGCAGGCGCGGGCTCTGGAAAGACCCGTGTTCTTACTTATCGCATCTCATATCTCATCAGTCATTATCATGTTGATCCTTCAAGGATCCTCGCTATCACCTTCACCAATAAGGCCGCCCAGGAGATGGGTGACAGAGCCTCAAAACTCGTCTATGAACTCTTAGGCGAATACCCGCCTCTTCACATCTCAACCTTCCATAGTTTCTGCTCAAGATTCTTGAGAATCGAACATGAAGCTTTTGGCTATCCATCCAGTTTCACCATCTATGATGAGGATGATCAGAAGAGATTAGTCAGGAATGCCGCTGCCGAATATGGGCACAAGAAAGGCGATGAGGTCGTGAAGAAGGCTTTCGAATACATCCGCAAGAAGAAAGCTAAAGGCCTCTATCCTTATGACATCACCGTCAAGTTTGAGACCTTCAAAGACGAAAAAGAATGCCTCAAGATTTATACCCGCTACGAGGAATTGAAGACCTCCAACTGCGCGCTTGATTTTGACGATCTTCTTCTCAAAACCATTTGGATTCTCGATACCCAACCAGACGTGCAGGAGAAGTGGTCGCATCGTTTTGACCACATCCTCGTTGATGAGTTCCAAGACACAAACGACGTTCAATACGCTCTCATCAAGTTGCTCATGAACAAGGGCACCTCTTTATATGTTGTTGGCGATCCAGACCAAACCATCTACACCTGGAGAAACGCCAACATGAAAATCATCATGGATTTCGAGAAGAACTTCCCTAATGTTGAGACAGTTATCCTTAATGAGAACTACCGTTCTACCAAGACCATCCTTAATGCGGCGAACCTTCTTATCGCCAAGAACAGAAACAGAGTTCCAAAGGATCTCTTCAGCAACCTCGGAGATGGCAAAGCCATCGAGGTCAACAACCTTCCTACCGCCGAAGAAGAAGCTTCTTGGGTCGCAGGCAAAATCGCCGACATCGCAAGGAATCAATTAGGACCGGACGGCGAGAAGGTTTATGAGAACATCGCCATTCTCTATCGTTCGTCATATATGACGAGAGCCTTTGAAAGCGCGCTTAAAGACCGCAGAATCCCATATCGAATCTTCGGTGGCGTTCGCTTCTACGAGCGCATGGAGGTCAAGGACCTCTTGGCCTATTTCAACTTGCTTGTGAACCCGCTCGATGATGTTGCCTTTGAGAGAATCGTCAATGTACCTAGACGTGGCATCGGCGACACCTCATTAGATAGAATCCGCCAAGAAGCCAAAGAGCATAACCTTTCTGAGTACAACTACATCAAGGAAATCTATAAGCACCAGGATGAGACCTCGATTCCAAAGAAAGCTGTCTTAGCTCTCAACTCGATGATCGACATCATGGAAGAAACCAAGAACGAGCTCACCGAAAACCTCGAGGTTTATAGCTCCGTTTTGCAAAAATTCGTGACAAAACTCGAATATTTTAGCTATCTCAAAGAAAACGAGGAGCCAGATGAGGACCGTATTGGCAACGTCAACGCCCTCTTTGATGACATCGATCACTTCATCAAAAAGAATCCTGAAGCCTCCTTTGCCGATTACCTCACCAACGTTTCCTTGTTATCCGCCCAAGACGACATCAATGGAGGTAACTATGTGTCCCTCATGACCATTCACGTTGCCAAAGGCCTTGAGTTCGACCACGTCTTTGTCATCTGCATGAACGATGGTCAATTCCCAAGCGAGAGATCAAGAATGGACGAAGGCCGTGATGGAGAAGAAGAGGAGAGGCGCCTTGCTTATGTTGCTTTCACTAGAGCCAAGAAAGAGCTCTACGCCTCATGCAACAACGGCTACTCATATCAGACCGATTCCCACGCCGTTCCATCGCAGTTCTTCAGAGAAGCAGGCCTCGTTGTTCCAAGGAACACAGGCTATTTCAGCGACAATCCTTCCTGGGGACAATCTCGCTTCAAAACCCGCAACGGATCGAAAGGCCACTACAAAGGAGAATCCGCCTGGTTCTTCAGCGATGAGCCATCGAAAGAGCCATTTGAAAATGAGAAGCAGGTTAAGAAACAAGAAGAACCTGTGGTCACAAATGGAATCACCGATTGGCACGTCGGAGATAAATGCCATCACGAGAAATTCGGAGATGGTGTTGTCACTGTCGTCATAGACGAGACTATGATTAAAGTAGAATTTGAGCAAGTCGGAACGAAAACCCTTCTTTCCAATCACCGCATGCTCACAAGGATAAATTCCAAAGGAGGAGTAGCATGACCTTTGAAGAAGCCTCGAAGAGAGTTAAACAACTAACCGAACTCTTAGAGAAGTACAACTACGAGTACTACGTCCTCAACCAATCAAGCGTCTCCGATGCTGAATTCGATCGTCTCATGGGAGAGCTCAAAATCCTTGAGAACGAATTCCCAGCCCTTCAGAGCAAGAACTCCCCAACCCAGCGTGTTGGAGGTGAAGTCCAGTCCGAATTTAAGAAAATCCCCCACAAAAGGCTCATGCTTTCTCTTGGCAACGTCTTCAATGACGATGAAATGAGAGAATTCGACAGACGCCTCAGGGAAATGCTCCATGTCGATAAGATCCGCTATATGGGCGAGATGAAGATCGATGGTCTTGGAATGTCCCTTGTCTATGACCATGGCGAGCTCCAATATGCTGTCACCAGAGGCGATGGCAACATGGGCGAAGATGTTACTTCAAATGTCATCACCATTCGTTCAATCCCTCTCCACGTTAAGGAGAAGAGACCTTTCGAAGTCCGTGGCGAAGTCTATATGCCAAAGGCATCTCTCGAAAGCGTGAACATCCAACGTTCCCTTATGGGAGAACCTGAATTCGCCAACTGCAGAAACGCTGCAGCAGGCTCAATCAGAAACCTTGATCCTAAAGTTGCCGCAAGCCGTAAGCTTGAAGCCTTCTGGTACTACCTTGTTAACTCAAGAGAACTCGGAGAGCACATTCACTCCGAATCTTTGAACTACCTTGATGAGCTTGGATTCCGCACCAACCATGAACGCCGCGTTCTTGATGGAGTGGAAGAGGTCATCAAATACATCCACGAATACACCGAGAAGCGTGACTCCCTTGATTACGATATCGATGGTCTTGTCTTCAAAGTCGATAACTTAGATCTATATGACTCTCTTGGATATACTGCCAAAGAGCCTCGCTGGGCTATTGCCTATAAGTTCCCTCCAAAGGAGGTCACGACGAAACTCCTCGACATCGTTTTGACTGTCGGCCGTACTGGAAGAATCACTCCAAACGCGATTCTTGAACCAGTCCGTGTTTCCGGCTCAACCGTTCAAAGAGCGACCCTTAACAACGAAGACTTTATCAGAGATAAGGGTCTCATGATCGGAGACGTTATCGGTCTTCACAAAGCCGCCGACGTTATCCCAGAAGTCACAGGACCAATCATCGATAGAAGAGACGGAACCCAAACCCCATGGGTCATGCCTGAGACTTGCCCAGTGTGTGGCAAACCATTAACTAAAGTTAAAGGTCTTCATTATTGCCTCAATGCTGATTGTGATTCGAGAAAGATCGAAGGAATGGTTCACTTCGCTTCCCGTAACGCGATGGATATCGATGGTATGGGCGATAGCGTCATCGAAGAATTCTTCGCTGAAGGGTTCCTCCACGACATCCCAGACATCTTCCGTATCTCTAACTACGCCCAGGACATCAAAGACCTTGATGGCTGGAGCGACAAATCCATCAACTCCCTTATTGATGCCGTTGAGGTTTGCAAAGGCCGTTCCCTTGAAAGACTTCTCTTCGGTTTAGGCATCAAAGAAGTAGGGGAGAAGTTAGCCAAGACCCTCGCTAAGAGATTTAAAAATCTCGATGCTCTCAAAGAGGTTACTGAAGAAGACTTAACCGCCATCAAAGACGTTGGCCCAGTTGCTGCTAAATCGATCGTCGATTTCTTCCACAACGAGAAGAAGCTTGCTGAGATTGAAGAACTCAGAGAGCTTGGTGTCAACTTCAACTATCTTGGTGTAGACACCCTTGATCCAAATTCATATTTCTATGGTAAAACCATAGTTCTCACTGGGACCTTAACCAGATACAGCCGTGATGAGATGACCGACATCCTGGAAGGCATCGGTGCGAAAGTCTCTGGATCCGTTTCCAAAAACACCGACATCCTTATCGCTGGCGCAAGCGCTGGCAGCAAGCTCGACAAAGCCGAAAAGCTTGGCGTCGAGATCATGGACGAAGAGACCGCCATCAACCATCTCTCCCGTACCGGACAAAACTAAAATAACGGCGTTTTGCTATAGATATTTCAATATTTGTGAGGTTTTTCTGAAAAATCTGATTCTTTTCTCTATATGTTTAGCGGAGAGAGTCAATGTTCGTTTGTCCTCGCTGTGGAAACAAAGAAGAGAAATATATCGGCTTTAAAAACGGAGAGCCTTATTGCCGTAAGTGCATCATCTTTTCAGGTGAAGAAGCTCGAGACATCCCTCATCCTCCTAAGAAGGCTCCTCTATCTTTGGCGTACAAACTCTCCGAAGAACAAAGCGAACTCTCAAGGAGGATCGTCGAGAATTTCGTGAAAGGCGTGGACACGCTTGTATACGCAGTATGCGGATCAGGCAAGACGGAAATCAGCTATGGCGTTCTCGCTTATGCGATTTCACATGGTCTACGAGCAGGTTTTGCTCTTCCTAGAAGAGATGTCGTCATAGAACTCTACTGGAGAATGATGAAGGCGTTCCCGAATAACAAGATTGTGGCGGTATATGGCGACCATCATAGAAGGTTAGAAGGGGACATCGTCATTTTGACGACCCATCAGCTATATAGATATCCGGATTATTTCGATCTATTGGTCATGGATGAAATAGATGCATTCCCTTTCAAGGGAAACGATGTCTTGATTGCCCTTTATAAGAAATCGCTTCGTGGGCATTGTGTCCTCATGAGCGCAACCCCAAGCAAAGCCATACTCAAAGAGTTCCATAAAAAGAATCATGAAGTCCTTGAGCTCATGACTCGCTTCCATAAGAAACCAATCCCAGTACCTAAGGTAAACCTTTCGATTCCCCTCTTTCAGACGCTTAAGATCATCAAAAAACTCCGTGAATACAAGAAGGAGGGGAAGCCTTGTTTTGTGTTCGCTCCAACAATCGTTCTTTGCGAGTCCCTCTATGAGAAGGTTTCGCTAGCCGTGAAGAACGGTTCTTACGTACACAGCGAGAGGCCAGACAAAGAGAACGTCATCGACGATTTCAAGAAAGGGAAATTGGATTTCCTCATAACGACTTCAGTCCTTGAAAGAGGGGTCACGATCAAGAACCTTCAGGTTCTCGTTTTCCATGCCGACAATAGATCGATTTATGATTCTTCAACTTTGATTCAAATATCAGGAAGAGTGGGCAGAAAGATGGACTCACCTAATGGTGAAGTCGTCTTTTTCGCTCAAAAACAAACGGAGGAAATGAGTGATGCCATCAGAAAAATCGAGCACTACAACACCTTTCTGTAAGGTGTGTTTCAAAGACATCCGTAGCTATGACACGGCTTCTCTTTTTGAGGATTATCCGATTTGTCCGGATTGTTTCAATCTGATGGAGCCGAACATGGTTGTGAATGAGCTTGATGGGATTAAAGCAACATCCCTCTTCGTCTACAACGACAAGGTGAAGCAGATGCTCTATCAGTGCAAAGGCTGCTTCGACTATGAGATGGCGGAAGTCTTCCTCTCTAGGCAAAGGTCTTTCCTAAAAAGGAAGTATCGGAATTGGACGCTGGTTCCTGCTCCAAGCTACGAGGAAAAAGACAAGGTTAGGGGATTCAATCACGTCGTAGAGATTTTCAAAGGTCTTGAGCGACCCTTTATCCATGCGATTGAGAAGAAGGACAACGTCAAACAAGCCGATCTCAATTTCGCTGAGAGGCAACAGATCGGAAAGCACCTTGCCTGGAAACAAGGAGTGAGTGTGGCGGGCCTCAACGTCCTCTTCGTCGACGACCTTCTCACCACGGGAGCGACCGCGAAAGCCTGCGCGAAGATGCTCCTTGAGCATGGTGCGAACAAAGTCGAAATCCTGGTTATGGCCAGGACAATTGACCCCAAAAATCGAAAAGAGAATAAAATCTCTTTTTCGCGAAAACTACTGCAAATCGTGGACGGATTTAAGAAAAAAATCCGAGGCGAAAGGAACTAGTTTGCTTACCATTTATGGTAATGGTATGATTTCAAGGCTATCTATTTAGGAGATTGATTGTGGCGAATTTTATTGAGAAACTCGTCCGTTTCGAGAAGAGAGAGTTAGATCGTCTGTCCCGTGAGGCAGACCAAATCATGGCTCTTGATGAGCAGATGAGCAAATTAACCGATGAGGAACTCATTGGAAAAACTGCTGAATTCAAAGAGCGTTTAGCCAAGGGCGAAACCCTTGAGAGCATCAAACACGAAGCCTTTGCCGTTGCCCGTGAAGCCGGCTGGCGTGTTTTGAAACAGAAACCATTCAAGGTCCAGATCATTGGTTCCTTGGTTTTGGATAGAGGCGACATCGCTGAGATGAAGACCGGTGAAGGTAAGACCCTCACCTGTACCATGGCCGTCTACCACAACGCCCTCATGGGCAAAGGCGTTCACGTCGTCACCGTTAACGAATACCTTGCTGCTCGTGACGCTGAGTGGATGGGCAACATCTACCGCTTCTTAGGTCTCACCGTCGGTGTTAACCTCGCCGCGAAAGATACCGCTGCTAAGCGTGAAGCTTATGCTTGCGACATCACCTACACAACCAACTCCGAACTTGGATTCGACTACCTTCGTGACAACATGGCCCCAAGCCTCGAAGGCCGTGTTCTCCGTGGACTCTACTTCACCGTCGTCGATGAAGCCGACTCCATTCTCATTGACGAATCCCGTACTCCACTTATCATTTCCGGCGGTCAGAAATCTGCCGCTTCCCAATATCAGGTCGCTGACCGTTTCGTTAAGTACCTCCGCAAAGGCAAGGACTACGAAATCGACATCAAGGACAAGGCTTGCTCCCTCACCGAAGAAGGAACCGCCAAAGCCGAGAAGATGTTCGGTGTCAGAAACCTCTACGATCCAGAGAATGAGGATCTCATTCACCGTATCCACCAGGCTCTCAAAGCCAACTACATCATGGCCCGTGATGTCGAGTACATGGTCGACAGCGAACACAAGATCCAGTTAATTGACCAGTTCACCGGTCGTATCATGCCAGGCCGTGAATATAACGATGGCTTACAGCAAGCCATTCAGGCCAAAGAAGGCGTCGAGATCAAACAGGAAACCGTCGTTCTTGCGACCATCACCTACCAAAACTTCTTCCGTCTCTATGAGAAGCTCTCTGGTATGACCGGCACCGCCAAGACCGAGGAAGAGGAGTTCCAGACCATCTACAACCTTAAGGTTGTC
>JAFXWH010000022.1:0-2507 GCA_017542885.1 Bacilli bacterium | reverse complement strand
TTTTCTTCTTAGGCTTAGTTGCCGGAAGTCATGTTATCGAAGTAGCCTCTGATCCAGACGATTGGGGTTCCTTTGTCGCCGGAACCGGAAGTGAGGTCGCAGAGGGAACCGATGAGGTCAGCGTACTTACGAGGAGTGGTGCCCTCAGAGGTCATCTTGCCGAAGAGGTTGGCGTCCTTCTCTTTGATGTCGGCGGCGATTGCAGCGCTTAAGGCCTCACCAGAGAGATCTTTGTACTTGCCATCGGCAAGGTATTTGAGTTTGAGCTCGTTTGGAGTTCTGTCAAGGAATGGGGTATGGAATGGGGAGACCACTGGGTCAGCGAGTTCCCAGATTCCGCCGATTGGATCCTTGAAGGCACCATCGCCATAGACCATGACTTCGACGGTCTTGCCGGTCTGCTTCTTGATCTCTTCCTGGACTTTCATGACGAATGGCATGCCATCGCGTGGGAAGAGCTTGATTCTGTCTTCGTCGGCTTTGTTGGAACCAAGTAAGCCATGTTCCGCGTTGTAGCCGGAACCGTTGACGCTGTGAGAAAGGATGTCGGAGAGTCCGATGACCTTCTCAGCACCGGCCTTCTTGATGAGCCTGATGGTTCTTGGGGCGGTGTGGATGTCAGCGGCGATGACGTTCTTGGTGTATTTGAGGACGGCACGTGGGTCGTTGGCGAGGATGATCTCGCATTCGGCGCCTTCGGCCTCAACGAATTCTTTGTAGTAGCCTGGGTAATCCATGCCGGTGAATGGGTGACGGATGATACCGAAGAGCTTTCTCCATTCCTCAAGGGTGAAGACATCCTTGAATGGATCGACGTCCTTCTCATCGAGAAGGTCGAGGTTGATAAGGCCGTTTCCGACCTCGTCGCTTGGATAGCTAAGGACGATGGTAACCTTGCTGGCTCCACGCGCGATACCTTTTAAGAGGAGGCTGAAGCGATTTCTCGAAAGGATTGGGAAGACGACGCCGACGTGTTTCTTTCCGCCGAAGATATCTTTGATATCGTCTGCGATGTCGGTGACGTTCGCGTAGTTGCCCTGAGCGCGGGCTAAAACCGATTCAGTGACGGCGATGATGTCTTTGTCTTCGATAGGAAGGTTGTCTTCTTTGCTGGCGGCAAGAACACTATCGACGACGATTTTGGCGAGATCGTCACCCTCTCTGATGATTGGGCAGCGAACGCCGATAGACATAGTGCCAATATTTCTTTTCATATGTTTGTCTCCTTGAATGGACGACATATTATAGCCACCCAAAAGTAAATGTGTTGAGAAAAATATGCTTTTCGGTAAAAAAATACTTAAACGGGAGGGCTTACTTCCGCCAACCCTCTTTTCAAATAATTGAGCGCTCATCTCATTTCTAGGATATTCGACCCTTCTTCTTATGAAGAAATAAATGTAATTTTCTTTAATAATGGGGTTACCGCTAGTATAATTACACCGCAGTCTAATAAGGAGGACATGTAAGAATATGTCAGTAAAGGTTGCTATTAACGGGTTCGGACGCATTGGCCGTCTTGCTTTCCGCCAGATGTGGGGTGCCCCAGGCTACGAAATCGTCGCCATCAATGATCTCACCAGCCCAAAGATGCTTGCCCATCTTCTCAAGTATGATTCCGCTCAGGGTCGTTACGCTTTAGCCGATAAAGTCACCTGCAGTGAAGAAGGAGCCGAAGAAGGCTGGATCGCCGTCGACGGCAAGAAGATCCGCATCTACGCCGAAAAAGATGCCAACAACTGCCCATGGGGCAAACTCGATGTTGACGTCGTTCTCGAGTGCACTGGTTTCTATACCTCAAAAGAAAAGAGCCAGGCTCACATCAACGCCGGCGCCAAGAAGGTCGTTATCTCCGCTCCAGCCGGAAAAGACCTCCCAACCATCGTTTTCTCCGTCAACGAGAAGACCTTAACCAAAGAAGACAAGATCATCAGCGCTGCCAGCTGCACCACCAACTGCTTAGCTCCAATGACCAAAGCTCTCAATGACGCTTTCCCAATCCAGAGCGGCATCATGACCACCGTCCACGCTTACACCGGTGACCAGATGCTTCTCGACGGCCCACACCGCAAAGGCGATCTCCGCCGTGCCCGTGCCGCCGCTTGCAACATCGTTCCAAACAGCACTGGTGCTGCTAAGGCCATCGGCCTTGTCATCCCAGAGCTCAATGGCAAGCTCATTGGTTCCGCCCAGCGTGTTCCAGTCCCAACTGGTTCTACCACCATCCTTGTCGCCGTCGTCAAAGCCGAAGAGCTCGACGCCGCCAAGATCAACGAAGTCATGAAGGCCGCTGCCAAAGACAATGCTTCCTTCGGTTACACCGAGGAACAGCTCGTCTCCGGCGACATCATCGGTATGACCTACGGTTCCCTCTTTGATGCCACCCAGACCATGGTCATCAAACTTGCAGAAGGTCTCTATCAGGTCCAGGTCGTCTCCTGGTATGACAACGAGAACTCCTACACCTCTCAGATGGTCCGTACCATCAAGTACTTCGCCGAACTCAA
>JAFXWH010000021.1:0-4788 GCA_017542885.1 Bacilli bacterium | reverse complement strand
TACAGGCGCTTTAGACGAAAAGAACGCTGAAATCATTTATGAGCTTCTTTCCAATATCTCGAAAACCAGGCTCGTCCTCCTTGTCTCCCACGATCTCGAGAGAAGCAAGAAATACTCTGACTCAATCCTGTATTTAGAAGATGGTGATATTCGGCTCGAGAAGACTTTGTCTTCTGATAGTAAGCCATATCTCTCTTCCAACGTTATGAAGGAGAGCAGGCCTACCATTCCTTTTTCTACTTGGCTCCGCCACGGAATTCACCTTCTAAAGGCTAAGAAAGGAAGGACACTTATCTCAGTTGTTATTCTTGTTTTCTCTTTGGTGTCCTTGGGATTGTCTCTATACGTTTCCAGAGATTTAGAAAGCGAACTGACAAAGGCTTTTTCTTCCTTAACTGGCGACGATGTCGTCGTTGTTGAGAAAGCGGGATCTTCGCCATCCTTTGGAAGAGTTATTTCCGCAAGCGAAGAAGAAGTGGATCGTATCGCCTTCAACAACTCTCGGTTTGTAGAGGGCTATGGCACTTCATATATCGTTCCTTTTGAAAGCTATTTTCCAAACGCCAACCATATGTATTTCTCATCTTATGGCAAAGCCATAGATATTCCTTCGATGTCGGTTAGGTCAATCAACGATTTCTTGTGGTTAGAAGACTTTGCGGACAAGACCTTCTACCCATCGTTACCTAAGGTTTTGGAGCAAGATCAGGTTGTTCTTTCTCTTCCTTATTCGGCCATGGTCAAGATATGCGAAGGACTTCACATAATCAGAGATTACGAGAACCTTGGAAGGTCTTTGATGAACGGCCATCTCGATCTTTTCCTTGAGGTCGCCAATGACGATTGGGGATATGCCGACACGCAGTACTTCAAAGTCGTTTCAGTGACCGAAGGAACCTCTCCGACGATTCTCCATTACGACCACAAATGGAACGAACACATTTTTGAGGAAAGAATGAGGTTTCCTAGCGATAACGAGGAAAACAATTCCCTCCCATGGATTCTAAAAAAGGCATATTTTCTGCAATTAAATGATGATTTGCAGGGTTTTTTCGAAAAATCGAGAAATGAAAAAGAAGGGAAAACGTATGTTTATGAAAGGACGAGCTACACCTATGACCAAACACATAATCGGAAAGGCTTCGCTGGGTCTCTTAACCGGTATTATGTCTTTCTCTCTGACGGTGATTACCTTTCTCCGAAAAAGATTAAAGAGATAGGGAAGAGGGAGTGTTTCACCTCAACCGAGGTGTATGGAGAGAATTCATATTCTTTCTACCCTGACTCACTAGCCTGTGGATTTACGAGCCCGTTCTTCCTAGGCTCATCGAGGGAAGACGTCGAACTAGCCAGCGACGCCTTAACGAGAGTTCCAAGAGGTGATGCCATGAGTGACGTCAAACTCCCTCCCAATGTCGTCCTAGGAAATGTTCTGAAACCAAGAAATACAGCACTCACCTTCTCAAGTGATTTTTCAAATCTTACCGAAGGAAGAAAACCGGAGACATCAAATGAGGTTTGTATTAGTACAAGTTTGAAAAACAAACTTGGGAAGAGTGAGGCCCTCTATTGCGCTGGCATGGTCGAAAGTTCTATCTCAGGAGACTATCTCGACCGTGATTACCGCATCGGAGAGCTAAAAGTCGTTGGTGTAGTGGAGAGCGATCTCGATGTTCTCTATGGCAACGAATACTGGTGCATCGACTATTGGAGGGATGTGCTTGGGATGAGTTCGTTTTTGCTCGGTCCTTCAAAAGCGGTTTTCCGACTCAAAAAAGGCTATGACGGCGCTGAAGTGACGAAGATTTTGGGTGCCCAATACCCCGATTATCGATTCGTTGATCCTACCGAAAACGTCAAAGAATCCGTCTCAAGTGTCACATCTTACGTAAAACTTGCGCTACAAATTGCGAGTATCGTCACTTTGGTGACTGCCGGCTTCTTGCTTCTCGTCGTCGCTCTTCTAACGGGCTTAGAGAATAAACACGAAGGAAAGCTGCTTCATACGCTCGGAATCAAGCGAGAAGAGATTTTTGAGAGTTATGGAGCTAGTCTTCTCATCGTTACAATTTATTCGATAATTGCTTCAGTTTTTGCTCTTTTCTCATTAGAAGTAACAGTGGATTCCGTCATCAAAGAGAGTTTCTCTTCAAATGCTACGTTTTATCCAGATTTCATTCCGCCTCTAGTCACAGTTGCCATCGGACTTTTGGGTCTTATCATAGCCCTCATATTCATTCGCCTTTGGGTGAAGCACAGAAATTTTTTGAAAGAAGAGGAAAAATCTTAGGTTTACCTATATCTTTTTGAAGGCGATAAATGATATATTTATCTCAGCAATTTTTCATTACATTGCAAGAAAGGATGTTATGAAGGGATCTGTCAAGATGTTCAACAAGGAAAAAGGTTTTGGTTTTATCCGTGCCGAGGATAACCAGGATTACTTCTTCCACTACAGTTCCATCATTAGCGAAGAACGTTATAAGAGCCTCGACCAGGGCGACAACGTTGATTTCGAAGTCGACGAGAATAACGCTCGTGGCCTCCGCGCTAAAGATGTCAAAAAAGTTCAGTAGTTCGTTGTAAATATATATTTTTGAACTAAAGCCTCCGATTTATCGGGGGCTTTTCATTAGATTTCATCGAAAGAAAAACAATTAGATTTTTCTTTTATTCAATTCAAAACGAGATAGAGATATAATCTCTACGCAACATAGGATTAGAAGTTGTTTTATGGCATTAAAAGCAGGTATCGTCGGCCTCCCAAACGTAGGCAAATCAACACTCTTCAACGCGATAACGAATTCGCACGTTTTGGCGGAGAACTACCCATTCGCGACCATCAACCCAAATACTGGTGTCGTTTTGGTCCCAGATGAGAGGCTCGATTATCTCACCAAAGCCTTCAACCCAAAGAAGAAGATCAACGCCACTTTCGATTTCTATGACATCGCCGGTCTCGTCAAAGGTGCCTCCAAAGGAGAAGGCCTTGGCAACCAGTTCCTTGCGGCCATCCGTGAGTGTGATGCCATCGTCGAAGTCGTCCGTTGTTTCGATAACGCAGCCGTCCTTCGTTACAACGAAGAACCAGTCGACCCAGCCAACGATATCGATGTCATCAACCTTGAGCTTTCGATGGCCGATCTCGATACGGTCAATAACCGCATCGGCAAGATGGAATCCAAAGCCAGAATCACCAAAGACAAACAGGCTCTCTATGAGATGCCTATATTGACCGCTATCAAAGCCGTTCTCGAAGAAGGCAAATCCGCCAGAACCGTCAAAGGCTTAACGAGTGATCAGCTTGAGTACGCAAGAAAGAATTTCTTCCTTCTTTCGCTTAAGCCAATCCTCTATGTCGCCAACGTCGCCGACAGCGATTACGCTGACCTCGATAACTGCGCTTACTATCAAACCGTCAAAGCCATCGCCGCTCAGGAAGGTGCTGAATGCATCCCTCTCTCTTGCGGAATCGAATACGAGATCTCCCAGCTTTCTAGCGAAGAGGAGAAGAAGGAGTTCCTCGAGAGCATCGGCGCTACCGAATCTGGCTTAGACAAACTCGTCAAAGCTTCTTATAAGCTTCTCAATCTCTCAACCTTCTTGACCTGCGGAACCGATGAGTGCCGTGCCTGGACTTTCAGAAACGGCATGACCGCGCCTCAGTGTGCTGGCATCATCCACAGCGATTTCGAGAAAGGTTTCATCAAAGCCGAGATATATAAGTTCGAAGATTTCAAAACCTATGGCAGTGAGTTAGCTGTCAAAGAGGCTGGAAAGCTTCGCTTTGAAGGAAAGGATTACGTGATGCAAGACGGCGATGTCGTCTTCTTCCGTTTCAACGTATGAGCTACAGAATTGGACATGGCGAAGACATACACGCTCTCGTCGAAGGTCGTAAGCTCATCCTCGGTGGAGTTACCATCCCATTCGAGAAGGGCCTTCTCGGACACAGTGACGCGGATGTCGTTTATCATGCGCTCAGCGACGCGCTCCTAGGCGCCATCGCGGGCGGTGACATCGGCCAGCTCTTCCCAACGAACGATCCTCTCTATGACAATCTCGATTCATCGATCATCGTCAAAGAGTGCTATCGCCTCGTTAAAGCGAAGGGATACAAAATCAACAACGTTGATATCTCTATCGCTGCCGAGAAACCTCACCTCATGAAGTATCTTGGCGAGATGAGAGAGAACATCGCCAAACTGCTTGAAACCAGCATCGAAAACGTTTCCCTCAAAGCCATGACCAACGAAGGCTTTGACGCAGTAGGGGAAGGCAAAGCCATCAGGGCTACCGCCATCGCCCTCATCGAAAAGGAGTGAACAATGACCAACGAAGAACAATTAAAAGTCATAATCGCCGAAGCTCTTACCAAGCTTGGAGCCGCTTGCACTTCTAGTGAAGTCATCGTCACCCCAAGCAAAGACCTCGCTCATGGCGACTATGCCTGCAATTCCGCCCTCAAATATTCGAAAATCCTTGGCAAAAAGCCTTTGGAATTGGCCAAAGAGATTAAATCCAGTATTTCTAGCGACCTTGTCGATCATATCGAAATCGCTGGCCCTGGATTCATCAATTTCTTCCTCAAGAAAGAATCCCTTTCCTCCATCGTCACGACCATCCTTTCCCAGGGCGACCACTTCGGCGACGGTGAGAAGAAGAACAAGAAATACGACGTCGAGTTCGTCAGCGCCAACCCAACCGGCGACCTTCACTTAGGCCACACCAGGGGAGCCGCTCTCGGAGACAGCGTCTGCAACATCCTCGAGAAAGCCGGATACGATG
>JAFXWH010000020.1:0-3849 GCA_017542885.1 Bacilli bacterium | reverse complement strand
TTTTTTTCTAAAATGAAATCAGAGCCATCAAACATGGGTGCACAAAACGAGCAGAGCGTGGTTGATGATTTCTTTTGCACCTCAATTATATATTTTCTAATTCTTAGAAATAAAGAAAAAGTGGAAGGGCTTACATTCCCTGTCCACTTTCTACAAAACACTTCTTTTTTTGTGGTTAATTGAGGTATTGGAATTTCTCCGCACCTTTGGTGTTGATCCATCTAAGCAACAACCAGCTAAGAAGACCAAGCAAGGCTCCGAGGATGATGAGATAGATGAACGGTGGGATGAAAGCCGCGATGAAGAAATAGATAACCGTGAAGACGATCGGGGAGACAAAACCAACGAGCAAGCAGATGAGGACTGGCATGCTCTGCTTAAGGGCCATGTTCTCATTCTTCCAATCGATCATCGGCCACTTGAGGTTGCAAGCAAGTCCAAAGACGCCATAGAAGAAGACGATGACCGCCGCAAGAACGGTGACTAGTATTGCGTTCAAAACATCAAGGCTTAAACCGATCGAAATAAGGATCGTGCTGATGAGGGTGAACGGAAGAGCGATGATGCAGTGGAACTCGATCTTCGACCAAAGAATCTGCTTCATGGAGATCGGAAGTGCCTGCAAAACCGCGATCTTTTTGCCTTCAAGGGAAACCGATGGGGCAGTGATAACGCTCATGCCACAGAGAAGCATGACGGCAAAGAAGACGAGGACAGGAAGCATGAGGTTGATTAGAGCGGTGACAGCTTCTGGCGTCGTTCCTTGCGTGCCGGCTTGGGCAGCGATATTGGCAATCGCGCCCTGGATAGTGCCACGGTTGAAGATGGCCAATACGCCGATGATTGGGAAGAAGACATATCCCAAAGACGTATTGAGGATGTACATAGGATTGGAGAAGAAGTGTCTGAACTCCCTGCTGATGAGAGTGTGGTTGACGCTTCTTTGTTTGTCTTCACGCTTGTTGCTTGTGATGGCTTTGCCTTTGCCGTTGCTTGAGATCATCTTGGTGAAGGTGATGGAAAGGACCCAGTAAAGGAGAGCGAATAATCCAGCGCAGATAAGGAAGAAGATCGAACCATATAAGGCATCGCCCAAACAGGCTTTGCCAAAAGCAAAGGCAGGAACAAAGCTTCCAAATCCTTGAGCGACGGCCGCAGGATCTTCGAACAAGGTGGTGATGCCGTTCTCAAGCTGGGAGATAAGGACCATATAGCCAACGAATCCGCCTAAGAAGAGAAGGACGACAACAAGGGTTTTGAATCTACCAAGGTGAGTGGCGATTTTGGCGATGACCCATCCGAGGATGGTGATCATGAAGAGGATGACGAAAGAGACGCCGATCCAAAGAAGAATCTGGAAGATGATGCCCAAAGGAGTGATAAGCGTTGGGGCGATAATCCAGGAAACGACATAGAACGGGAGAAGGACAAGGGTTTCCCACATGAATCCGGAGAGCCAGACGCTAAGAAGCTTGGTGAAAAGAAGCTTTGAAGGTGGGACCGGTAGGGAAAGAAGGAATTCGTTGTCTTTCCCTTTGTATAAGGTGTTATAGGAGACGAAGACGCTACCGATGATGGCTAGTGTGATCGCAACGACCGCGGCCATGCCATAGTAGGCCCATGCGTAGTCAGGGCTGGTGAGATAACCACCAAAGCCAAGGGCAACAGCCATCATGCCTGAATAGCCGATGACCATGACGAAGAGGAGGATATAAAGTCCGATATATAAAGCAGCCTTTCCTCCTGCTACCCTTCTGTTTCTCTTCCTGTCATAGAAGAGCATCGCGAAGAGTTCAGAAAGCTGCTTTTTAAGCAAAGCTTTGATCATTTGTCGGCCTCCAACTCAAGGAAGACATCCTCAAGGGATTCATCGCCTTTGACCTGTTCCATGGTGCCAGAGCGGATAAGCTCGCCTTTCTTGATGATGGCGACTTTGTCGCAGAGCTTCTCAGCGACGTCGAGGACGTGGGTGCTGAAGAAGATGGCTCCGCCATTGTCGCAGACCTCTCTCATCATGTCTTTGAGGAGTTTGGCGGCTTTTGGGTCAAGACCGACGAATGGTTCATCCATCATGATGAGCTTTGGATTGTGAATCCAAGCACTGATGATGGCAAGCTTCTGCTTCATACCGTGTGAGTAGGAAGAGATAAGAGCTGGAAGGTCCTTCTCAATCTCGAAGGCTGAAGCGTATTTATGGATTCTCTCTTTTCTCTCTTCGATGGTGACGCCATAGATGTCGGCGATGAAATCGAGATACTGAAGACCGGTCATGAAATCATAGAGTTCTGGGTTGTCTGGGATGTAGGCCATTTTCTTTTTGCAGCCGATTGGGTCTTTCTTCATGGAGACACCGTCGACGAAGATCTCGCCTTTGTCGAACTGAAGGATGCCAGCGCAGGCTTTGAGAGTGGTGGTCTTGCCAGCGCCGTTATGGCCGATGAAGCCGTATATCTCGCCTGGGGCGATATGGATGCTAAGGTCAATCACGGCTTTCTTTTCGCCGTAGCTCTTTGAGAGATTTTCGATATTTAACATAGTTACTCCTTATTTGAGTTCTCAAACCTCTATACCATATCAAGAATTAGGAAAAAGGGCTAGATACTCTGGTTGCTGGAATTAATTGGAGTGGGATTTGCAGGGGATTTTTTGGTCGAAAGTGCATTATTTTCCACTTTTTATGAAATAATGGCATAATTTGGGTAATGAAGAAAAATAATCCGATTTTTCGGAAGGCGAGTGTCATCACTTCGCCGTTTACGTGGTTAGTCATCGTCATTTCGATTGGCCTCAATTTTGGCTTATCCTATTTGATTAGCACGAACTTCCATAGCATCGGGGTCATGCTTTACCTCGATTGCGTTTTCACTATTCTCGTCAGCTGCATATTTGGTTACTTCCCAGGTCTTATCGTCGGCATGGGCACTAACCTCCTTAACTGCATCTTTGATGGAGATTCGATTTACTACGCTTTCATATCTGGCGCTATTGCCATCTTTGCCGGTCTTTTAATGAGGACTGGCATGTTCAGGAAGTGGTGGGGATATATCTTCGGCGTTCTCGTCTTCTCGTTCTTAGGCGGCGGAGTTGGTTCCGTTTTGACTTACTTCTTATATGGACAAAGCGTTGACGTCGTAACCCCAAGCTTAACCGCTGACTTATATAACAACTTCGGCTTTACTCCGTTCTGGGCGAACTATGTAGCGAGCTCTTTGTGGGACATGCTTGATAAGACCATAACGATGGCGGTCGTTTTCGGCGTCTTCCTCCTTTACCCAAATAATGAGAGAGCACTTGAGTTCTTCCCGAACACTTTCATGTTAAGGAAGCCATGGAATGTCCCTGCCAAACGCAAGTTCTATCAGCACATCTCCATCCATTCCCTCGACTTCAAGATCATCTCGATCATGACTTTCGCCTATGTCTTGCTCGCAAGCTCCGTCGCGATGGTCCTTGGTATTTCATACCACAACACCGCTTTCGATGAGGCTGGAAATACCGCAAGACAATACGCTACCGCGGTCACTCACGTCATTGATGGAGATGAAGTTAATCTTTGGATGTCCCATACTGACGAAATCAAAGCCGCTCCAACCACATACGGTTATTCCCATACCTTCGCCGGCCTTGAGTCAATCATGTTGTCGAGCGACAAGGTCCTTGATGTCTATGTCTTCACAACCGATGGCAAAACCGTTCTCGATCTTGAGTACGGAATCACTGCCTTAGGAGAACCTCTCCATCACCAGGAAGAATATGAAGAATTCCTTGCGATGGGGGATATCGATACGTATTTCGAACATAATGGCGAGCACGGCCACTTCCTTGGTTACTATTGTCCAATCCTCGATG
>JAFXWH010000019.1:0-4221 GCA_017542885.1 Bacilli bacterium | reverse complement strand
TGAAGAAGAGATGGAAAGAAAGGATAAAGGCCATCCGTTCAAAGAACAAATAAGTGCTTAAGCACTTTTTTTGTTATCCCCCTATGGTATATTTGTCATCATGGCACTCGTCGAACTGAAAGACATCGAATTCAATTACAGTGACAAAGAGCTCTACAAAAAGGTCTCTTTCAAGGTCAATAGCGGTGAGCATTGCTGCCTAGTCGGAAGCAATGGCTCTGGCAAGACCACTATTTTGAATATCATCGTCGGTGAGCTTAAGGCGGACAAAGGCCAAGTCATTTGGGAAAGCGGGGTCACCCATTCCTATTTGGACCAACAGCTTAAGGTCGCCCAAGACATGCCTGTCCACCAATACCTCTATGGCGTCTACGAAGATCTTTTCGAAAAAGAAAAGAGAATGAACGAGCTCTATGAACAAAGCGCGGTTGATGGGGCAAATTTCGAAAAATTACTGGCAAAAGCTGACCGAATCCAAACAGAACTCACAGAAAAAGGGTTCTACGCCCTCCAGGAAAAAGTTGGAAAGCTGACCGATGGCTTAGGATTCCAAAAAGAGAATCTTGAAGCTCCTTTGGCCAAGCTTTCGAGCGGTCAAAGAGAGAAAGCCTATCTCGCGAAGATGCTTCTTGAGGAAAAAGACTTCCTCATCATGGACGAGCCTACGAACTTCCTTGATGCCACTCAGGTTGATTGGCTTGCTAGATATCTCATCTCATATCCGAAAGCCTTCCTCGTCGTTAGCCACGACCAGGAATTCCTTAAGAGAATCGCCACGGTAGTCTTCTGTTTAGAGAATCAGACCGTCACAAGATACAAAGGAACCTTTGAGCATTATCTTGAGCAACACGAACTCGACAAAGAGCAATACGAGAAGAACTACAACGCTCAGCAAAGATACATCAAGAAGGAAGAAGACTTCATCGCAAGACATATCGTTAGAGCAACTTCCTCAAGAGCCGCGAAATCTAGAAGAGCGAGGCTCGCTCACCTTGATGTCATGGAAGCGCCAGGCAAATCCGTCATCAAAGTCCATTTCTCTTTCCCATACACTCACCCAGTAGGCCAGAAACCTCTTATCGTTGAGAACCTTGAAATCGGATATGGGAAGCCACTTCTTGATCCAATCTCTTTCATATTGAAAGAAGGAGAGAAGATTGCCATTCTCGGACAAAACGGCGTTGGCAAGACAACCTTCCTCAGAACCATTCTTGGGAAGATCCCTTCTTTAGGCGGTGAATACAACTGGTTAGACGGCATCGTCGTCAATTACTTCAACCAAGATGAGGTAATCGATATGTCGCTTAGCCCATTCGATTACATCCATAACCAATATCCCGGTTTGACTAACACGCAGGTCAGGACCGCGTTAGGCGCGACAGGCGTAAGGAAAGAGCTTGCGATGCGCCCAATGAAAGAGCTCTCTGGCGGAGAGGTCACTAAAGCTAGATTCGCTTTGATGAGTCTCAAGAAAAGTAACTTCCTCGTCTTTGACGAACCTACGAATCACCTTGATCAATCAGCAAAAGATTCGCTTTTCGAAGCGATTGAGAAATATCCTGGCTCAGTCATCATTGTCAGCCACGAAAAAGACTTCTACGATGGCTTAGTCGATTATGAGATGCATTTCTAATTGAGACGTTTCTTCTCTCTGAAACCAAAGAGATAGGTGAATGGGCGGAAGATGATGAATTTCCTCCAATATTCGTATCCAAGAACTTCGCTGTTATAGTTGGCGACGTTTCTTCTGTAATTGGCATTTAGATCCTGGAGAGTGGTCCAGTAGATTTCATAGTCTTCGTCATTCTCGAAGAATGGGTATTTGTGACCTAAAAGAGCGAGTCTTTTTTCAAAATCATTCAGCAAATTCACATTATTTTCGATTTCTTCGCCTTTCATGGCTTCGAGCTTCATCCATCTCACCTGAGCGGCTGCTTTGTTGAGGGAAGAAGAGAATTCCGCCTTCTTCTCATCGAACATGGCGTAGATGGTCAGAAGGATATCTTTCTTCTCCATGAAGAGGACGCTAAAAGCAACCGTTCTCTTCTCAAGCTTGGACTTGAAACCAAGGATGCTCGAGATGTCGATGGCCAAAAGAGCGAGCCAGATAAGGGCGATGATCGCGAGAATGTAAAGTAGTAATTGCCACCATTCCATGGACTAATATTCTAAAGTCACCTTAACCCATTTTCAAATTGAGCCTTTTTGCAAATAGCAAAATTCCTTTCCGTGGAAATTGTTAAGAGGAACGCAAAGTAATATACTTTGAATAAATAGTGAGGAATAAAGATGAGCAAACCGATTGTAGCGATCCTCTATGACTTTGACGCAACCTTGGCGACAAGCGACATGCAAAACTTCTCCTTCATCCCTTCTTTGGGTCTGACTCCGGACGAGTTTTGGCACAAATGCAAAGAATTCTCCGTTGAAACAGGATGCGAGAAAACCCTTGGTTACCTTCACACGATGATTGCCGAATGCAAGAAACGCGGGATCAAGATGACCCGTTCTTTCCTTAAAGAGCAAGGCAAGCACATCAAGTTCTGGCCAGGCGTTGAGGAATGGTTTGAGAGAATCAACAAGTTTGGCGAGGAAAACGGCGTCGAGGTTGAGCATTATCTTGTTTCCTCCGGCAACAAAGAGATCGTCGAAGGCTGCTCCATCTACAAATACTTCAAGATGGTCTATGGCTGCGAATTCATCTTTGATGAAAACGATGAGCCAATCTGGCCGAAATTAGTTATTAACTACACTCAGAAAACCCAGTATTTCTACCGCGTCTCCAAAGGCGCATTCGACATCAATGACGATGTCGGCGTCAACGAGAAGAACCGCAATAGAAGAGTCCCATATAGCAACATCGTCTATATCGGCGACGGACTCACCGATATCCCTGCCATGATCCTTGCGAAGAATAACGGCGGGCATTCGATCGCCGTCTATCCAGAAGGCAAAGAAGGCAAGATCGTCGATGATCTCTACCATGACGGTCGTGTCAACTATGTTGCCCCTGCCGATTACCGCGAAGGCAAGGAACTTGATGAGATCATGCGTCTTATCATCAAGGGCGTCGCCATCAACGAGTCTCTTAAACAAAGAGGCAACATGAACCAAGAGAACAAATAAAATGGTCTTCGATTATACTTCCGCACATAACTACGCCGTCCTCTTAATGGGCGGCAAAGGTCTTAGGCTCAATAGTGAGACACCAAAGCAATACATGATGGTCGCTGGCCAAGAGCTTTTCCTTTATGCTGCGAAGACCCTAAGCGAGACCCGCCAAATCGACTTCATCATCTATGTCGTTCCGGCTAGATGCAAAGAGAAAACCGAAAAAATCCTTAGCAAATCCCTCTTAAACAAGAAACCTCACGTCATTATCGAAGGCGCTGAAGAAAGAGAGCTTTCCTGCAAGAATGCGATTTGGTATCTCAAGGAGCATCGTGTGAATCCACACTCCCTTGTTCTTATTCATGATGCCGATCGTCCAAATCTCACTAGCGACATCATCTCAAGGAACATCGCCGAGGCTACAAAGAGCCAGGCTGCTGTGACCGCCATCAAAGCAGACGACTCCATGGCCCTTACCAAAGAAGGAACGATCGACCAGTATCTTGATAGAACCGCAGTCGTTAGACTTCAAACCCCACAGACCTTCTCGTACGCCCTTCTCTATTCATCCTTCCTTCGCACTGAGAACCCTGAGACTTTCACCGATGAAGGATCCCTTGTCGCTAAGGCAACTGGCACAAAGGCCACCATTGTTAACGGCGACCCATCCAACTACAAAATCACAAACGAGAACGACTTAAAGATATTTGAGCATTCGAGGAAGAAGAAATGATCGAGCACAGCAAAAAAGGTGACATCTTAGAAGGCACCGTCGTCAAAATCTACCCTAAATACGCCATCCTTCTTTTCGACAACAACGAGACCGGATTGCTCCATATCTCTGAGCTAACGAATTCCTATGTCCGTAACTTCACGAGCTTCGTCCAGGCGGGCAACATTTACAAAGTCAAAGTCATCGATTACGATGAGACGAAGAACTTCATGCGTGTCAGTGCGAAAGCCCTCACGCCAGAAGAGAAGAGAGAATCCCTGAAGAAGGAACCAATCCCACTCGACAAAGTCTCTTTCGAAGCACTCGAGAAGAAACTTCCAGAATGGATCAAAGAACAAACTGAGGAGGATCACAAATGATCATCAAAACACTTACCG
>JAFXWH010000018.1:0-6264 GCA_017542885.1 Bacilli bacterium | reverse complement strand
GTTTCTTCTCTTCTAAGGATTTCTCACAAAGTGAGGCGACTTTCTTATCGCCGCGTTTGGTAAGTATGGTTTTGACGTTTCTCTTTCCTTGCGGGAATTCAGTTAGAGTTGAGATATCGAGATCGCCATAGATGGTCATCGTGAGGGTACGAGGGATTGGGGTCGCACTCATAAGAAGTAGATCGGCGTGTTCGCCCTTATCGAGAAGAAGGGTTCTCTGGTTAACGCCGAACTTATGTTGCTCATCGATAATAGCAAGTCCCAAGTAGGCATAGGTGACACCTTTAGAGAAGAGAGCATGGGTGCCGACAATTATGTCGATCGTGCCATCTTCAAGGTCTTGGAGAGTGGCTTTTTTCTCGCTTGGTTCCATAGCGCCGACAAGGAGTCCGACATTGACATGAGTGCCTTCAAAAAGCTTCTTAAGGGTCTCGTAATGTTGCCTTGCCAAAGAGTCGGTTGGAGCAAGAAGAGCAGTCTGCTCGCTTCTCGTGTAATTGGCATATCCACAAAGGGCAGCTACAAGGGTCTTTCCAGTGCCGACATCGCCCTGGAGAAGGCGGTACATGACACTCTGTTTATCCATGTCGTTAACGCATTCATCAAGGGCCTTTTGTTGGTCACTCGAAAGTGAATACGGCAGGGATTTGACGAAGATATTGAGTTTTTCGCGGTTGATTTGACGCCTTCTGTCTTTCTGAAGAGCTTTGTTTTGAGCACGCACTTCTTGGTTCTTGATTTCGAAGAGAAGAGCCTCTTGGTACTTGAGGGTTCTCATGCCTTGATGGATGTCTTCAAAGGTTCTTGGAGTGTGGACTAAACGGTATGCTTCACGTAAAGGCAGAAGACGATATTTCGCTCTATATTTCTTTGGGATGATCTCATCGATCTCCGCTTCGAGAAGAGCCTTCTTCACAAGCCTCACGAAAGCGTAGTTCTGAATGTCGTTAGGAAGGGTATAGATAGGCTTAAGGGCTTCTTCCTGAGGAATCTCCCCTGTCAGGATATTCACCATTGAAATGGTATGCCTGCTTTTCTCATAAACGCCTGTCAAAGTGTATATCGTGTCAGGCTTAAGCATTTTCCCTAAGTATGTGCGGTTCCAGGCTTCGACGAGATAGACCATTCCCCCTACTGTCTCAAAATAAAAACGATAAAGAGTTCTCTTAGCGAACCTCATCGGATGAGGGGCGCCTCCCCTTATCTTTCCTTTGAGGACAAGATGCTCTTTATCCTCATAGGATACTTTCTCTTCTGTGTAGGTGTAATTCTCGTATCTCCTAGGGAGATGGGCCAAAACGTCGGCATAGGAAAAGATGCCGATGCTGGCTAGCGAGGAATTCATGTTCTTGGACTTCGAAAGAACCATCGATTAAATATTAGCACAAAAAAGAAAAACCCGATTATTTATCGGGTTAGTCTCTAGTGAGGGTGAGGGTGGCTCTTGCACTCGTGCCAGTGCCGGTAAGAGAGACATTGACGGTCCAGCCAAGGGTGTCACCGCTATTGAGCTTGCTGCCATTCACGAACTGGGTATTGTATCTCGAGCAGGTGAATGTGTCGCCATCTTTGAAGAGGTCGCTTCCACTCAAATCATCGGAACAGTGGTATGTGACGTTTCTATCATTCCTGATGAGCTGAAGGACGTTGTAGTCAGCATATGAAGATCCACAAACTGAGATACGTCCGTTCATGTCCTTGTGAGGATGATCGTAGGTATTCGTCATCATGAAGTAGAGATTGTCGACATTTGGAACCTTCTTCGGATGAGTGACATCAACGCTGATCCTTCCGAAACGGGTGTTGATCTGAACGAGTCTCGCATCGACGTGCCAGATACGTAAGCCAACATCGTTTGGGCCTTGAGGGGCGGAGCTATAATACTCGCTTTCCCTGTAAGCGTGGTTGCAATCGTTCTCGTTAAGACCGGTTGGGGTATAAAGCTCAATGAGGACATATTCATCGAACGGGGAACCTTCGACGTTGAAGCCCGCTGGCTGAAGGAGAACAAGGTCACGACCGTTATTCTGGAAAGGTTTGATGGTCAAGGTGCAGCTATCCTCTGGAACATATGGGTCAGCCCAGCCAAGAGCCAACGCGCTATAAGGATCATGTCCTCCGACGTTATGGTCTTGCATGCTGAATGAGGCCGCTGGGGAATATTGGCCAGAGTAATCGTAGTAATCCGGTAAGCCGAACATATGGCCCATCTCGTGGATGAAGGTGTGGGCGTCGACGTTGCCATTGCTCGTATCTCCGCTATGCCAGAAATAGAGTCCGGTTCTGGCATTGGCTGTTCCGGCATCATACATGAAGTCATATGAGGCCCAGAAGTAAGCATTAGGAACCGGTGCGGTTTCATTCGCTTCGTCAAAGGTATAGGAAGTGTATGCCCAGAAATTCTCTCTGTCATCGTTGTCGCTATACCAATCGGTGTAAGCGGCAGCGTAGTCAGGCGCGGCATAGATGAGCATGACGCCATCTAAGAAGCCATCGCCATCTGAATCGAAGTAGGAACGAGGGAGGGAACCTTCCTGTTCGAAATACCAATCCGATGCGGTTTTGACGAGGTTTTGTGTTTTATCTGCGTCATTTCCATATGCTTCCATGGCTTCGCCGGTCTCATACCAATCGGAGACAACGCCACCTAAATCGCATCTGCCCTGGGACATCGTGTAATAGTAGGATCTGACACTTTGCCAGCCGACCTCTTGAGCCGTTCCGAAATAAGCGGTCTCAATATCGTCTCTGACATCCTGAGTGTGGTTTGGATGGATGCAGGATTCCGAATCTGTGAACCAGACAGGGATGACGAGTAACTTAGGACTGCCAACGCTTGGAGTGAAATCGTAGTTCAAGTAACAATGCTGGGCGTAGTCCTTGTAGTTATAGTTGAATTTGGTTTTGTTGATTGGGTTAATGATCTCGCTATCGTCCTCACTGGATTCCTCAGCTGAAGATGAAGCGTTCTCGCTCGTCAAAGCGCCAGAAGTCGAAGCGACACTGCTTTTCTTCGTGCTTGAAGTTCTCTGGAAGAAAGAACAGCCGCTAAGGACCAACGTGGACATGAGAGCAAGTCCGATTATATTAAGTTTCTTGTCGTTTCTCATTTTTGTGGCATTCCTTATAGGAATGTTTGCATTATAACAACTGTGTCTCTGATTTCACTTAAAATTTGCTTTTCACTTCAAAATGTATAAAAAAGCCTCACAAAGTGTGAGGCATTTATTTTTGTTGGTTTATTCAACTCCGACTAAGAAGCTGTAAACTGGCTGTCCGCCATTACGGACGTTGACTTCGAGATTTGGATAGGTCTTTGCCATGAAGTCGGCGACTTCTTTCTCCTCTTCTGCGGAGCAATCTTTTCCGACGTAGATGCTTAACGCGAAGGAATCTTGATCGACAAGAGCATCGACGAGGGACTTAAGAGCCTCAAGCTTGTCTTTGACGCAGGTGACGATCTCTTTGTCTTCCTTCATGCCCATGTAATAGTCTTTGGTGACGTGGACTCCGTTGATGTCGGTGTCCTTGATGGCATAGGTGACGGAACCGCTCTTGATCATGCCAAGGGCTTCTTTCATCGATTCGTAGATCTCTTCAGCGGACATCTCGGTGCTGTACTGCATTAAGGAAGCGATGCCCTGAGGGATGGTCTTCGATGGGATGACATTGACTTTGACATCTTTGATGTCGATGACTTCGGCAGCCTGATTGGCGGCCATGACGATGTTTCCGTTGTTTGGAAGGATGTAGACGTTATGGGCGTGGAGCTCATTGACCGCTTTGACGAAGTCTTCGGTCGATGGGTTCATGGTCTGTCCACCGCTAACGATGATATCGACGCCAAGTTCTTTGAACATCTCATCTAAGCCTTCGCCAGAGCTGACGGCGATGACTCCGAAGTCGGTCCAAGGACGTTCTTCTTTCTTCGCGGCTTTGCCACGCTCGATGTTGCTCGCCATATCGGTGGCAACGTTGCCATGCTCGATGTTGTGATGCTCTTCGCTCATATTCTCGATGGTGATGGTAAGAAATTCACCATAGTTCTGTGCGTAGTTGAGCATGGTTCCTGGAGTAAGGGTATGGACATGGACCTTGACGATGTCATCATCGCGGACAAGGACCAAGCTGTTTCCGTTATTGGAGAGGAATCTCTGGAAGGATTTCTCGATGAATGGCTTCTTTCCATCCTCTGGTTTTCCTAAACGGAGGATGAATTGGGTGCAATAGCCATAGCCTTCTTCATCCTCGGAAAGCTGGGCGCCTGCATAGGTTTCTGGAGCGATGATCGGGGAAGACATCTCACCCTTGGCTGGGTTGGTGTTTCTCTCGACGAAACGACCGTGCGCGGCTTTGGCCATACCTTCGAAGACAATGGTAAGACCGGCACCGCCAGAGTCGACGACTCCAACCTGTTTGAGGACTGGGAGAAGATCTGGCGTATGGGCTAAGGATTTCTTGGCTTCCTCAAGGAGGACATCAAGAACCTGTTCGATGGTGAAACTGTCTTTGACACGGTCGACGAGAGCGGCACTGGCCTCTCTGATGACGGTGAGGATGGTACCTTCGACTGGACGCATAACTGCTTTATAAGCAGTTTCTTTGGCGGAAAGGAAGGCTTTGGCGAATTCTTTGGCGTTAAGGGACTTCTTATCCTCGCAGCCATTGGCGAAGCCTTTGAAGATCTGGGAGGTGATGACACCAGAGTTTCCACGGGCACCCATAAGGAGGCCACGGCTGAAAGACTGGGCGATCACGGCAACGGAATTGTCGTTCTTGTTGTCGATTTCCTTCGCGCCAGAGGTAAGGGTAAGGTTCATGTTCATGCCCGTGTCGCCATCAGGGACAGGGAAAACATTGAGCTTGTCGACTTCTGGATAGTGGTTATAAAGGTTGTTAGCGCCAGATAAGAAGAGCTGCTTGAGCTCCTGGCCGGTGATTGTTTTCATTCTTACTTGATCTCACGGACGCCTTGGACGAAAACGTTGACTTCAAGGAAAGTTTTCCCGAAGGCTTTGTTGAGGTCATAGGCGACTTTCTTTTGAACTTCTCTAAGGACTTCGGTGATTTCGACACCGTAAGCCACAACGATATAGACATCAACCGAATAACCGCCATTCTTCTTGCGGCAATAAACGCCTTTGTCATAATCGCTTCTCTGGAGAAGCTCGGCGATGTTTTCCCAGATCGCGCTGCGGTCGGCAAGACCAACGACGCCATAGCAGGTCGTCGCGGCTTCTCCTGCCACATCGGCAACGAGTTCCGTGGAGATATTGATTTTTCCAAATGGTGTTTTGCGGTCGATAGCCATAAATAGGTAACCCCTTCAATAGAAGGACGCACTATTATCTCATTAAAAATGCAATATTACAAACCCCCGCTTCACTGAAGGAGAAAGGGTTCTTTTTCTTAAAAAGAAAAAAGCCCGCATTTCTGCGGGCCGTAATGCTTTTGGCGTTACTTCTTTGCCTCTTTTGGCTCTTTGATAGATTCGGCAAGAGCGGCAGCGAAGGCACCCTGCTTCTCGAATCCGTATGGAAGGAGAATCTTGGTGGCCTGGCCATCGGCGCATTTGGCAAGAGCTTCGTAGTAGCGAAGTCTTAATGTGGCCTCATCGGCTCCGGCCTTCTTGATGGCGGCAAGACCTTCGGCTTCAGCTTCACGCATTCTCTTGATGGATTCGGCTTCGGCGGTTTTGGTCTTGAGGATGCTCTCGGCTTCACCTTCGGCGGCAAGGATCTTGGCTTGCTTCTCGGATTCGGCGTTGAGGATGAGGGACTGCTTCTTACCTTCGGCGATGAGAACAGCGGACTGCTTCTCACCTTCGGCAAGGAGAATCTTCTCACGTTTCTCACGCTCAGCTCTCATCTGACGTTCCATGGCGTCTCTGATGTCCTGAGGCGGGAGAATGTTCTTAACTTCGACGCGGTTGACTTTGATGCCCCATGGATCGGTGGCGGCATCGAGGATTTTTCTCATCTTCTCATTGATGATGTCTCTGGAAGTGAGGGTCTGGTCGAGGTCGAGATCACCGATGATATTACGAAGGGTGGTCGCGGCTAAGTATTCGATAGCGGTGATTGGATCATCGACGCCATAAGCGTAGAGCTTTGGATCGGTGACCTGGTAGAAGGTGACGGTGTCGATCTTCATGGTGACGTTATCTTTGGTGATGACGCTTTGTGGGTCGAAGTCTCTGACCTGTTCCTTCATGTTGATCTGATAGGCGACTTTATCGAAGAATGGGATGAGCATGTGGATGCC
>JAFXWH010000017.1:0-6071 GCA_017542885.1 Bacilli bacterium | reverse complement strand
TAGGCATGGGCCTTGTCGGAAACATGGACCTTGTCGACAACATGATGCTTCGAAGCTACCGCAAAGGCAAAGGCATCGCCGTTAACAGAAAGAAGCCAGAAGCCCTCGCTGAGGAAATCGTTCACGAACTCGATGTCGTCACGCCAAACCTTCATACGCCAGTCAGAAAACTCTCTGGTGGCAATGTCCAGAAGGTTCTTGTCGGAAGAGAGATCTCCTCTTCCCCAAAGGTTCTTATGGCCGCTTATCCTGTCCGCGGACTCGATATCAATTCCTCTTATCTCATCTACAACCTTCTTGATAAAGAAAAGCAGGAGGGCAGCGCAGTCATCTTTGTCGGAGAGGACCTTGATGTCCTTCTCGCTCTTTGCGACCGTATCCTCGTCATGTGCGAAGGCAAGGTCTCTGGTATTGTTGACGCCAGAACCACGACCAAAGAGGAAGTTGGCTTGCTTATGACCAAGAAAAACGAAGACGAAGAAGAAACCGGAGGCGAGAACAATGCTTAAGAACAATAATGCGGCCAAACCGCTTCCAACGGAAAAGGCCAAAAAAGAAAAGAAGAAACTCTTTCATGTTGAGAAGCGTTTCAACATGGCATTATGGCAATCGGTTCTCGTTCGCTTTGGGTTTATTTTGGTTGCGGTTTTCTTTGGCCTTCTCGTCCTTACGATGGCTTATAGCAAGATCAATCCATTCGTCTCTTTTGGAAACTTGTTTATCGGCGCCTTTGGTTCCTTAGACAAGTTTTTGGAGTTTTTGAGGGACAGCGCCCTTCTTCTTGGCGTAGGTTTGGCTCTCATCCCAGCCTTCAAGATGAAATTCTGGAATCTTGGCGGAAACGGCCAGATCTTGGCTGGCGCGCTTGTTTGCGTCATGCTCATGGTTGAGCTTGGCGGCACGATGCCTGATTTCGTGATTGTTATCATTTCTTTGGTCGCGGCAATCATCGCCGGTGCGATTTGGGCAGCCATCCCAGCCATCTTCAAAGCCTTCTTCAATACCAATGAGTCCCTTTTCACCCTTATGATGAACTACATCGCGGCGGGTCTCGTTGGCATTTACATCTACTGGAGGTTCCCAGACGAATCAAACATCGTTCCAGCTCAAGCGCATGGCCGACTTCCAATTCTATTTAACAGCAATGTTTTGATCATTTTGCTTGTTGCAACCACTTTTGTCGGTCTCTTCCTCTATCTCAAATACAGCAAACACGGCTATGAATTAAGCGTTGTCGGCGAATCGATCAATACCGCCCGCTATGTCGGCATCAACAGCAAGAAGGTCATTATCCGTACTTTGATCTTATCGGGCGCGATTTGTGGATTCGTTGGCTTCCTTATCGCCTCAGGCATCGATTTCTCAATCACCAAAGAAACCACCCACAGAGGCATGGGCTTCACAGCGATCATGGCTGTTTGGCTTGGAAAGTTCAATCCAATCATTTCCATCGGAACCGCCATGTTCATCACCTTCATCACAAAGGGCATGAGCCAGGTTCAGATGTCGAACTCAAGATACATCACCGACGATTCGGCGACGAACATCGTCATGGGTTTGATCTTCCTCTTCGTTATTGCCTCTGAGTTCCTTGTCGAATACAAGATCATGTACAACAAGAACGGAAAAGAAACCGATATTTTTGAAATAATCGGCAACTTCTTCAAGAAGGTGTTTGGGCCAGTTGGCCGTTTCCTCAAGAAGGTCTTTACGGCAGTGGGACGCTTCTTCAAGAAAGTTTTTGGTGCGGTGGTCCGTTTCTTCAAGAAACTGTTCAAAATCAAAGACAAACCCGAAAAGAAGCCTGTCAAAGATGCTATCGACAGCTTAGACGAAGGCTCGATGGAAGATTCAGAACCCGAAAAGAGTCCTTCAAAGAAGGCAACAAGCGGCAGAAAGAAGTCGCAGAAGGAGGGCAAATAAGATGGCAGTATTAAGCTCACTTCCGGGTGTTATCACATTAAGCGTTGTCTTCTTGTTTGGCTGCATCGGAGAAACCATCAGTGAGAAAGCAGGCAACCTCAACTTAGGCATTCCTGGCATCATGTGCTTCGGTGTTGTCGGCGGAACGCTTGGTTCGCTCATCTACATGAGATTGATTTACCCGGCGATGCCTGTAACGGCGAATGCGTTTGGATTCGTTGAATTCATTTCATACGCTTTGTTGATCCTTTTAGGAATTGTGTTCTCGTTTGCTTTCGGCGCTCTTGGCGGATTAATTTATTCCTTCCTCACGACAACGCTTAAAGCCAATCAGAACGTCACTGGTTTGGCCATTACCACCTTTGGCGCCGGCATTGGAGACTTCTTCATGTCCCTTTTGCGCTCAGGCGATGGATTCGATTTATGTGAGAGGGTTGGCAAAATCTATGGATTCCACTTCACAAACGCCACTCTTTCCGATGGCGGCTTGATCTACGACGACGCCAATTGGCATATGGGTTTCATCTCGAGTAACAACCCTGTAGCGAACATTTTCTCCCAGCCTTCCCTTGTTTATATTTGCTTCATCTTGGCCATCGTTGTCTTCATCGTTCTTAATAAGACAAGAATCGGTCTTTCCCTTAGGGCGGTTGGTGAGAACCCAGCTACTGCTGATGCGGCTGGTATCAATACCGACAAGTACAGATACCTTGCGACCATCGTCGGATGCGGCATTGCTGGCATCGGCGGTCTCTTCTACTTAATCAAATCCCAAGGAAGCTGGGATGGCACGTATGAGCTTCAGTCATATGGCTGGATGACTTTGGCCCTCGTCATCTTCACGATCTGGAATCCGCTTATCGCGATTGCCGGTTCTATCCTCTTTGCCTTCCTTTACTCCATTCCAAGCTATCTCAACGTTGATATGGTTACGGGTATGTTCCTTACTCTTACGCCATACATCGTTACCGTCGTCGTTCTTATCTTCACCTCAATATTCGGTAAGAAAAACGTCTTGCCGCCAGGCTCTCTTGGCGTCAATTACTTCCGCGAAGAGCGTTAGTTTAATCGAAAATTTTCAAGTTTACAAAAAATGTCGGACTTTTGTCGAGAACGACATTTTTTTCTTTTTTGTAAAAATCTTCTCGTTTGTCTTGTTTTATGTGTTTCGTTTTTTCTATAATGGCATCGTTGATGTAACCTAAGGCCTTGTTTACAGCAATCAAAAAATAGAAAGGGAAAAACATGAAACTACTATTAGGTTTAATGGGTTTTTTGATGCTGCCTTCACTTGGCTCATTAGGAAACACCAATAAACAAGCAAACGTTTTAAATAACGATGGCATAGAAGTTATACGAGCCGAGGATGCTCAGTCTGATCCTAAGAAATATGCTTCAGGTGCCTCTATTGGCGACATCGTTCCTAAACAGGACAAAGAATATAGAGAAAGCGGACAATCAAAAGCTTATCTTATCGCCAAAATCAACAACGGTCCTTTAAGCAACGTTTCGGTAACAACGATTAGCGGGCCTTTGTCATTCGACAGAATCGTGAGCAACCAAACGGACAAAATTGAATTCACGATGACCGTCAATACTACTCTTTTTGGAGATAGGTATGGCACCACCATCCTGTTATCTGGATATGATGCAAATGGTGACAGCGTTTCGAAACAGTTTGTCGTCTATTTCTCTCGTATGAACAATCGGTTCTGCGTTAGCACGGTTTCACAAGAACAAGCCGATATGTTTATCGCGTTGAACGAATGGAAGGCTAACAGGATTTCGACCCAACAATTCAACGAACTGAACGATGACGCGAATTCAGCGTTTATCGATTACGAGACCTCAACAACCGGTAACACCTACTACACATTCAAGTTGAAAGACAGCGATAACAGAGTCAGCCCATTGAAGTATGTTGCGGTGGGATGCCTTAATAGCCAAGGAACCGTACTAAGCACCCTTCATACGGATGCAAGTGGAAGGATCTACAAATCTTCGATTGCAAGTGGAACTGACCATTTGCGCCTTTTCTCGTACAGCAAACTGACTTCTTCAAATCAAATCGTTCGTGTTGAAAAGACTCAAGATTTCTCCGACTCATATTACTTCCAAGACATTGATTTAGTGTCTAATGGATACGGAGCTACGGTGACCTTCAACACGGAAAAATATGGAAGCACATCTTATTTGGGCCGTGCTTTGCAGACATTAAGACCTCTGATCTTTGGAGCCAAGTATGTCAAAGACATGTCCGGGAGTTTCCCCGCTCTTTGTCCAGCCGTTTACCCCTACAAGGAAGGTTGCTATCACAAT
Source organism: Bacilli bacterium (assembly GCA_017542885.1). Classification (GTDB taxonomy): domain Bacteria; phylum Bacillota_I; class Bacilli_A; order RFN20; family CAG-826; genus UBA4951. The sequence goes on along the minus strand of JAFXWH010000017.1, from coordinate 1,829 downwards.
AACAATGGTATCTTTTTAAGAGATACGGCGTACCTCGGCCCAGATGTTATTCTTCATGAGTACGGTCACCGTATACAGAAAATCTACAATTTAAGTCGTAATCCTGGAGGAACTCACTATTTCAGTGGCTATAGTCTTCCGGCAGACGATAAAGACAAGGGTTTAAGGCTTACATGGGGTGAAGCTTGGCCAACTGTTTTTGGAAACATGGTTGGACAGTACTTCCCTGGCGAATTCAACAACTATAGCGGTATCGATTATTATTACGATTCCGACGATGGTTGGAACGCGAATTTGGAAACAGGCTTCGTCAGATATGGCGAAGGCTGCGAACATGACATCATTGCCGTTCTTTATGATATGTTCGACCCTTCAAATGAAGCTCATGATCACATGGCTTTAGGACACCAAGGATTGTGGGATTTGATGATTAGCGCAGGTCAAAACTGCAATCTTGAGACGTTCGATGATTTCGCGGATTACTTCTGTTCGACCCACTCCTTTGATGAAATCAATAGCTTTGGTGAAATTATGGCAGAATGGGGTTTTTCACCAGACCCTGTCGTTAATGGTGTAGGAACCGTCTCCCAGGCTCCTCTCATCACGTGGAGAAAAACCAATACCGCTTACAGCTGGAACTGGACCCTCAACACATCGATTACAACATTCGCCTCAACACGTTACGAGATCACTTTCTTTGATGGTTGGAGATCGACTTTATTCACAAGAACCTCATATAGCGAGTCCTATCGTTTAAGCTCCTCTGATTGGTCGACCTTGATGAATTCTTACGGCTCTTGCTACTACATCAGAGTGTCAAGCTTCCAGGAAAACGGAAACAGATACACTGGAGGCTACAACTCAAACCTCATTTTGGTTACAAAGCCAGTGCCAGCAGATTTAACCGGATCCATAAGCTGGAACCCTTCAAACAGATTGGTGAGGCAATCGATTAACCTCGCCGTTGGACAATCCATCATGTACAACATCACCGTTTCAAGAAGCGATGACACCGTCTTCCAAACCGTCGGCAAAGAAGGCATTAGGATGTACTTATATGACAACAACTACAACTTATTAGCCCAAACCGGATTACATACTGGTTACCACGCGCACGGCTATGCTTATAACGGCCTCATCAGATACTATTGCCAAGCTGGTGTCACCTATAAGCTCAAGGTTGAGTCGTTTGATACTTCATACGCAATCAACTGCAACAAGCTCTTGGTTTGCCAGCCTCTTGCTTTTACACAAGATTGGCGTCCATACAATTGCGCAATGGATTTAGACGACATCAACCACGACAACTTCACTTATGGTTTGTGGTGTGACAGATACAAAGTGTCCTTATTCAACTACACCCCTGTTGCAGACGGCAAACACACCGTTGAACTTAGCTCTGAGTTCGACACTTACTGCTATGTTATCGATACCTACACTTCGGACGTCTACTATGATGACGACAGTGGCAACGGCCTCAATGCAAAAGTAGTCGTCAACAACATGGTTGGAGGAAGAGAGTATCTTATCGCTTTCTGTCAGTACAACCCTAACAGCGCTTTATCAACAAGCAATAGCGTTGATGTCCATATGTGGAAGAACTAACTAACGCTAGTTAAACAAGAACCTCTCAAGATCGTCTCTTGGGAGGTTTTTTCTTCGACAAAAAAACAAAAAAGGACCGCAAATGAAGTGAACCCCAAAACGGACACACTTCAAAAAAGGCCCAAAGACAGGAATCGTTAAAGGTTCCTGTTTTTTAGTCTCGTTGAGTTATAGAAGGCGATCCATTCCTCCACCAGTTGAATGTAATGCTCCAGAGATGCGAT
>JAFXWH010000133.1:0-5964 GCA_017542885.1 Bacilli bacterium | reverse complement strand
GACGCGGGAAGGGGTGATTTGTTCAATGGTGTGTTTCATATTCAAAACCTCTTTAGTTTTTGCAACTGAATAACTATAGCCTATCTTACGATAGTTAACAAATACTTTGAGTATTTCCTAGTAATGGAGTGTGCTTTCGGCCTTACGGACTTCTTTGACCTTCTCGATGAGGGATTTGACTTCCTCGATGCTTACTTTCTTTTCGGCGCATTCCTTTTCTAGGTCATAGCTGCTAGAAAGATATTCATGAGCGAGGGCGCTGAAAGCCAAAAGATAGAAATCCGCCTCTTTTTCAAGCGGAAGCGGCTCTGGGAAGAGCTCGAAGATGTAATCGTTGAGGAGCTTTTTGGCGACATTAGAGACAGATGGGTCATTGAGGGTCTCATCGAGTTTCATCCTGAAATCCTCGAAAACCTTGCCGGTGAACGGAGGCTCCACCATCGCCGGCACGAGTTTGAAGGTCTTGCCGTTTTTGATGAAGGTTATCTCTTTGTCGTATCTTGCGGCGATGAGATACATGAGGGCGTACGTCCTCACAAGCGAGGACTTCTGACCCGTCACCAAAGCGATGAGCGATGGGACGTAATCCTTAACCTTGAGAGGGCCGATGATGTTGAGGGTGGAGATGATTTCGTAATCGTCAGATTTCTCCGACAGCTTCTCGATAATCTCCTCTTCGCTATATTTCTCGGAGAGTCTGGAATTCCTCTCTTCGGTTCTGATCATTTTTGGGAGGGCGTGAAGGTATTCCTCGACCTCTTGGGAGACATATGGGAGGTTCTCGAAATACTCCAGATCGTCATAGGCTTCCTCGAATTCCTTGAGGATGAATCGAAGCTCGAAAATGCTCCTCATCGTCTTGAGAGGGGCCACTTTGAAAAGGTCGTCACGATGGGCGTTAAGGATATTGAGGGCTTGCTTGGCATCGCCTTTGGCGAGATAGGCCGAGGCGCGGTAGCTTAGCCCCGCTGGCGAAAGGTCGCCTTCGGTGAGGGAAAGAAGGAGATCGTATTCTTTCTTCTCTAGAAGCGTTTTGTAATTGTCCATGCGCTTATTCTAGCGAGATTGGCCGATTATCTCCATAAAGATTGCCTTTTTGTCATAAACAACTAAAATTGTCGAAGTATGAAGAAACGTGTACTGCTTCCTCTTTTCTTTTCCCTTTCCATAAGTGGATGCGCGAGTTCTCCTAACAACCAGAAAGGACCGATGGACCGTGATCAGGCCCTCCTTTCGCTTGTCCGTTACCGCGAACTCCAGAAAGTCGAATCATACGTTCCTCCGAAAACCCTCAAGCTCCGCAGCAACGTCGATGAGCTGACTTTCCACGAAACCGAGCTCCGCGAAGCCAAAATCGAGCTTCAGGTTGATACCGAATACGTGAATGGCGAGAAGAATCAGATTTTCCCTTATGGCCACTTCGTCATCCTCGCTTCTAAGAAGAACGGAGACATCTACGCCTACGAAAGTTGGGTCTTCGTTGAGTCAAGAAGCGCCGGAGACATCGTCAATGTCTATGAAAGAGGCACCGAATTAGAGAACAACATCAGAAGAGAATACGTCTTCGAGAGCAAGCGCGACTGGACCGACAAAGCGACTGATTGCCTCGATTCGATGAACTCCATCATCTATAACACTCCCGATAAGATCTCGAGCACGATCAAAGAAATCGCGAAAGAGACCACTATCATCACCGAAGGCTACAATGAAACCTCGTCGAGCAACCTAAACGGCGATATCACTTACAAAACCGAGGAAAGCGAAAACAACGAGCTGATCTTCAAATTCGAGGATTATTGTTTAAAAAACTACTCCCACAAAAAAGGGGACGTCAAAAACGAAACGACAGCGGTTTGGAATGCCAACATTGAGCAAGACAGACCTGAACCAGCCTTATTCGTCCTTGAGGGCGAGGGCCTTACAAAAGCTATTCGCTAAACGCATCTTCAGCGGCCTTATCGAGGTCGCTGAATTTTTTTAATACATAGTCTGGATTCATACACTGTCCAAAACCATATGAGGCAAAGGCAAATCTGAATCCGGCTTTGTGGGTTTCCTCCTCGTCATAGAGGGTATCCCCCACATACATCGCTTTTTCGTAGCCACCTTGTTCAAAAAGAAGGAGCATATTCTCGCTTTTGCTCTTGTGATTGTCTCCCCAGCAGATGTGATTCTTGAAAAGGTAACCAAGCTTGCTTGCGGAAAGGAAAGCCTCGATGTAGCCTTGCTGGCAATTGCTGAGGATGAGGAGATCGAAGTCTTTTGACAGTTTCTTAAGTGTCTCCTCCACTTCTTCGTAGAGATTTCCTGGGTGGGTATAGATGTAATTGTTCTCGAACTCGAGTGATTCCTTGAGAAGGGATTCCGCTTCCTCTTTCCCCATCGGAGGGAAAAGCATCTTCGGGAAGTCGCTCATCGGCCTTCCCATGCAAGGGAATATCTGTTTTTGGGAAATATGAAAATGGTACTTGCTCTTAGAGGCAACAAGGTCCCAAGCCTCGGAAACCGGGCCAGTCGCATCCCAGAGGGTGCCATCGATGTCGAAGATCAAAGCATTTTTCACGACGTAATTATTGTTCTTTTTTTCAAAAAAAGACAACAAAGACGATTGCTAAAGCATTTATATGGTGGATAGGTGGAGCATATTTCACTATCTTTTGTAGCATTTCATTTACAATTACTCTAAGGACAAAGGGGGTTTCTTATGAGAACTGAAAAAATGAGAATCGACAACATGGAAAAGGTCTTCAAAGCGGCCATGACCCTTTTCTCGAAGCAAAACGTCACAAACACCACTTTGCAGATGATCGCCGATGAGGCCGGGGTTTCCACCCGTTCAATCGTCAACTATTTCAATACCAGGGAAAACCTTCTCCTTGCCACTCATCAAAGATACATCGAATACGCTTTCGGTGAGCTAAAGAAGTTCTGCGAGACCGAGGAATACCAGAAACTTAACGGACGCGAACAGGTTCTCGCCTTCACGAGACATATTCTCGAATTCGTTCCGAAGTACTACAACCACATCTACGCGATGAAAGAAATCGTCATTGCTGTCACTGCTACTGGCATCGCTAGCGATGAAAGATTCATCAACGAATGCGTCATGTCCTTATCAAAACCAGTCATCGAGTCCATGAAGAAAGGAATGAAAGACGGTTCCGTCAATCTTCCAAACGGACTCAATGAGAACAACATCAAGATGTTCCTTGTCGTCCTCCGCGGCATCTTCGAGGAATACGCTGAGATCCTCAAATCGAAAAACGAGGAAGCCATCAAAACAGTATCGAGCGCGATCGAAACCCTCTACGCTTACCTCGATGCGATTCTGAAAGGAATCATCAAAGAATAAACAAAAACACCCGAACAATCGGGTGTTTTCTTTTGTTATAGAGATAGTCTATTCGCGGTTTCTTCCGGATATTTCTTCGGCTCTTGGAGATTGATGATCCTGGCCTCCGGATAGAGCTTTTTTATTTTCTTCGTGGCCGCTTTCGAAGTGCCTGATCCGCTATAGAGGACGAAGGTGACTTTCTTACCCTCGAGGTTCAATTCTTTGAGTAAGGTATTCGTTGGAGCCGCGAATCTCGCGTTCCAGATAGGCGAACCTATATAGATCTCGTCATAACCTTCGACGTTGTTGTTGAACTCCTTGAGCTTTGGGGAAGAGCCAATGGACGCTTTGAAGCCCCCTACCACCATCGAAAAGAAGAAATTGCTTGGGAGGACCTTCTTTTCGGTCTCAATTTTGCGGATATCGAATTCCTTCTCTTTGAGAATCTCGGCAACGAAATCGCCATTCCCAGTGTTGGAAGAATAATATATGAAAAGCTTGTTCATACATCTATTGTAACAAAACTTTACATAGATACAAAAAGACACTCCATTTTCAGGAGTGCCTCTTGGTTTTTAAGCTCTAGGATTATCAACGTGCCCAACGAATATCGGGTTGTCGTTGATATCTCTGATGATGTAGATGAACGGTTGGTTGAGATCGACATCAAGCGTTCCATCCGGTTGCATCGGAGCGGCCTCACCGACGGCCATACCCGCCATAGAGACGCTTCTGACGATTGAGCCGTCTTCGTTGAACTCGACTTCGTTCCTCTGCTTGAGGGTTTGGAGCCAGGTTGTCTTGTCCTTCACCTTTTCCCCGCTGAAAGCGTTCTTGAAGGAGTCGGTGTAACGATCGAAGATGCTGCCGAATCCGAGACTTTCGAGACACGGCCTGAAGTCGACGTCGCTCTTGATGTTGAATTTCGGGGTCTTGAGGTTGATTTTGAAGTTCTTGTATGACTCACTGTCTGCTGCGCCGGCATACTTCTTGTATTTAGGATTCTCTTCGAAGATATTGTCGTTTTTGGTGAGCTCGAAGATGTTATCCTCAACCTTCTTAGGAACAAGATAGGTCACAGAGGCGTTTCCACCATAGTAATAGTCCCTGACTGAGATATAGGATCCGTAATCAAAATAGGTTTGAGCGAAGTAGGAATGCCTCATGAACGTCGTCTTTTCTATTGAGCCGTTGGCAAGATGGAAATCGTCTTCGATGTTGTCTTCGGAAAGGTATTTGTTGGCCCAGGCGTTCTTGAAATAGAGGGTTGAGAAGAGATAAAGTCTCGTCTCATCGTCCATTTCCAAGAAGTTTTGATCGATGAAACCTCTTGAATTGACAGCGTTGTTGACCCATTCGACGATCTTCGACGCTTCGTTCGCAAAAGTTAGCTGGTAGGCTTCGCAATAGAGTTTCGTGAGAGTGTTCATGAAAGTCTGGTTGTAGTCGTATTTGGTGTCGAAGAAGGCGGCGTTCTTAAGCTGGATCGTGGAATCTTGCTCGGCGAAGGAATTCGCCTTCATGATTTTCTCATAGAAAGTGACTCTGCTTGTCTCATCAAGGCCCAAAAGCTCATTGAGATGATAAGAGAGGTCTTCTCTTGAGGAAGCGTTTGAGAGCTCATTCAACAGTGAGTAGAGACCGACGACGGAGTAAGACATGTTGTCTTGCTTCGAGGAATCCACCAATGAGTGATATGTGGTGTTCGTGAAAGAATCATAGGCCGCTTTCTCATCGTTTCTGATAACCGATTCGGTCGGTTTTTGCCCGGAAGGGTAAAAGATCTCGTTCAGTTTCTTGAAAGTGTTCGATTCGGCGATCTTAAGGTCGTTCATCGAATACTGCCTGTTGCTGAATTTAACGGATTCGTCGATCTTGAAGCTCATGGCGATGAACGCAGCGGCCGGAAGGGCGATGAGCGTTCCCATAGCCGCGGCCAACGCGATGAGGACCATCTTATAAGGCTTGATTTGATGTTTAGTCTTCTTGGTGTTTGGCTCAAGCTGGCGAAGATCAAAAGAAAGCTCAGGTTTATTCGATTGTTCGAAATCCTTTTTGAATTGTTCTTGAAGTTTGTCCATCAGAATTCACCTCCGTAATAATCACGAAGTTTCTTGATTCCGCGCTGATACTTCGAGGAGACCTGGGATGTGGTGAGGCCATTAGCTTTGGCGATTTCTCTGGAGGAGAATTCGTAGACGAGATGGAGAAGCAGATACTTGTATTCCTCTTCGTCGAGGATGTCTTTGAATTTGTCCAGGTAGAGTGAGATGCCACCACTATCTTCGGTACCTTTGATATCGTCGGAATAGTCGAGACGGTTCTTTAGCTCTCTGTAGCGGTCGATTGAGAGATTCCTCGCGTTAACGAGTAAGAAGTACTTGAGCTGGCTCTCGCTCATGAAGGAAGTCCTTCTCTAATACATCTTGAGGAAGGCTTCGTTCACGATGTCCTTCGCCTCTTCCTCGTTTTTGAGGATATCGAAAGAAACATAGTACACGAGGTAGCGGTACTTCTCGAAAATCGTCGTGAAAGCGAGTTCGACCTCACTTTGATTTCGCGAACAGAGTTTTTTGAGTGTTGAATAGCTAATCTTTCCCATCTCGCTAAATAAGACGGACAAACCGGTT
>JAFXWH010000132.1:0-3150 GCA_017542885.1 Bacilli bacterium | reverse complement strand
TTCTTCCCTGGTGTATCTTCTGGCCATTCTTCTTAGACAAGAAGAGGAGCCGCTTTGGACAGGGAAGTGAAGCCATTTGTCGATGTTGTCATATTTGGCCATGATGTCGATCATCTCGTCATCGAACTGGCTTGGATACGAGGTGAGGAAACGAAGGCGAGGAACGCCAAGTTTCGCAACCTCTTCAAGTAAGCGGGCAAAGGTTGTTCCGTCTTTAAGGTCTAAGCCATAGCTATTAACGTTCTGACCAAGAAGAGTGATCTGCTTATAGCCATCATCGACGAGCTTCTTGCACTCGGCGACGACATCTTCGATGTGACGGCTTCTTTCACGGCCTCTGGTGAATGGGACGATGCAGTATGTGCAGAACTTGTCGCATCCATAGGCGATGTTGACGAATGCTTGCGTGTCATCAAGACGAACGGATGGAAGGTTCTCGACAATCTCGGATGAGAATGAACGGATATTGATGATCGATTTCTTCTCTTTTAGATGCTCGGCGATGAGGTCGTTGATCTTAGCGACATCATGGGTGCCGATGACGAGGCTGATAAACGGATAGGTGGCGATTAAGCTCTCCCCTACTCCATCTTCGCCCATGACGCATCCAGCGATGATGAGAATGAAATCTTTGTTCTTGGTGTGGTTGGCTTTGAAGGAACCGATCTCACCATAGATCTTCTCTTCGGCATTCTCTCTGACAGCGCAGGTATTGATGATTGCGACATCGGCTTTAGTCTGGTCGTAAGTGCGTTCAAAACCGGCCTCAGTTAGGAAGCCTGCCATGACTTCTTCATCGCGGATATTGGCCTGACATCCATAGGTTCTGATATAGAAATAACGTCCTTTTGCAAAGGATTTTAGGATTTCTGGCACTTTTCTGCTAGCAAAAACGCGTTCCACTTCCGGACGCTTTGCCGCATCTTTCTGGCAAGGTTTGTTGATGATCTTAACTTTGCTCATTCTATTTCTCCACGATGCTGACGATTGGGGTGATCGCAGTTGCTTTATAGGTTAGTTCGTCAACGTCGATAAGGACGGCGTTGATCATCATCCTGGCTTTGTCGTTTAACTCAAAACGACCTTCGCCATAGACGATTCTGTTGATGACGCTTTCTTTCTCGAAACCGATAACGCCATCAGGGTCGCCACACATTCCGACATCGCTCTGGAAAGCTGTTCCGCCCTCCAAGATGTGGGCATCGTTCGTGGCGACGTGGGTGTGGGTTCCAAGGACCGCGGTAACGCGGCCATCGAAGAAGTGTCCGAAGATGGCTTTCTCGCTTGTTGAGTCGGCGTGGAAGTCAACGATGTGGATGCAAGGTTTGGTTTCTTCCAAAAGGTCTTCCATCATCTTGATTGGATCTTCCACCTCTTCATTCATGAAAGCCTGGCCCATGACATTGGTGACACGGACATCAAGACCATTCACTGTGAAGACGGCTGAACCTTCTCCGAGAGCGTAGCCTTTGAGGTTAAGCGGCCTCACAAGATTATCGGCATCGTCGATGTAGTAATCGATCTGACTCTTCCCATGGTAATGGTTTCCAAGGGTGACGCAGTCGACACCGCTTTCGACCAGGAAATGGTAATTGGATTCGGTGAGTCCTTTTCCGTGTGAGGCGTTCTCGCCGTTGGCGATGACGAAATCAACGCCATATTTTTTGACGAGTTTAGGCAAAGAAAGATGGACCGCATCGCGACCCACCTTCCCTACAATGTCTCCAAAGAAAAGGATTCTCATCTTCCTTTGATTATTTCGCTAATTCGTTAGCGCGGTACTCACGGATGACGGAGACCTTGATCTGACCTGGGTAGGTCATCGTGGTCTCAATCTGCTCACGGAGCTGCTGTGCCATTCTGACGGCATCGGCATCACTGACTCTCTCAGGAACGACCATGACACGAATCTCACGGCCGGCCTGCATAGCGTAAGCCTGCTGGACGCCTTCGTAGCCTTTGGCGATTTCCTCAAGCTGGGTGATACGTTTGGTATAAGTCTCAAGGGTTTCACTTCTGGCACCTGGACGGGCAGCGCTAAGAGTATCAGCGGCGACGACAAGGTGGGCGATGACGCTCTTAAGAGGAACGTCGCCATGGTGACCTTCGATGGAGTTGACGACGACGTCTGGCTCACCGAATTTTCTGGCAAGTTCAGCACCTAAGGAAGCGTGTGAACCTTCTTGCTCGAAGTCGATGGCTTTTCCGATATCGTGGAGAAGGCCAGCGCGACGGGCTAAGTTCTGGTCAAGGCCAAGCTCAGCGGCCATGATGCCGGTAAGGTAACCGACTTCGATGGAATGCTGGAGGACGTTCTGACCATAAGAGGTACGGTATTTGAGTTTTCCAAGAACAGCGAGAAGCTCACGGTTGATGCGTGGGAGACCAAGCTTGTTGGCGGCATCGATACCGGCTTTCTGGCAATCGGATTCGACTTCGCCTTTGAACTTGGCAGCGATCTCTTCGATTCTGCCTGGCTGGATACGGCCATCTTTGACGAGGGCTTCCATGGTTCTTCTGGCAATTTCACGTCTAATTGGGTTGAAGCAGCTGATGGTGATGACCTCTGGGGTATCATCGATGACGAGGTCGACACCGAGGGTGCTTTCAAGGACACGGATGTTTCTTCCTTCGCGTCCGATGATGCGTCCTTTGAGCTCATCGGTTGGAAGGGCGATGACGGCGACGGAACGCTCAGTGGTGACGTCTTGAGCATATTTGTCGCAAGCGAGGGCGAGAAGATCTCTGGCCTTGGCTTCGGCAGTGTCTTTGGCTTCGTCTTCGGCGTTTTTGATGTAAGCGGCGATTTCGGTCGACATCTTGCTTTCGACTCTGGCCATGATTTCGTCATGGGCTTCCTTGACTGACATGCCGGAGACTTTCTCAAGCTCGGAGATGATGGCGTCGATCTTCTTGTCGAGTTCTTCAGACTTCCTGTCGTTGGCCTCAATCTTCTGAGTGAGGATTTCGTTCTTTCTGTCTAAAGAGTTCTCTTTCTGGACAAGGGCGTTGTCACGGGCGTCGATGGCGTCTTCACGGGCATCGAGTTTGTTTTGAGCAAGCTGAATCTCTTGCTTCATCTGACGGATCTCGTTCTGAGCGGTCTGCTTCATCTCGAAGGCAGTCTGCTTAGCATCGATCTCCGCGTTC
>JAFXWH010000131.1:0-46666 GCA_017542885.1 Bacilli bacterium | reverse complement strand
TTATCGTTTTAGCCATATTCGGTGGATGTTTGACTTTGTCAATCATGCAGCTTGATGCGTTTAAAGAGATTTGGGGGATCACGACCTTATGAACTACGTGATGGTCGTCTCCTATAACGGAGCCAAATACTTCGGCTTTGAGAAGCAGAAGAATCACCCAAGCATCCAGGGCGAGATTGAGAAGGCTCTTTCAACCTATCTTGGCTATCCAATGACCATCCATGGCTCAGGAAGAACGGATAAAGGCGTTCATGCGATTGGCCAAAGATGTAATTTCAAGCCAAAGAAAGAGATCAAAGATCTTAGTGCCGCGGTTTTCTCCCTTAATCGTCTTCTTCCAAAGGACATCTTCATCAAGTCGATGGAGAAGAAAGACGATGATTTCGATTCCCGCCACAGCGCGGCCAAGAAGGTCTATTCTTATTCGTTTCACCACGGACCAAGAGATCCTTTCGCTGTCACTGAGTACCAACTCGAATACAAGAAATTCGATTTCGACCTCTTTGAAAAAGCCATGCGTATTTTCCTTGGAAAACACGACTTCAAGAACTTCACCCCAAAACCAATCGATAAAGATAACTTCATCCGTGATATCCTAGAGATGACCTTCAACCTCCATGAGGGACATATGAGAGTCACTCTCACCGCGAACGGTTTCATGACCTACATGGTCAGGACCATGGTCGGTGTCGCCATGCGAGTAGGGGAAAGCAAGATGACGCTCGAGGAAGTGAAAAAAGCCCTCGATGCCAAGGAAAGGAAAATCATTTCCTTCAAGGCAGATCCTTCGGGTCTATGCCTAGAAGACGTCATCTATTAAACAAAAAACTACCTACTGCTAATTAGCAGTGGTAGAATACACTAGTTTCTTAAGGAGCTTTTTATGGGAAGACATTTTGAAGTAAGAGCCGCCGCAATGGCCGCGTCTGCCAAAGCAAAAAGCGCCATCTACATGCGCGCTTCGAAGGAGATCTATGCCGCTGCTAAGAGCGGTGTCCCTGACCCAGAGAGCAACCTTGCGCTTAGAAGCGCCATCGAAAAATACCGCAAAACCTGCCCACGCGATGTCATCGACAGAGCTATTGAGAAGGCTAAAGGCGGAGATTCAGTCGCTTATATTCCTGGCCGTTATGAATTCTTCGGCCCAGGCGGAAGCTTCATCATCGTCGACACTTTAACCGACAACGTCAACCGCGCCTTAGTCGGCGTCAGAACCATCGTCACCAAGAAGGGTGGCAAGATGGGAAGCGTTGCCTATAACTTCAACTACGCTGCTTACATTGCCTTCAAAGGCGATGAGGCCAAGCGTGATGAGACCGAAGAGAACCTCATCCTTGGTGATGTCGACGTCCAGAAGGTCGAATACGAAGATGGCGAAGTCGAGTGCACCGTCGCCCCTGGCGATTTAGAGAAGGCCAAGGAAGTCCTTGCTGGCATCGGAGTCACTGATTTCGATTCTGCTGAAGTCACCTTCCTTCCAAACGAATACGTTGACCTCTCTCCAGAGGATGCACAGAAGATCAAAGACATGCTCGCCATGCTTGATGAGTGCGAAGATGTCCAGAACGTTTACCACAACGTCAACAACATCTAATCTTACTAAAGGATATAAGGGGGCTCTTTAGCCCTCTTTTTCTTTGTCAAAACGCCTAAAAAGTGACACAAAAATACTGAGAATAATCGGGTAATTATATAATAATTACAATAATTTACATTTTGCCAAAAAAGTTGTTGCAACTCCTTTGGCGCATGTGCATAATATACGAGCACTGATTTTAGGGCCACCCTAATCGGTGGCATGCATTAATAGAAGAAAGAGGAAAAGATTATGCAACGTCAAACCACTATTGCTAAGCCTCTTGAAATCAAACGTGCTTGGTACGTCGTCGACGCCAAAGATGTCATCCTTGGCCGTCTCGCCACCCAGGTCGCTATGGTTTTAATGGGTAAGAACAAGCCGATCTACACTCCAAACGAAGATACTGGTGACTATGTCATCATCATCAATGCCGCCCAGGTCAAATTGACTGGCAAGGCCGATGGAGAACACAAGAAGAACTACTACAACGTTTCCGGCTACAACGGCGGTCTCAGAACCCGTTCCGCTGGCACCATGAAGCGTGAGTTCCCTGTCGAAATGGTCGAAAGAGCCGTCTGGGGTATGTTACCAAAAGGACCTCTTGGCCGCGCCATGATGAAGAAATGCTTCGTCTACGCTGACGACAAACACGAGCAGGCTGCTCAGAAACCAGTCGCTCTCGAAATCAAATAAGGAGATAGAAAATGGCTACTAAAGTTACTAAGTTCTATGGCACTGGTCGTAGAAAGAAATCTATCGCCCGTGTCTACCTCAAAGCTGGCAAAGGCACCATCGTCGTCAATGGCCACGATGTGAATGAATACATGCCATACGCCACCCTTGTTCAGAACCTCAAACAGCCTTTGGCTCTCAGCGGTGCTGAAACCAAGTATGACGTCGAAGCCGAAGTCTACGGCGGTGGATTCACCGGTCAGGCCGAGGCCATCCGTCTTGGCATCGCCCGTGCTCTTCTCGAAGCTGGCGAGGATCGTAAGACCCTCAAAGTCGCTGGTATGCTTACCCGTGACCCACGTGTCAAAGAGAGAAAGAAATACGGTCTCAAAGGCGCCCGTCGCGCTCCACAGTTCAGCAAACGTTAATCCGTTTACTCACTTCGAGATCAAGCTCAGCCAATGGCTGGGCTTTTCTTTTTGCTTTTTCGCAAATAAAAAAGCGGCCAGAAATGCCGCTTGTTATTATTGCTGATAATCAAAATTCGAAAAGGTCTTTGTTTGAGACGTAGTACCATTCGTGGCACCCTTCTCCTACTTTGGTACCGTCTTTATTTAGCAATGAGAAACCCGACGATATATAAGAAGTTCCTTCGCAAGCGTAGAAATGCTTGGAAGGATCAAAAACGGCATTGTATTCGAATGTTAAAATGCCGCTTCCGTTAAGGGCTATTCTTTGAACGGCGGACGTTCCTTCTGTGACACTGCTCGTTACTCCTTCGAAAACTATTTTAGAAAGCTTTCCATGGAGGCTATCACTTTTTTCAACATAGGGATAATTGTTGAAGAACCTATCTTCTGCTTTGGTGGTCTCATCAACGTCCCAATGCCTAGCTATGCTAAAGATTTTTGAACTATAAGTGAAAACGAAAGCCTCATCTAGGGAGTTGTTAAAGGAAAACACGATTGATATTTTGTTTTCTTCGAGCGGCAGGAACTTCATAGTGCCTACCATCTCTTTTGTGTTGTTGTTTTGAATGCTGAAAACAATATCTCCGCATTGAGCGCCCATGACCATAGCCGAACCTGGCCCGATTTTAATACCGCTCCCATCACAAGATGCCAGAAGAACAGATACGGCAGGCAACAATAATAATTTTTTACCAAGCATAATTAATAAACTCTGCCTCCCCATGGTGTTCCCAGAAATACCTGGTTATATCAAAATACATCGTTTCAAGAGAATGTCCATCGCCAAGTTCAAGGAAGGTTGCCCATTCAATCTTGTCCCAGAAAAGGACTTTGACGGTGCGTTTGTAATATTTATATCCGGAAACTGCCATGTCATGATTGCCATAAGTGCTGCCACGTGAAGCGAAGAAAAGAGGCTTTCCGCCAGTTAGGAAGTTTTTAAAGGCCGGAGTTCCGGTGTATGCGTTGAAGTCTGTTATTCTTGTCGCCTGAAAAGTGTTGAGTCCAAATTGATGTGCGACGCTCTCCATTTGAATAACGACTTCATCAGTACTGATACCGGAAAAAGGGGTGGTTAGATCTAATTCCAGTCCCGCTTGCCTTAACGCGATATAAAGGCCATCAAATTCCTTAGCCTCCCAACTTCCGTATCCAGGATGGTTTTGGAAACATCGCCAATCTTCCACGTTGTCAGTCACCCATTGATAAGTTTCAGGCTCTTGACTTCTTGGATAGTATCTAGTTTTGTTTGTTTGTTTTGGGAAACCACCAAACGAACTATTTCTATAGGCACTGTAATTTACTAAGTAATGGAAAACGGTGTATGCCGCACAAAGTCCGCAATTCGCCTCGCTAGTATATCCTTCAATAACGCCGTCTTTTCTTATTCCTTTCCAGTAGCAACTTATTTCCATCTGGCTGAACCTTGTTATTGGGATGCTGTGCTCATCATCCAATTCGCCTCCAGGAAATTTGTTATTAACGTAATTCACGAGTTGGTCGCTTGAAATCTGGCCACAACCATAGTCTACAAACGATCCCTCCTTCAAATTCCTCTCAGGCATATCTGTTGCCCTCTCTGCTCTATCAACTATAGAGACGCATCTTTCGTCTTCTGTCATGAAAGACCGACTGACAGGATTGAATTCAAGCCCGTTCAACGAGGCCTTTTCGTTCAGTTCGACGTTTGGCTGATAATCATAGATTTTGTAGTTATCGCCCAACACGAGATAGCCTTCATCGCCATCAAGGTCATATAAGGTCGCTTGTTCACCTCCGCTTAGATAAACCGAGCCTTTGTTTTCTATCCCTGTAACTTTAGATCCTTCACCCATAGCGGAAACAACTTGTTTTATCTGAGATAGGGTATATGAATCGCTTTTGACTTTTTGCTCAGTCATTAGCTTGGCGCCTATTGTTACGCTTATTAAACTGGCCGCCATAAGTGCAATTTGTTGCATTCAATTCTCCTGAAGAGAACGAGCTCTCTTCTAAAAATATTAACGTTGTGTAGTTTGTCATTTTTCGATGAGCAAAGTCAATAGATTCCACAAAAAAAGATCCTCAATCGAGGATCTCCATTCAGAACGTTGGTGCCGGCTTCCGGATTCGAACCGAAGACCTACGCATTACAAGTGCGTTGCTCTACCAGCTGAGCTAAGCCGGCGTTCTTAGACGCTTTTTGAGCGCCTAAATAACATAGCAAAATGTACCTATTTCTTCAATAAGAAGTGCTTATTCGACCGTTACTGATTTGGCAAGGTTACGAGGTTTATCGACGTTAAGTCCTAACTGGACCGAGACATAGTAGGACAAAAGCTGAAGCGGGATGATGGCTAAGCTCGTCATGAAATATTCAGCGGTATTAGGAATGCTGATGAGGTCATCGGCAATCGTATTGGCTTTCTCTTTGTCTTCACTCACGACACAGATGATATGAGCGCCTCTGGTCTTGGTCTCAATGAGATTCGAGATGGTCTTTTCATAAACGTTGGATTGAGTGAGGATACCAACGACAGGGGTGCCTTTCTCAATAAGGCTGATGGTGCCGTGCTTAAGTTCTCCAGCAGCATAGGCCTCAGAGTGGATGTAGGAGATTTCCTTCATCTTGAGTGAGCCTTCTAAAGAAGTGGCATAGTCGATCTCTCGTCCAATGAAGAAGATGTCTTTGGCGTTTCTGATTTCACTAGCAAGTTTCTTGATGTCCTCTTCTTCGGAGAGGATTTTCTCAATCTTGCTTGGAAGGTCTTTTAATTCGCCGATGAGGGAAGCGTATTTCTCCTCGTCGATGGAGTTACGCACTTTCGCGAGCTTAAGGGCAAGAGCGTAGCAGCAGATAAGCTGGGCGCTATAGGCTTTGGTGGTGGCGACGGCGATCTCTGGACCGGCGATGGTCTGGATGACGTAATCAGCTTCTCTAGCGATAGTGGAACCAACGACATTGACGATGCCAAGGGTCTTGATACCTTCCGCTTTGGCTTTTCTTAACGCGGCCAAAGAATCAGCGGTCTCGCCTGACTGGCTGATGACCACGACAAGGCCATTCTTATCAAGTGGGGCATTACGGTAACGGTATTCGCTAGCGAGCTCAACCCTGGTTGGGATTCTCGCCATATCTTCGAAAACGTATTGGGCGGATACGCCAACATGATAGGCGGAACCGCATCCGATAACGGTGATGGAACCGATGGATTTGAGATCCTCATCAGAGATGCCTAATCTCTCGAGAGAGATTTCGTTCTCTTTGAGCAAGGAGGAAAGGGTGTCTTTGACGGCACGTGGCTCTTCATGGATCTCCTTAAGCATGAAGTGAGGATATCCGCCTTTCTCAGCGGCCTCAGCTTCCCAGACGATCCTCTGTGTGTCTTTGATGATCTCATCGCCATCGATGTTGAAGAAAGCAATGCTTCCTCTCTTCATTCTGGCGAGTTCCATGTTGTCGAGATAATAGACGTCTTTGGTGTGGCTAAGAATAGCAGTGACGTCGCTAGCCATATAGACTTCGCCGTCTTTCTCGCCTAAGACGATTGGGCTATCTTTTCTCGCTACCCAAATCTCTTCTGGGTAGTCCTTGAACATGACCGCTAAAGCGTATGAGCCTCTGATACGGACCATGGCCTTCGAGATAGCGTCGCATGGGGTATGAAGGTATTTCTTGTAGTAGTAGTCGATGAGCTTGACGGCGATCTCAGTGTCAGTGTCCGAATAGAAGGAGTAGCCCTTCCTGATGAGCTTGGCTTTGAGCTCGTCGTAGTTCTCGATGATGCCATTATGGACGGCAACGACATTGAAGTCGTCGGAGGCGTGTGGGTGGGCGTTGTCCTCGGACGGCTCACCATGGGTTGCCCAACGGGTATGGCCGATGCCAGACGTGCCGAAAAGGCCATGACCTTCTTCGATCTTGGCTTTGAGAAATTTGATTCTTCCTTTTGTCTTGACGACGGAGATTGTGTTCTCGTCGTTTCTCACTGCGACACCGGCGGAATCATATCCGCGGTATTCTAGTTTCTTAAGACCGTCGAGCAAGATATCACTTGCCTGATGTTCTCCAATATAGCCAACGATTCCACACATAAATGGCTTCCTTTTTTATCTGGATTTCGCTAAATCCTTAGCAAAACCGATATATTTTTGGCGACAACTTATCTAACGATGATTTCTTCTCTTGAAGCACCGACGCCGATGAATTTGACTTTGACGCCAGTGAAGCTCTCAATCTCTTCGACGTATTTCTGGGCATTAAGAGGAAGGTCTTCGAACTTTCTGCAGTGGGAGATATCCCCGAAGTTGCCCTTGAAGGTCTTGTAGATAGGTTTGACTTCGTTGAGATAATCCATATCGGTGTGGAAGTCAGTTGAGACTTCGCCTTTGTACTCGTAGCCGACGCAGACTTTGATCTCGTCAAGCTTGCCTAAGGTATCGAGATGGTTTAAAGCGAAACCGGTGTAGCCATTGATCATCGCCGAGTAGTTGATGGCGACTAAATCAAGCCAACCGATTCGTCTTGGTCTCTTGGTGGTGACGCCATATTCGTGGCCAAGTTCCCTGATGGTGCTTCCGACCTCATCGAAAAGCTCGGTTGGGAATGGGCCTTCTCCGACTTTGGAGGAATAGGCTTTGAGAACGCCGATGACCTCGCCTAAGTACTTAGGGGCCATGCCGGTTCCCGTGAAGACTCCACCAATGGTGGTAGTGGAGCTAGTGACATATGGATATGATCCGAAGTCGATATCAAGAAGCGCAGCCTGAGCGCCTTCGCAAAGGATCTTCTTGTTCTCTTTTAAAGCGTTATGGAGAAGAGTGGTGGTGTCGCAGACGAATGGTTTGATTCTCTTGGCGTACTCACCATACTCTTTGGCGATTTCCTCATAGTTAAGAGGCTCGAATCCTTTGTCTTTGAGAGAGATGTTGCTCTTCTCGACATTCTCTTTGAGTCTCTCAAGGAAGGAGTCGCTGATGAACTCGCTGACTCTGATGCCGCTTCTTTCGTACTTGTCGCAATATGCAGGTCCGATACCACGTTTGGTGGTACCGATTTTGTGTCCGCCTCTTTGGCTCTCTAAAGCCGCATCAAGTTCCACGTGGTATGGGAAAAGGACGTGGGCTTTGTCAGAGATGTAGAGGTTGTCCACTTTGTGGCCGTGCTCCAAAACGGAAGCGATTTCCTGGAAAAGGATCCTTGGGTTGATGACGACACCGTTACCGATGACCGCTTTGCAGCCTTCGTTAAGGATGCCGCTTGGAAGAAGATGGAAGGCGTATCTGACACCATCTACTTCGATTGAGTGGCCGGCATTGTCACCGCCCGCAAAGCGGACGGCGTAATCGGCGTCAGTTGAAAGATAATCGATGATCTTTCCTTTGCCTTCATCGCCATAGAAGGCACCTAATACGACATTGATGTTATTCATACTTATTTCACACTGAAGAGAAGTTTGGCGTAGTCTGGCATTGGCCAGTACTCGGTTCCGACGATGACTTCGAGTTTGTCGGCGACATCTCTTAATTTGGCCATCGCGGCTAAGACGACGTCATGATGGTAGAGAGCAAGCTCATAGGCGTCTTTCATCTCGGCGTTAGCAAGGGCTTTCTCTAATTCGAGGGTAGCGAGGTAGAGGCCGCTAGAGAGGGTTGAGACATCCTTGAGGAGAGCGACTTCGTAATCGGTCGCAAATCCAAGGGCGATGTCTTTCTTGAGCTTGAGGTCTTTGGAGATCATGCCGCTATACTCAATAACTGCTGGCATGATGTCTTTCTTGGCCATGTTGAGCATGGTTCTCGCTTCGAGAGCCACGGTCTTGGTGTAGGTCCCAAGATAGACTTCGTATCTGGATTCGATTTCAGCTTTGCTGAGAACACCGTTGCTGACATAGAGGTCAACGTTCTTCTTGTCGGTGTAGTGCTTAAGGGCAAGAGGGGTGTTTGGATAGTTGCTTAGCCCTCTCTTCTCGGCTTCTTTGATCCAAGATGGGTCATAGCCATTGCCGTTAAAGATGATTCTCTTGTGCTTTTTGATGGTCTCTTTGACGAGCTTATGGATAGTGGCTGGAACGTCTTTAGAGGCATCAAGGACATCGGCGAACTTCTTAAGCTCTTCGGCGACCGCGGTATTCAAAACGGTGTTTGGAGTGGCGATCGACTGGGAGGAACCTGGCATTCTGAATTCGAACTTGTTGCCGGTGAAGGCGAACGGTGAGGTTCTGTTTCTGTCGGTGTTGTCTTTCGGGAAGGTTGGGATCGAGGTGACTCCGACCTTCATTGGGGTCTTGGTTTTGCCCTGGTATGGGACATCTTTCTCAATGGCCTCGAGAATGGCGGTGAGCTCATCTCCAAGGAAGATGGAGACGATGGCTGGCGGGGCCTCACTGGCTCCTAAACGGTTATCGTTGCCAGCAGTGGCGACGGAGATTCTGAGTAAATCCTGATACTCATCGACCGCTTTGATGACGGCGCTGAGGAAGAGGAGGAAACGAGCGTTCTCGGATGGGGTATCACCTGGCTCGAGGAGGTTGATGTCTGTGTCGGTCTTGATGGACCAGTTGTTATGTTTGCCGCTTCCGTTCACGCCAGCGAATGGTTTCTCGTGGAGGAGGCAGACAAGGCCATGTTTCTGAGCGACCTTCTTCATCGTCTCCATGACGATGTGGTTGTGGTCGGTGGAAACGTTGCAGGTAAGGAAGATGGTGGCAAGCTCATGCTGGGCTGGAGCGACTTCGTTGTGCTCGGTCTTGGCAAGAACGCCAAGCTGCCAGAGCTCGCTGTTGAGGTCTTCCATGAACTTGGCGACTTTGGTCTTGATGACGCCGAAATAATGGTCATCGAATTCCTGTCCTTTTGGCGCCATGGCACCAAAGAGGGTTCTGCCGGTGAACATGAGGTCTTTTCTCTTCTCATAGAGATCCTTGTCGATGAGGAAGTATTCCTGCTCTGGACCAGCAGTGGTCTTGACGTGATCGATGCCTTTGTTGTCGAAGTATTTGAGGATACGCATCGCCTGCTTGTTGAGAGCGTCCATCGATCTTAAGAGAGGGGTCTTGTGATCGAGGGCCTCGCCATTGTATGAGCAGAAGATGGTTGGGATGTATAAGGTCTTGCCTTTGACGAAGACATAGGAGGTTGGATCCCAGGCGGTATAGCCACGGGCCTCGAAGGTGTCTCTAAGTCCGCCGCTCGGGAAGGAAGAGGCATCTGGTTCGCCTTTGATGAGGTTTTTGCCGGAGAATTCGGCAACGACGCGTCCACCTTTTTGGGACTCGATGAAACCGTCATGCTTCTCGGCGGTCTCGCCGGTAAGAGGCTGGAACCAGTGGGAGTAGTGGGTTGCGCCCATCTCCATGGCCCATTCTTTCATCGCGTTAGCGACGTCTTTGGCAATGCTTGGGTCAAGCTCTTTGCCGTTCTTGATGGTTTTTCTTAGCAACTGATAGGTTTCATCAGTGAGACGCTTCTTCATCTCCTTGTCATTGAAGACGTGGGCGCCGAATGTTTCGTAGAATTTCTCCATGTTCATTAGCTCCTTTTAACTTTGGTCGCAGCCGTGATGAATTCCTTAAAGATCGGATGCGCTTTATCTGGGCGGGATTTGAATTCCGGATGGAACTGAACTCCCACATAGAAATCGTTTTTGGTGTACTCGATGGCCTCCACGAGACGGTTGTCTGGGGAAGTGCCGACGATCTCCATGCCGTTTTTGACGAACTCGTCACGGTATTCGTTATTGAACTCGTAGCGGTGACGGTGTCTTTCTGAGATGGTCTTGGTGCCGTAGCATTCAGCAAGCTTGCATCCTTCTTTAAGGATACAAGGATAAGCGCCTAAACGCATAGTTCCACCTTTCTCAATCGTCTCAGACTGGTCTGGCATGAAGTCGATGATCTTGTGCTTGGTATTTGAATCGAATTCGGTGGAGTGGGCGTCTTTATAGCCAAGTCCGTTCCTGGCGAATTCGATGGCGGCGATCTGCATGCCTAAGCAGATGCCGAAATATGGGATGTTGTTTTCTCTGGCGTATTTGGCGGAGAGGATCATGCCCTCAATGCCACGGTTTCCGAATCCGCCAGGGACGATGATGCCCTGAACGTCTTTGAAGATCTCATTAACGTTCTCTTCCGTGATGGTCTCGGAATCGGTCCAGGAGATGCTTACGTGGGCGTCGCTTTCATAGCCGCCATGGTGAAGGGCCTCTTTGACGGAAAGATAAGCGTCATGGAGTCCGACGTATTTGCCAACAAGGGCGATTCTGACGGTCTTGCTTCTGTTGTGGATGCGGTTAAGGAGATCATGCCAATGGCTGAGGTCGATTGGCTTGGTCTCGAGGTTAAGCTCACGGCAAACGATCTCAGAGAATCCTTGGTTCTCGAGCATGATTGGAGCTTCGTAGAGGGATTTGACGGTCGTGCTCTCGAAGATGCAGTCTGGTTTGAGGTTGCAGAATAAGCAAAGTTTCTCCTTGAGGTGATCTGGGAGATGGTCGTCGCATCTTGCAACGACGATGTTAGGGGTGATTCCGTTGCCTTGGAGCTCTCTCACGGAGTGCTGGGTTGGCTTGGTCTTATATTCATCGGAACCAGAGATATAGGGAACGAGGGAAACGTGGATGAAGCAAACGTCTTCTTTCTTATTCTCTAGAGCGACCTGACGGATAGCTTCAATGAATGGCTGTGATTCGATATCACCGACGGTGCCGCCGATCTCAGTGATGACGACATCGGCATCGGCTTTTGAACCGACGGAATAGATGAATCTCTTAATCTCGTTGGTGATATGAGGAATGATCTGAACGGTCTCACCAAGATATTTGCCTTCTCTTTCTTTGCGAAGGACATTCCAATAGACCTTACCGGTCGTGAGATTCGAGTACTTGTTAAGGCTTTCGTCGATGAATCTCTCGTAGTGGCCAAGGTCAAGGTCGGTTTCCGCACCGTCATCGGTGACGAAGACCTCACCATGCTGGAATGGGGACATGGTGCCTGGGTCGACATTGATATATGGGTCAAGCTTCTGGGAGATGACCTTGAGGCCGCGCTGTTTGAGCAAACGGCCAAGCGATGCAGCGGTGATGCCTTTTCCTAAACCAGAGACAACACCACCGGTGACAAAGATGTACTTCATACTCGCGTTTCCTTCTCAAAAAAGAAAAAAGGGGTAGTAAGGCCCAAGGTGTTTCTAACGTGTAGAAGCCTTGAAGCCAATCATACTCAATCCTTTAATGCAACCTTAAGTTGCCAACATGTATTATATGCTTGATTGCTTATTTGTAAATGAAAATTTATCGAATATACATAGTATTTATATATTAATAAGGATAATAAAGGAAACGTAAACAACAATATGTAAACTAAAGTTACCTAATAAATAATTAAGGTATTTTCTAAAAATAATGCTACTTTTTGCAAATAGGTATTAAAAAGAGGATCTTCTAGCAAGGCAGACAAAAAATTTTAACTACTCTATTATCTGAAGCGCTTCTTTTAAGGGGCCGATATCGTTAGCGGCCGTTTCGTAAACGGTTAAAAAATCGGTTTTCCCATATTCGTGAACGATCCCGTTTCTAAAACCGATTATGTCTCCCCAAGGTATTTGAGGATTGTTTTCTTTAAAAGCAGCTGAGATGTTCTTAATGTTTTCTATTGTTTGGATAAGCCTAAACATCACAGCATCTATCAGTTCTTCGTCTGACAAAAACTCTTCATAGCTTTTGCCGCTTATATATCTTTGTATCGTGGTTATGCTTTCGATTGCCTTTTGCGCGTAATATTTGTCGCCTTTCTTATTATCCATAGACCTTGACGCCATCTTTCAGGATTTCGCCAATGAGTTCTAGGTTGCCCTTAAGTGCATCTAACCTTATAAGATCTATCTTTTTGTGCAAAACACTTCTTATGGCTTCCGCTAAACCAGCCACTCGCATGCCGGTTAAAGATGTCGAGACACAAAGGTCAACGTCACTGGTTTCGGTCGCATATCCTTTGGCATAACTACCAAAGAGGTAACAGAAATCGACCTCGCCCTCATATTGGTTGTCTAATAGCGTCTTCAAACCCTCCCTAATGACATCTATTGTGAGAAGGCCTGATTTTTCTGAAATTTCGCATTTTTCTTTTAGGATATTGATGAAGCTTTGGCGCATTAGGGCGCTGCCGTGGTTTTCATCCAATTCGTATCTTCTAAAGGTCCTAACAGGGACGCCAACGATTGATGCAGCTTCTTTCTGCGATAAGTTAAAGGACGTTCTTGTTTCTCTTAAAGTCATGTTTATCACCTGGACTAAACATAGCAGTATTGACCTCTGCTGTAAAGCAAGAGAGGACAAAATGACCTCTTTGGCAAAGAAAGAGAGGACAAAAGAAAATGAGCCACCGGCCCATTTGGATATGAAGTGGTGGGTGTTATAGGTGTCGAACCTACGACCTCTTCCGTGTGAAGGAAGCGCTCTCCCGCTGAGCTAAACACCCTCCTAAATAAATAAGCTCCGAACGCTCGGAGCTCAATTAGCAGAATGGTGGGCCTTAATGGGCTTGAACCATCGACCTCACGCTTATCAAGCGTGCGCTCTAACCAGCTGAGCTAAAGGCCCACAATCGTGCGTTTTCCGACATAGTCTTCCGAAAGCGCTCTAATAATATACAACCTCTCAAAATTGTAGGCAAGAATTAAACCAAGTTTGTGTTCTTTCTGCTGACTGTAAACACTTTTTGTTCTTTTTCCATGCCGACGAGATTATAGAGTTTCTCTTCCTCTAAAGCGTCTAGGAATCGGTACTTTCCGACCTCAAGGTCACCGAGTTCAAGGAAAGCGAACTTCGTCCTTCTTAGAGATACGACTTTATATCCTCTTCTAAAGAAGATGCGTTTTATCTCATGGTATTTGCCTTGAGAGAGGACGATAGTCAGGTCTTTTTTGTTTTCTTTCGCTTCCAAAGACTCCGGTTTGATCATCTCCCCATCGAAATCGGTTCCGACTTCGGTGATGTTTTTGAAGTCTTCATCGCTTATGGGCTTATCGAGAGTGAGTTCATACTCTTTCTTAACTCCGTACTGAGGCAAGACAAGTCTATTGGTCAGTCTTCCTGTATCACTAAAGAGGATAAGACCTTCAGTATCCTGGTCTAATCTTCCAGAGAGGATCGCTCTTTCCCTAAGTTCCTCTGGGATGAGCCTAAAGATGCTTGGGTATTTCTCATCAACGCTGGAAGACATATATCCTTTAGGTTTATTGAGCATGATGACGAAGTGGTAGACATAAGGAACCTCTTTGCCTTCGAACTCGATCTTGCTTGATGGGCGCACGATGAAATTAGGGTCATCGATGACTTTGTCATCCACCTTGGCAAGGCCGTGTCTGATGGCTTTGATGACTCTCCGCTTCGCCGCGACTTTGGCGGTGGAGAGATAGTCATATAAAGTGAGGGCTTCTTCTTTCATTAGGACAATTATAGAGGATATTCGATGCGCGTTTGACTTATACTTTCGGTATGGAAAAGAGCAAATCTTCGAAAATGCCCCTTTTTTGGGATAGAGCAAAGGCCTTCTATTCCTCTTTCAAAAAGTCCAAATGGAGGTATCTCGTCTATTTCGCTCTTTTCGTCGCGTATCTCTATATTTATTTCTTCTCTCTTTGTGGCACCCCTTCCTGGGGAGATTCCCTTTTCGCGTATAAAGATGAAAAAGGTCACCTCATCGCCGGCTGGATAATGGGCGGCTCCGCTATACTTGCAGTCGTTTATCTCGTATACAAAGCGGCCAGAAGGACGATCACTTTCTCCTCTGTCTCAAAAGCCATCATCTTCGTCGCTTTGAACGCGATGATTTATTACGGCTTCTCGGTGCCTGTCAATTCCTCGGTCAACAAAAACGATTGGTGGGTCGGAACCCATCAAGGATCGCACTGGGAAATCGTGGTCCATATGTGGGATGAAGGTCCATTCACCGAACCTCCGGTGAAATTCGATGGGACCTATGATATCGCCAATCAGTATTATCAGCAGAAGCTTTGGCATTATAGCGTCACCCTTTGGGCCAAATTCCATTATTTCTTCTTTGGAGATGTCTCAAGCGAATCGATACCTTATTTCGCCAATATAGGATGGTCGAATTTCACCTATCGCATGGACCTCGCTTTCGAGACGATAAAGATCTTCCAGGCCATGATTGGCTTCTGGCTTTATTTCTTTACCTACAAGATCTTCCAAAGGCTAGGCCTAAAAGGATGGAGGCTTACCTTGGCCACGTTCCTTTTCTGTTTCTTGCCTTTCTACGCCTATATCCCGTTCATCTACAACAACGACGCGATGTCTTTGATGTTCGCTTTGATGTCTCTATATTTCGCTCTCCGCTATTACAGAAGCGAGAAACTCCTCGACTTAATTGTTACGGCAGTGGCGATGGGCCTAGGAATGATGAGCAAGATCAACGCCGTTCTCTTTGCCGTTCCAATTGCCTTCGTTTTCCTTTATGACCTCATCGTGAAGATCAAACACAAAGAAGGCGTGAAGAAATTCATCTTCCAGATGTGCGTATTCGCTCTTATCGTCTTCCCTCTTGGCCTTTGGCAGCCGATCTTTCAGAAAGTCGTCTACAATGAACCGTTCGGATACGTTCTGTATCCAGGAGACGAATATAGCAGCAACTACATCGACGGCTCTTTCTTCGGTGTCTTCAACCGCTATATCGGCATATTCACTTCCGACTTCTTCACTTCCCCGTATAAGAGAGACTGGGGAGCGACCGTTCCTGCAAGCTATGGCAATGTCGACTTCAATGTCTGGACGGGTTTATTCAAATCCGCCTTATTTGGCGATCGTGGTTTAGACGAATGGAGCGAAGGACCTTTGTCGATTGTCGGTAAGGGTGCTTACTTCATCCAGACTTTCTGGCTCATGGCCATCCTTGCTTTCTTCATCTTGCTAGGATCAAAGCTTTTCTCCCTCGTGTTTCATGGCTTTAAGAAAGCAAACTATTCGATGCTGATTCTTTTGGCCATCATCTTCTTAACGGCCTATGTCAATTATGTCTATTTCTGTATGAAGTTCCCATTCACTTCGACGATGCATTTCAGGTACGCTTCGATGTTCATGTTCCCTGTTTTCTATGTTCTTGCCGCAAAACCATCGCCAATCAAAAACGACGATGTCCCACTAAAGAGACAATTAGAACCGATAGAGCGATTCCTATAGGGTCCCTGTTCTATTGAGGTTTGAAGGGGTCAATGTTAGGATTATTACCGCGTTGCAGGATTGGCGTAATGGCAGCCGCGTAAGACTTAGGATCTTATGGGGAAACCCGTGGGGGTTCGAGTCCCCCATCCTGCACCATCAAGTGAAAACAGGTTAATGCGTTTGCGTTAGCCTTTTTATTTTCGCAAAGAAAAACCCCGCCTAGGAGTGAAGCGGGGTTTCGGAGAATGGGCTACTCTAAGTTCGTGTAAAGATTGCTAATCTTTGCCTCAAGCTGATCGACGGTCATCGCAATGCCTGCCATCATCATCTTGAGTAAGAGATTCGTGTTGACGGAAGAAACAACCTTTGAGATATCGATGAGAAGTTTGATGCCGACAATTTCACCTTCAGTCAAACCCCATGCGGTTTCATCGTCTCCAACCATCTTGGATAAAGCACTATCGAAGGTTGAATAATCGACATAGGACTCAAGGTCGCTGAGAACGGCATAGTCTTCAGCGCTAATCTCGGCACGGAGCAAGCTCGAGTTTAGCGACGCGCCATAGTAAGCGGTGGCAAGACCAAGGATGGCCTCGTTATCCAAATGAGACAAATCGTATTTGCGTAAAACGCTAAGGAAGGCGAGGACATTCTGAACGTCGTTCTTGATTCTTGCCGCTTCTGTTTCGACTTCGCGTCCGAAGAAGGCTTTCTGCGTATCGGTTAATCCGGAGTATTCCGCAACCGCAGCATCAAGATCGGCAATATATCCATTGCTGACGTAGACGTGGTCAAGAAGGGAATTCAAACGGTTTTTCAAATCCAAGATCTCGGTGTATGACTCATAGAGTCCTGCCGCATTCTCAAGTCTGTCGCCGAAGCTATAGGCAACATTCGAGAAGTCGAGATGGAGGGTGATGAGGGACACAACCTTATCAGGCTCTTCGGATGAACCTTCTTTGAGGTAGTTAAGCGAAGCGTCAACAGAGGAGACAGCGCCATTCACGACAGAGACATTGATCTTAATGGAATCGAAGGCCTTATAACCAAGGAGGGTTTTGATAAGGCTGTAATCAGGATTGTCCAAGAAGGACCCAACTTTCTCGGAGACGGTGTTGAATGTTTCCTCACTCAAGTTCATCTCAATAACGTAATCGCCTTCTTTTTCTCCCGCTTTCTTTTCGTAGACGAAGGTGTCATTTTGAGCCTCGTTCACGATGGAACCGAGGTTAACGTTCCTAAGAACGAGGTTAATGATATCGGTCAGTTTGATCTTTCCGACTATCTTTGTGGCGTCTTCCACGTTCGTTGGGATGAGATAGAGCTCGCCTTCTCCATCGTAGACGACCTCAAGTTTCTTGAAGCCGTCGAGCAAGGAAGCGTATTCGCCAAGCTTATCGGCCGCGATCATCTTGACGATGGAAAGCAGTGAGCCGAAATTATCATCTGCTTCTAACATCGCGTGGAGGCCGATGATGTTATAGATGTTCTCTTCGCCGACCTTGCTTAGGTCGAAGAAGGCATTTGCCTCAATCGCGAGTTGGATTGGAAGATCATTCATGAGATTGAGGGAAAGGGTTCCATCAACCTGTACACCTTTTTGGTAGTCGAGTTTCTCGAAAGCCTCAATGAGTTCGGTCTTGATGGATTTCTCTTTATCGTTGAGGTCGATCTTGCTAGGAGCCGCTCCTAATTTCTCGGACAAGAAAGCCTCATTAGGAATCGCGACTTCCCCGTCAACATCTGAGAAGAGGCATTCGCTTGTCTGATTGGCGTCAGTGGAACCGAGGAACGCTTTAGAAGCGGTGTACTCCGAATCGATTGAATAGGAGACAGGGGTGAAGTCCCTCTTCATCGCCAAAGTGATGCTGACCTTCTTGAAGGTCGGATATTCGGAGAGGCCTCCGCTATTCTTGAAATCCTTTTTGACGAGGTGGGTTCCAAGCTCATTGTCGAGGGTGTATTTGATCTTCACGACCTCGCCTTTATCCTCAAGCAATTCGGAATTGGTGATGGATTTGTCAGTGAAAACGTAACCCATGACCATATATTGATCAACCGTGTAGGAGATCTTGTGATATTCCTCAGTGGTGTAGACGTCATACTTGTCGGAGCCTGATCCAACAAGGAGCTTCTCTCTATCGACCATGTAGTACTCGCCATCGACGGTCATGAGGGAAGACACTGAATGATCCTTCGAGTAGAAGGTGCTTCCGCTCTTGTAGGTAAGGCTAGTGAAAGAGATGTCGTAGTCAAAGAAGAGGACTTTGGCTTTAACGCTTCCGGTCGTGTGGGATTTATATGTCTTTGCGCCTTCCTTGATCTTGTAGATATAGGCGTAGGCTATTGACTTGTAATCCTTTTTCTCCAAATAGCCATCTGTGCTTTTCGCATCTTTGATGATCGTGGATTCTTCGTTATTAGTGATGATCTCATCGGTTTCTGGATTGTCGCTACTGCAACCAAACAAAGAGACTGACAAGGTCAGCAAAAGAAGGGTTCGTGAAAAGAGTTTCTTCATAGCTATCTCCTTTTTTGGAGAAATTGTAGTAAAAAAAGCGTCACAACACTGCCACACACGATTATTAACACGCGCAAAAAGTTTTTATCGTCTTGTTTGAAAAAGAGAGACAAAGCGTATATCTTATATGCAGTTAGCTATAACTAACTAGAGGAACAAAAACAATGAATGTATATTACGCTTCAAGAACCGGAAACGTTGAATCCATGATCAACAAACTTGGAATCAACGCCACCAAGATCGAAGGCGGCGATGAAGTGGCGGATGAGGAATTCATCCTCATCACCTACACTGACGGCTATGGGGATATCCCAGCCGAGGTCGAAGCCTTCCTTGCCAACAACTCGTCCAACCTTAAGGGTGTCATCATCAGTGGTGATCCATCCTATGGGGACGCTTTCTGCGGGGCTGGAAAAGCCATCGTGGAAAAATATGGCTCAGAGGATCTTTATCATTTCGAGAATGACGGAACCGATGAAGATGTCAAAGCCATCTTAGATTTAGTCAAATAGCTCAACTCGCCTTTGTTGGTAAAAGCCTGACGCGGTCGTGTCGGGCTTTTTTAATACGAAGAAAAAAGCCCAGCGAACTTAATCGCCGGGCAATTTCTAATCGTTAGTTAATGATTAGGCGGCTGGAGCAAAGATGAAGCAGTCGAGGAGGAAAATGTTGTTGCCAGCGGCGGTATCAAGGACCTTGAAGGTCATGGTATTTCCGGCAGCAAGGGTAACGGTTCCAAGAGCTGTGTCGAAGTTGGAGTAGCTCCTAGCATAGGCAACGTTAGCAAGATTGACAGCAACGTCGTTGATTTTGATTTCGCAAGCAGTGGAGAGATCCTCGATGTCAGAACCATAGTTTCTGCTAGTCATGGTCAAGCTGTAGTTGCCTGCAGTAGCGGCAAAGGTGTAGGTCAAAGTGCTTCCAACTGGGTTGCTATTGAGATAGTATCCACCAGAAACTGTGCTAGATGATGTTTTCTTGGTTGGGCCAGTGGCGCCTTCGGTTCCATTCTCAACGACCTCAGGAGCGCTTTCGGCTTCAACGATAAGCTCGGAAGGGTTGGTGACATTGACGGTGACTCTAGCTGGGAGCATGCCATCTTTGGAGATGACGATGGTCGTGGTGCCTTTGGCAACGCCAGTGACAGCGCCGGTGTTTTCATCAACGGTGGCAACGTCGGTGTTGGAAGAAGCATATTTGACACCGGTTTCGGTGCAGTTGATGTTCGCGGTTTCGCCAGCGGCGACAGTTAATGTCTCAGCGCCTTCTGGGAGGGCGATCTTCTGCTTCTCTGGAGCTGGTTTGGAAGCGATGGTCGTAGCGGCTTTGGCATAGACGTAGAAATTATCAAGGTATGGGCTCTCTTCGGCAAGGTATTCGATAACCAAGACGTTGTCGCCAACCTGTAAGTTAACGTCGCCGAAGGAGACTTCGGTGAAGCTGTAGTTACCGGAGGAATCGTCTGAGGTATAGGTCTTGCCGGCCAAATTGATCTCGGTTCCGTTGAAGGTCATCTTGAAGACTGTGCTTAAGTCAGTGGTGTTGTTGCTTCCCATCGAGGAAGTGATCTCAGCGGCAACAGCGGCAGTGGAGGTGAAGGTTAAGGTTTCCTTAT
Source organism: Bacilli bacterium (assembly GCA_017542885.1). GTDB lineage: Bacteria > Bacillota_I > Bacilli_A > RFN20 > CAG-826 > UBA4951. The sequence continues at coordinate 26,653 of JAFXWH010000131.1, read as the reverse complement.
CGCCGGTGCCCTGATAACCGATGCATTCGCCACCATCAGCCTGTGATTTGCTATAGACAGGGGTGTCGCCAGGACCACGGTTGCTTCTGGTGTAGGAGCCGTCGACGGAATAGTGATCGGCATCTTTCCAGTCGATCTTAGCGGTTGGTTCTGGTCTCGTGACAGTGATGTTGAAGGAACCGTCTTTGAAGCCTTCTTTCTTGGCAGTGATTTTGACGGAACCGAGGGCTTTAGTAGTGACTAAGCCGTTTGCGACGGTAGCGATGCTCTCATTGGAGCTGCTCCAAGTGACGCCGTCTTTGTCAGCGGTGAGCTGAATGGTGCCACCAATGACGACGCTGGCAGAGGTTTTGCCTTCTGCGTTGGTGACTTTGATCTGCTCCATCTTAGATGAAGCAGCGGTTGATTTGGAGGTGCTTGCACCTGCCGATCCACTAGCATCTGGAGTGACTGGGCCACCTTTGTCACATCCGGCTAAGCCAACCATTAAGGAAAGCGCAGCTAATGGAAGTACGAATTTCTTTTTCATTCTTTGAAAAAGCTCCTTTCTTTCTGTGCCTGTTGCTAGGGCACTATAATTCCTCGTTGCAAAAGACTGAAAAATAGTTCTTATAGCGAGGATTTCTCTATATTATTCACATAAGTGAAAAGGGATTACAACCTTTTAAGTTCGTTTTTATTGAAATTATGAAAGCGCTTTGAAAACTATCTGGAAGAAAGAACCATCTCTTTGGCGTATTCGAGCTGTTTCTCGGTGACTTTTCCGCCTGAGATGAGATAGGCGACTTGGTTAATCTTCTCCTCTAAGGAGAGTTCTTTGATGTGGGCATAAGTCCTATCGCCCTTGACCTCTTTCGAAATGAGGATGTGGTGGTCGCTTAAGGAAGCAACCTGTGGCATATGGGTGATGGATATGACTTGGCTCGAAAGGGAGATCTCTCTGATCTTCTTCGCAACCGCTTGAGCGGATTCGCCGCTGACGCCGGTATCGATTTCATCAAAGATGACGGTTGGGATTCTGTTGGCTTTGATGAGAGTGGCTTTGAAGGCGAGCATGATTCTTGCCGCTTCGCCGCCAGAAATGACTTTGCCTAAACTCTTCATGCCTTCGCCGACGTTTGTCTCAATGAGGAAGTCGAGGGTATCAAGACCATCCTCTTTGAGGATTGAGTCGTCTTTGGCATCGTTCTTAAGGAATTCCACTTTGAAAGTGGCATGGAGACGAAGATCGTCCATGTTCCTTTCAAGTTCTTTCTCGATCGATGAGGCGGTCTTCTTTCTGACAAGAGTGAGTTCTTCGCCTTTGGCCTTGCACTTCTTAAAAGCCTCATCCATCTCTTTCTTTTTCTCTTCAAGATTGAATTCGAAATCTTCTTTATTGCCTAAGGTGCTTGCAAGCTCGTCCCTATACGCAATGAGTTCTGGGATGCTCTTCTTGTATTTTCTTTCGAGAGCGGTGAGGTCAGCGTCCCTTTGTTGAAGCTCGTCTAACCTATCTGGGTCATAGTCGATGTCCCTAAGGTCTTTCTTGAGGGTGTCGACCATGTCGAGGATCTCGTAATACTTCTCATCAAGAGAGGTTTGGGTCTCTTGGTATTGAGACTGGTATTTGGTTAGCTTTGCTAAGATCTGATTGAGCTCATACATCTTGTCGAGGAAATCGCTGTGAATGATCTCTTCGGCTTCCTGGGAAAGGGAATAGACCTTGTCGTAATTGGAAAGAAGGGAAATCTCGGATTCGATTTCCTCTTGCTCTCCATCTTTGAGGGCCATGCCTTTGAGTTCTTTGTATTGGTATTCGTAGAAGTCGCGGTCTTCGTCAATCTTCTGCTTCTTCGCAAGAAGGGCTTCGTATTCTTTCTTCTTCTCTTTGTACTCCGCTAGCAAGGAGGAGTAGTCCTTCTTATAGGAGGAGATGAGTTCGCTAGAGAAGCCATCGATGATGCCAAGGTAGTTCTCTGGGTTGAGAATCTTCTCAAAGTCGAACTGGCTATGGATGTCGGCAAGGTATTTGGAAATCTTGAGAAGGTCTTGGAGGGTAATGGAAACACCGTTCACTTTGATCTTGGTTCCGGACTTGCTGAGGATACGGCTGACGACGATCTCACCATCGTTCTCAGGAATCTCTAAAGACATGAGAATCGCATTCAAAATCTGATTTTTCACGGCAAAAACCCCACGGATTGATGCGGAATCCTCTCCTGCGCGGATAAGTTCGTTGGACGCTCTCGCACCTAGAAGGAGAGAAAGGGAATCAATGACGAGGGACTTTCCAGCACCGGTCTCACCGGTGAGAACAGTAAAACCTTCTCCAAAGGAGACGTCTATATTCTCAATGATTGCGAGGTTTGTGATGGTTAAACGTTTCAGCATTAAGACAATTCTACTTGCCCTTTCTCTTAAAGAGAATGGTTTGATTAACGTTTTTTGCCTTCTTTGAGTTTGTACTGAAGGAACCTTTGATCGAAGTCGGTGACGAAGCCTGAACGCATTGGGGCTTTGAGCTCGACATAACCAACTAAGCCGGTTGGTTCAAGGATCTTATAAGAAGTCTCAAAAGCGTTCTTCTCGTAGGTCTGATCCTCGACATCGATTTGGTTAGGGGAGCCGATGACGATCATCTTGGAATTGTTGCCTAGACGAGTCGCTAGAGTGTGAAGCTCATCGAGCGTGAGGTTCTGGGCCTCATCGACAATCAAAATGGCATCGCTGAAAGAACGTCCTCTGATGAACTCAGGGGCGATTGGGACGATATCGCTAGGAAGATTCTCATAGAGAGGCTTATTTTCGTCGGCGTATTTGGCGTTTCTTTTTGGCTCACGGTATGGGGAAGCGGCATCTTGCTTCACATTGGCCATGAGGTGGTTGTAGTTATCAAGGAGTGGTCCAAGGTATGGGCCGTATTTGTCTTCTTCGGTGCCTTTGAGATAGCCAAGGCGGTGTCCGATTTCGACTGGCTCTCTGACGTAATAGACCGATTTGTATTTCTTCTTGCTGCCTTTTGAGCGGACCAAATGAAGAGAGGCCGCTAAAGCGGCGAAGGTCTTTCCGGTTCCGGCGTCTCCTTTGCAGAAGACGATCGGCATGAGATTAGGTTCGATGTTTATTAGGCGTATCAGCTCTTTCTGTTCGGGGTTCTCTCTGAAATCAAATCCAAAAATGACATAAGCTGAATTGTCCATTAAATGCTTCCTTTATTTGATATGTAGATTTTAACACGAACGCGCCTGTTCATGAAACTTCATCGATGAGGATTTTCGAAATAGTGATTTTACTCGAAATATTTCCAATAAAAAGCGCTAAAAATCTAGAATAAATTTTTAAATTCACTTCTATTGAAATTATAAAATCAGTTTTTGTAAATTTGCCTCATATGCCAGTAGGAAATGCTGGCCCAACATACGCCGTTCCGTTTTTTCGCAACAACGATCTGTGGCAGGGGTTTTGGTCGTACGTACATAACCTTAGGACCGCTGATCGCTTCGACTGGGAGAACACCGAGGATTTGCTGAAGGATTATTTTGAGAAGGAGGATTTTGTCCTTGAGAGGATTCCCCGGCTTGTTTCTTTTCTGTCTAAAGTCGGCGACAAACGGTTCCGCGTCAAGCTGGGCCCCGACCACAATCCGACAAAAGACTTCTGCGAAAAATTCGCCTCTGTTCTAGAGGCTAGCCCATTAAGTGAGACGTTCCATTACAGGCTCGCCTACGAGTATGTGGCGAACACAAAGATCAAGCATGAGTGGATAGGCTACATCTTCGAATACAAAGGACCTTACAAAAAGACGGTTCTTAGGGCTCTAAGCGATGCGTTGGTGGATTATTACATCGCTGACCCTTACACCAAGTACCCAACGGAGAAGCTAGGGACGAATTACAGAAAGCTCTTCGTTCCTCTATATAAGAGGATAAGCAACCCAGAGGATCTTCCTATTCCGTTATACAAAGCAATCCTTTGCTGCAGGAAGGTTGATCACATTAAGCGGTGGACCGTCTTCGTCAAGAACAACGTAGACGCGGGGAGGACCGATGAGGAAAAATCTAAAGCCACACGTTTCCTCATTATCAATGCGATAAGGGTGGCTCGCGCTAGACACGTCTTTGATCCTGAGACCCGTAATGAAGCGCTCAACTCTCTTCTAATCACAAGGGACTCTAGTGAGAAGGAATATCAAGCGGAATTCGTTTGGAAAGTCCTAAGAAGCAGCAAGTTCAAAGGGCAGTATGTTTTCTTTAGGCCCTATATCAACGAAGAGATCTTTCAGGAGAAATACAAAAAGATCATGCTCAAGAAGAACACCTGCTTCCGTTTCTTTGTGAGAGCCTACGAAGGCGATGATTCAGTCTTCGATCGCCTCTCCTTTGAAGAGCAGCTGATTCTCTATAATCGCCTGCAAAAACACCGTAAAGTGACAGTTCTAGAGAGAGCGAAACGCTTCTTCTTGTCCTCCGTTGGTTGGAAGGAACATAGGGATGTTTTGTATTTCGCTTTGAGGGTGATTTCCTTGGGAGATAATGAGTTCCTCAAAGAACACATCTTTGACCCAAGACTTGAGAAAAGCAGTTTCCTATCGAAGAGACTTCGTACCTTTTATCTCGTTAAACTTCATTTGATCGGCTATGCAAAGGTCTTCAAAAGACACCTGCATTTCTTCTTGCTCAAAATCATCTCGACAAGACTCGAGATCATGGATGCGTATTTAGATAGGCTCTAGTTCTCAAACTGGAGCTGATAGAGTTTGAAGTAATAGCCCTTCTTCTTAAGCAAGGACTGGTGGTTTCCTTCTTCGATGATCTCACCGTTCTGAAGGACGATGATGTTGTCGGCGTGCTGAATCGTCGAAAGCCTATGAGCGACCACAAGCATCGTGCCGATGTTCTTCATCTTCTCAAGGGACTCCTGGATGAGCATTTCAGTTTCCGTATCGATGTTCGCGGTAGCCTCATCGAGGATGAGAACCTGAGGTTTGTGGAGAACGGTTCTCGCGAAGGAAAGAAGCTGTCTTTGACCGCTGGAGAAGTTCGCTCCGCCTTCGATGACTTCCTCATCGTAAGAGTCTGGGAGTTTCTCGATGAAGCTTGAGGCGTTCACATACTTGCAGGCTTCGATGATTTCTTCGTCTTTGAAGGATTCGTCTCTCAAAGAGACGTTGCTCTTGATAGTGCCAGAGAACAAGAAGACATCCTGAAGCATCTGACCGACCGCTTTCCTGAGCGATTTAATCTTGATGTGGGTGATATCTATATCGTCGATAAGGATCTGGCCTTTCTGGATTTCATAATTCCTGACAATCAATGAAAGGATGGTGGTTTTTCCTGCCCCTGTTGCTCCCACGAAAGCGACCGTCTCTTTTGGATTGACGGTGAAGGAGACGTTCTTAAGGATCCAGTTGTCTTTCTCGTAGGCGAACCAAACATTCCTGAATTCGATCTTGCCTTTGAAGGAATCGATTTCGATCGCGTCCTCTTTGTCGACGACCTCCGGTTTGACATCGAGGAGGTTGAAGAGCCTCTCACTAGAAGTGAGCGCGCCCTGAATCTTGTTAAGCTCATCGGCAAGTTCCTGGATAGGTTTGAAGAAGCGGTTCAAGTAGAGGTAGAAGGCAACGATAAGGCCAGGGGTGAAGGCAAGGGCAAAGCCGACTCCGAAAGTGGTGGCGATCGCTCCATAGTAGAGGAACGACATGAACGGACGGTAGAAGGTGAAGGCCACATTGATGCCATACGCGGACTTCCTCAAATTCTCATTATTCTCGTCAAATTGCGCCTGTTTTTTCTTTTCCTGGTTGAAAATGTTGATGATTTTCATGCCTTGGAGGTTCTCGCTAAGGAAGGAATTGAGGGCCGAAGTGTTCTTTCTTTCCGTTCTGTATTTGCTAGCGACAACTCCGACGAAGAAGAAGGAGACGACCCCGATGATGACCGCGAAGACAAGAAGGATGAGGGAGAGCTTCCAACTCAAGGTGATCATGATGATGAAGACCGTGAGGATGGTGAGTATGTTGGTCACGAAGTGAACAAGGACATCGGTAAAGAGATCCGATACGGCGGCCGTATAGTTTGCGACCCTCGTGACAAGAGAGCCAACCGGCATCTCGTTGAGCTGATTTTGAGACATGTTCTCGATGTGGGAGAAGACATCCATCCTAAGTCTTTCGACGATTCTTTGTCCCGCTTTCTGGAGAAGGAGGGACATTAAGAAGCTGATGGTTTTGTTGATGACCGATATCGCAATGAATCCGATAGCCACCCCGATGATGACGGAAAGCACGGCGTTTTCGATATGCTCGGCATCAAGGTAATCGACGAACCATTTCTGAACGATTGGAAGCATGAGATCGATGACGACGTTCAAAATAACGAGGAACATGGCCAAAATCAGCCTCCACCTATCTCCTTTTGCATAAGCAAGAGTCCTCTTTAGAAGGGTGAAGAAAGGAATCTTTCTGTCGCCATGAAGCATCGTTTTCTCAAACTCTTCTTCAGTCATTTGAATTCCCTCCTTTCACTTCGGCTTCGAGTTGCTGGAGATAGACCATGTTCTGGTAGGTCTGGCTATTCTTCATCAGATTCTCGTGCGTATCGAAAGCGTCCACCATGCCGTCTTTCATGACGAGGATGCGGTCCATCTTCCTGACGGTGGAGACCCTTGAGGCGATGACGATGGTGGTGAGTCCATTGCGGTTCTCGCTGACGTTATGGAGGATATTCTCCTCGGTCTTCATATCAACCGCGGACACCGTATCGTCCATGATCATGATTGGGGCGTTTTTGTAATAGGCTCTCGCAAGCGAGATACGTTGTTTCTGGCCGCCGGAAAGAGTGATGCCTCTTTCTCCGGAGACGGTCTCGTATTTGTTAGGGAAGCTTTCCTCGATGTTGCCATCGATGTCCGCGAAGTGGGCGGCTTCCTCCACTTTCTTTTGGTTTGTTTTCTCATCAGAGAAAGCGATGTTATTCGAAATCGTGTCGCTGAAAAGGAAATTGTCCTGTGGGGCGTAGGCGATATTCTCCCTAAGGGAGGTGATGTCCGCTTTCATGAGGTCGACGCCATCAATAAAGACACAACCTTCATCGAAGTTGTATAAGCGGAGCAACAAAGTTGCTAAAGAGCTCTTTCCAGATCCGATTTTCCCAACGATTCCTATGGTTTCTCCTGGTTTGATGGTGAAGCTCACGTTCTTGAGAGCAGGCTCGGATTCGCTTTCGTATTTGAAGGTGAGGTTCTTGAAAGCGATCTCGCCTTTGACGTCTTTGAAAGGGGTGGCGCCTTCAGGCGATTTGACATCCTCTTCCGAATCAAGGAAACGGGTGATTCTCTTAAGAGAGGTTTTGGCGCGGCTCTTCATTGTGACGATCTGTCCAAGAGCGATGAGAGGCCAGATGAGGAGGTCGAAATAGGAAGTGAATTCGATGAGTTGGCCGATTGAGATGTTGATAGGGGAGCCAAAGACATTGATCGGCTCACCATGGTATGACTGATAGATGAAATAACCGCCGAAACCCAAAGAGAGGCCGATGGTGAGGAAGATGATGACCTCGATGATGGTCCATAAGGCGACCTCGCTTCTTCCGAACTCGAAATTAACGTCGCGGTTTTTGCGGGCGATTTTTGCGAAAGCCTGGATTTCCTTCTGTTCTTTGACGAAGGCTTTGATGACCCTGATTCCGGTGAAATTCTCATCGGCGAAGTCATAGAGTTTGTCATAGGCGCTTTGTCTTTCGTCCCATTTCTTCGCCATGAACTTCTCGGAGAGTCCACTCCATAGAGCGATTAAGGCAATCGGGATGGCGGCGACCAAAGTCAAAGTGAGGTCGACCATGATCATGCGGACGATGACGATGATGGCGAGGAAGCTCGCGTCGATGAGCATGACGGTTCCCCATCCGAAATACTCGCCTATCGTTTCGATATCGGTCGTGAACCAACCCATGATGGTTCCGCTTTTGTTCTCGTGGTAGAAGGTGCTCGAAAGCCTCATCGACTTCTCGAACATGTCTCTTCTAAGACCTGCCTCGATCTTTCTTGAAGCGTAGAAGATGAAAAGCCTCCAGGCGATTCTTCCGACAAGGATGATGAGTGCGCAGATGATGACCTTCCAAAGGATGCTCCATAGCTCTTCCTGGGTGATGACATCAATATCATCGACGATGACTTGGAGGTATTTTGGAACCTCGGTCTCGACGATGTCGACGAGCACAAGGGCGAGCGCGCCCATGATGAAAAAGAAGGCAAGTTGCTTGTAATACTTTTTCAGATACTTTCCTAGAAGCGTAGCATTTCCCTCCTGTTTCTCGGGCTTAATCTTAATTCTTTTTATGCGCTCACGCACGCACCACGAAAGCGAACATGGAAAATTGTCGCGTTTTTAAGATGAAGAAGAGCAGTCTTGAATATATAATATTCTACGGTTAGAAAACCAGCTATTGTTAGGGGAGGTTAAACAATGTTGGATAATGCGGTTCTGTTTTCCCTCAGTGCCAACCAGGATTTGGCAGAGAAAGTCGCCAAGTTATTAGGCGTCACCTTGGGAGAAAGAATCATCAAGAAATTCCCTTCGGGGGAAACGATCGTCGAACCGGTCGACACCGTCAGAGGAAAGGATGTCTTCATCATCCAGTCAACCTGCCCTCCAGTAAACGAGAACTTAATGGAAGTCCTCATCTTCATCGACGCTCTCCGTAGAGCAAGCGCCCATGAAATCAATCTCATCGTCCCTTATTTCGGATATGCGAGACAAGATAGAAAAGCCAAGCCACGTCAGCCAATCACTGCCGCCCTTGTCGCCCATCTTCTTACGACTGCCGGAGTTGACCGTGTCGTCACCGTCAACCTCCACGCCGCTCAAGAGCAGGGATTCTTCTCTTGCTTAGTCGATGACCTCACTGCCGTTCCTCTTCTTGGAAACGATGTCATCGAGAGCTGCAAAAACTGCGAGAACGTCACTGTTGTCTCTCCAGACCACGGCGGAGTCAACCGCGCCCGTGACCTTGCTGAGATGCTTGATGCTCCAATCGCCATCATCGATAAGAGAAGGAATAACAAACTCGAACCAGAAGTCATGAACATCATCGGTGAAGTCAAAGGAAGAGACTGCATCATGATCGACGATATGATCGATACCTGCAGAAGCGCGATCGCCGGTGCTAAGGCCCTAAGGGCCAATGGCGCCAAGAGCGTCCGCATGATGGCTGTCCACGCCGTCCTTAGCGATCCATGCTATAGCCTTCTCAAAGAAGAGAACCCATTTGATTCCATCATCGTCTCCGATTCCATCCCTCTCCCAGAGAGATTCAAGGAGCTTGGTATCTTCAGAGTCGTCAGCCTTTCGACTGTTATCGCAGAGACCATCGACCGCATCGTCAACAACGTCCCACTCTCTGGCGTCTATAGCGCCATCGGACACAAAGATTCCGCAAATAGTTAATTAGAGGTACAACCTATGGACTATTCAAAATACATCCGCGTCATTGAAGGCTTCCCAACCAAAGGAATCTCCTTCAAGGACATCTCTCCTCTCCTTGCCAATCCTGAGGTTTTCAGAAAAGCCATCAAGGAAATGGCTGCCTACGTCAAGGAATGGAACGCCGATGCCATCGTCGGACCTGAATCCAGAGGATTCATTTTCGGTTGCCCAGTTGCCCTTGAAGCCAATGTCAGCTTCATCATGGCAAGAAAGCAGGGCAAGCTCCCAGGCAGCACCATCTCCAAAGAATTCACCCTCGAATACGGCAAAGCCGTCATCGAGCTCCCAGAGTTCCTCATCAAGCCAGGCATGAGAATCGTCCTCATCGATGACCTTATGGCCACCGGCGGCACTCTCAAGGCCATGAAAGATCTCATTGAGGAGAATGGAAGCAAGGTCGTTGGCATCATCAGCCTTATTGAACTCACCGATCTCAAAGGCCGCGAACTCTTCAAAGACACACCAGTTGTGACTTTCATGAAGGTCCCTCATTAGAGACAGCAAAAAAATACCTATAAAAAATTAAAAATTTTCTTTCAATTTAGGACCTCTTTGTTTATATTTTTTGACAGGAAAAGAACGATGAGCGTCTTGTGTAAATCCATTTCATCCTGCCGAGAAAGTATTGAAATGGGTTTTTCATCCCTTGTCGTCCTCCCATTTGAAAGCTATTTGTTAATTATCGAGGCTTAAGTTTCTAAGCCTCTTTTTTTTGGCAAATTGCCTTCAAATTTTCTTCTAGATGAAAGGAGTAAAAATCATGGAAGAAACCCGTAAAAACGGAATGCTCGTCGATGTTGACGAATTCCCAAAATCTTGGGGACAGGCAACCATCCTTGCGATCCAGCACGTCCTTGCGATGTTCGTTGCTTGCATCACTGTCCCACTTATCGTCTTCAGCGGCTACACCACGGCCTCTGGAGCCAACCTTGCCCAGGTCCTTATCGCTCCAACCATCGTGAGCGCTGGCATCGGCACCTTGTTCTACCTCTTCATGACAAAGTTCAAGAGCCCAATGTTCTTGGCCTCGAGCTTTGCCTACCTCAGCCCAATGATCAGCGCTGTCGCCATCGGCTTCACCGATACTGGCAAACCAAACCTCTGGCTCTTACCAATCGGCATGGCTATGGTCGGTCTCGTCTACGTCATTGTCGCTATCATCATTAAATTCTGCGGAGTCAAATGGCTTAACAAGCTTCTTCCTCCTCTCGTTATCGGACCAGTAATCATGGTCATCGGTCTTGGCCTTGCTGGCAGCGCCATCAACAACCTCACCAACACCGCTGGCAGCGCCCAAAACTACAACTTACTTCACATCCTCTCCGGTCTCGTTGCCATGTTCGTCACCGGCATCTGCGCCCACTATGGCAAAAAGACCCTTTCCCTTATCCCATTCGTTATCGGTATGGGCGCCGGCTATCTCTTCGCCCTCATCATCACTCTCATTGGCTTCTATGGCTGCGGTTCTGCTTACTGCAAAATCGTTGACCTTTCCCCAATCGTCAACAACTTCGTGGACGACAATGGCTTCCGCGGATTCCAGGCCTTCCTCGACTATCCAAAATTCCTCTTCTTACAGGCTGAATCAAGCCAGCCTCTTACCTGGTCTGGCGTTGGTCAGGCTGCTGCCTTATTCATCCCAGTCTCACTCGTTACCATCTGTGAACACATCGGCGACCACGAGAACATGTCCGGTGTCATCCAGAAGAACCTTCTTGAAGAACCAGGTCTCAGCCGCACCCTCATCGGTGATGGCGTTGCCACTGCTATCTCCGGCGGCCTTTGCGGCGCTGCCAACACCACCTATGGCGAGAACGTCGCCGTCGTCGGTGTCTCCAAAGTCGCTTCTACCAAAGTCATCGCCATGGCTTGCGGTATCGCTATCCTCCTTGGCTTCCTCAGCCCACTCATGGCTATCGTCCAGACCATCCCAGGCTGCATCTGCGGTGGCGTTAGCTTAGTCCTCTATGGCTTCATCGCCAGCTCCGGTGTCAAAATCCTTATGGCCAACAAGATTGACATGGGTGCCACCAAGAGCATCTTCGTCGCTTCCACCATCCTTGTCGCCGGTATCGGTGCCTTATCCCTCCAGTTCTTCCCGAACGTGATCACTACCACCGAATACATCTCAGTCCTTACTAGCGATGTCGCTGGCAGGGAAGTCGTCTCAACCTTCACTCAGATCATCAACAACGAAGAAGTTGAGTACAGCGTCGTCAAAGTTGTTACCGAAGGTGTCATCAATGGTTATGGCATGACAATCACCTCAACCGCCGTTGCCATGATCCTTGGCATCATCATGAACGTTGTCCTCAAAGACAAGAAGCCTGCCGAAGTTAAAGAAGAAGCGGCTGCCCCAGCTGAAGCTAAATAAGGTACAATATTCAAAACAGGAGAATTTCCTTATATGAAAGAGTACCCAAACGTCACTTATCTCAATCACCCAGTCTTAACTCACAAGATCGCCATCCTTCGTGATAAGAACACCCCAACGAGCGAATTCCGCACGGTCGTCAAAGAGATCGCCATGATGGAAGGCTATGAGGCTCTTAAGCACGTCGCGACCAAGAGCGTCGAGATCGAGACCCCAATTGAGAAAACCGTTCAACCGATGATCGTTGGCAAGAAGCTTTGCTTCGTCCCAATCCTCCGTGCCGGTCTTGGCATGGTCGATGGCTTCACCGCCCTCGTTCCAACCGCCAGAGTCGGTCATATCGGCTTATATCGCGATGAGGTCACCCATGAACCTCATGAATACTACTGCAAGCTTCCAGAAGGCATCGAGGACATGGACGTCTTCGTTGTCGACCCAATGCTTGCCACCGGCGGCTCCGCTGTCGATGCCATCAAGATGCTTAAACAGCATGGTGCCAAGAAGCTTCACTTCGTCTGCATCATCGCCGCTCCAGAGGGCGTCGAGGTCTTCGAAAAAGAATTCCCAGACATTCCTCTCATCGTTGGCGCCCTCGACAGACAGCTCAACGAAAACGCCTACATCTGCCCAGGCTTAGGCGATGCTGGCGACAGAATCTTCGGAACCTACAGATACTAATATCTGCCCTAGATGAAAAAACAGGTTGCTTCCTCCCGGAGGCAACCTTTTTTCTTAAAACCTATTTACTTTGATGTTTCAAATATGAGAAATTGTTTGGTGGTTTTAGACAAATCATTACTCATACCTGTCTTATCTACTGAAAGCGCCTTTCAAAAATGAACGTATCTAGGAAAACAGCAAAACTCTTTCTCGAAGGCGATGAGGCCGCTTTCGAGGATATTTATGTTTCCTATCGCAAACTCATTTATTTCATCATCTCCAATTACGTTGAGTCAAAAGAGGACTGCGATGACGTTTATCAGAGCATCTTCACAAAGCTTTATGAGAGGAGAAAGGAATGTAAATCTCCGGATGGGCTTCACTATTACCTAATCAAGATCGCTAAATCGCAAGCTATTAACTTTGCCAAAAAAAGCATTCCGCAAACTTTAGGTTGTGGAGAAGCCTTAAGCGAAGACGAGAAACCTTTCGAGTATCTCTTGCCTTACGGATTAAATGAAAAAGAGCGTGCCATTATCGGCTATCGTCTTGGGTTCTCTCTTGCTTGGAAGGATGTCGTCGAACTCACAGGTGTTCCTGCCTCAACCGCAAAGTCGATTTATTCTAAGGCGCTCCAGAAGATTAAAAAGGAGTATGAGAAATGAGCGTGTTTGGTTACAAGAAAAAAACGAAAGAGCAGTTTCTAAACAGAATCGAAGAATCTCTCCCCTCTGTCCCAGGATTTGAGGATGCCGTTGGAAGAAAAACAAAAACTAGAACTTGGATTCCAATTGCCTCAGCTGGTGCAGTTTGTCTTTTGGCTGTTTCCGTTTGCGTTCCCGTCTTTCTTTCCGGCCAAAAAAAGAAGACTGAACCCCTGAACCTGTGCGAGGACACAAGTACCTGGATTATCGGTGAGCGTCTTGAGACAACGGAAACAGGTTATTTGGTTTCTTTGGGATATGGAATCTCACACCGTTTCGCTCATGAAGGCATGCCTCTTGTTATTGAGGCCGATGGAAGCGATGTTGAATTTAGTGTCAACAGGTTATTGATCGAAAACTCGGTTGACGGTTTAACCCAAGACCAAGAATACATTTCAAACGAACAATTACTCAAAACCGAAGGTTCGATGGAGGAATATTGGAATAAGGAGAATGTAGTATCCATTGGGGATTTTTCATCGGAAAACGATAACCCTTATGTTTTTCCTTATACGAAACTGAACATCAAATACCCGTATTTGATACAAGACATCTTAACCTCAGCGATTTTCACGCCAACCAAGAATGGCAGTTATTCAATAGGATGGCTATGTTACTCTGTTCGAATGATAAGAAAGGATGGAGAGCCTTTTGTGGAACGCGGTGAAAACGGCGGCGTTGCAACAGAATTCTTTTCGTTAGGAGGGTCCATCAGCTGTCATTATGTTTATGGAGAAGAAACAGTTACTTTTTTCAGCGAAAAGGAAGCTGCTCAAAATTATTATCGCTCTCTTAGTTGAAAGGCCCATCGTTCATGAGAATGCTTAGCAAATTGTTACCTGTTCTATCGTTTATTCTTTTTGGTGTTGGTCAAACGGCACAACAAGGACAGAAAGGTCCAAAAATCGACAACGTCAATTATTGGTGCCAGGAAGACGAAAGGATCGTTTTTGATTTTGGGACGAACACAGTTTTTGAAAGACGCTGTCCCTCGATTGTCGTTTCGCATCCTTTTGGGAACGGCTGTCGAGTTAGTTCGTTCGGCGGCATAGACATTAACTGGAATTACAACGACAGCACTTCATTTACAGGAGATGTCTACTTGCCTGCAGGGGATTCTCAGACAACCATAACCTTTATTTCAGAAGAAAGGGAAAAGCACTTCCGTTTATATAGTTCTGAAATAATTGATGGTGGTTGGGCTGTCTCGGCCCTTTCTATGGATGATGCAAGGATGCTGGCTGGTAATTTAGAAAACCAAGCTTTGATGGATGGAGACAAGCCGATTTCGTCCAAATCAAAGGGTCCTTTAGAAGGAAACAATCATTTTAGGCCAGCCAAGGCAGCTGGTTTCCTCCTTTATAGCGGGAATGTTTCAGGAACAGTTAGTTGGAGCGATGACAACGGTCATACCTACCCCTTGGTAAACGCGAAAGTAAAACTAACGTTTAAAGACACAAACTCTAGTGTGGAAACCCAAACAAATAGCATTGGTTATTATTCTCTAGATTACGTAAAGGTTCCTACCCAAACCAATATTTTAAAAATATATGTTCATGTGTATTTGGAAAACCCTCTGATAAAAGCCGCGAACGAAGACGTTGTCTATGAAAGTGTCTCGGTCATCGAACACATTTATGGCCCGGAAACACATTCGCTGATATATTCTACGAATAGTGATTTTGGACGCGCAGCTTGTGCGTTCGCGGGTGCTACTGCGTTCGCAGATCACGCGTGCTCACTAAGCGGAGGAGCGTTGCCGAATCAGTGCATTTTGCAATACCCAAGCAACGAAATCTTTCAATATAAACATTCCTCTAAGACGATTTTTATTGATAATTCTCAAGACTTCTCTATTATCCAAGGACCCAAATCATATCTATCATGGGATGTCATTGGACATGAGTATGGTCACCATTTACAAATCGTTTTCGGCTTTTATAACGGCTATTCAGGAGGCCACTATTCTGGAGCAAGTGACATTTTGCAGGCTTTCGAACATGCAAAGGAAAAAGGAGAGACAATTTCGGACGAGAATGCGAAAGCGCAAGGGCTTGGTCTCGCTTGGGTCGAATCTTGGCCTACATTCTTTTCCATAGTTTCGCAGTATTCATTCCCTTCTTATTTAGATACTGTTCCTTTTTTAAAAGATAAATACCTTACGCAACCAGGGCAGAGCATCGGCTATAGCATAGATTCTGATGAGCTTCTTTTGGGAGAAGGGTGCGAAAGAACAATCATGGCCTTTCTCTACAAATTATGGGATTCGGAGAACTGTTCGCCCTACGACAACATCAGTATCTCAGAGCAAAGCCTATGGCAGCTTGTTGTAAATACTGCACCAGATTTCCTCCATTCGTTCGTGAAATACTTATACGATAGCAATCTTTCTTTTGATCGGAATGATTTAGGCCTCCTTTTGGAAGGCCTTCGTCTATCGGCCTCTAACATCAGCGCCTCCTCTGGCAATAATTATTCAAACCTTCCTGTCTTTTCGTGGGACAAAAACGGCTATTCTTTTTCTTTTGACGGGGTTTTAAAGCAATTTGATAACGATAAATTCATGCTGCGTTTTTATGACGAGGACAAATACTGCTTGTTTGAACGGATTGTTTATGGTGGATCTGTTGCCCTCAACCAAACTGAGTGGAATCAAATCCTTTGCTCAGTAGGGTCGAATTATTATATAACCATCGAATCTTATGATACCTTAGGGTTCCAAAGTGGACCTTATTATTCTGGGTTTCACAGATTTAGCAAACCAGCTTCCGCATCATACTCCGCTCCTCTTAACACCCTTGAAGCAAAACGCTATTACGAAAGAGAATTAGCTATTGCTCCAGGAACTCAATGGACGGTGACGCTTAATTTCCCAACAAGCGGCTTAAAAGCGATACAAACTTTCAGCAACAAAGACACTGAGCTATACCTCTATAATTCAAATGGAACCGTTTTAATTGATTATGACGACGATTCGGGCTTTTCTCGAAACGCATATTTGGTTTTGGATGCAACAGCAGGGGTTGATTACAAACTAAAGGTAAATTTTTACAACTCCCAGATTGGAGGCATGGTGAAATTATCTGTAACTCCCTTTGATGGCGCATTGGGGAACAACCAAACAGATTTTTCGGCAGTCAATCATTTCGTTGATATAAACACTTACCCAAATTTTACTTGGGGTTCTTACCTAACTTTGAACAACAGCGAAATCATAACTTGGACACCGCCTGGCGTTGGCAACTATACGGTTTGGCTTGAGAGTCAGTTTGATAATTATTTGTACATAATCAACCCAAATTCTCATAAGCCATTACAGCGAAACGTTGATTTCAATGACGATTCGAACGGAGCAAACGCTTCGCTGACTATAAATACTCAGCCTGGAATTAAGTATTTGATTATATATTCACAATATAATCCATCCTCTCCTTTTCCTAACGGTAACAGCGACATAAGTGTTCACTTCCAGAAAAACAATTGAAGACCCCAACCGCTTGTTTGCCTAAAAAGCGTTTTTAAAAATACTTAAAGCGTTGGAATGGCGAAACAGACAATAAAAAACCGCCTTAGCGCGGTTTCGGTTATTTCCTTTCCCTTAGGTCCTTGTCCCAGGAGGCTATTTCCTCCTCGGTTGGGATGAAGACGTATGGGATGTTGCGGTGGAGGCCATTGTAATCAAGGCCATAGCCGACTAAGAACTGATTTTTGTCTAAGACCTTTCCAACGAAATCGACCGGGACATCGACGACGCGGTTGACCTTTTTGTCGAAGAGGGTAGCCACTAAGACTTTCCTAGCACCTAACGCTTTCATATGGTCGATGAGGTATTCCATCGAATAACCTGTGTCGACGATATCCTCAATGATGAGGACGGTTTTATTTTTGACATCGCTTTGGACGTCGAAGTGAAGGTGGATGACGCCGTTCGTGGTCGTTCCTTCATAGGAAGAGACATGGATGTAATCCACGAAGACGTTGGTCTTTATTTGTTTCAAAAGATCAGAGGCGAAAGCCATCGCTCCTCTCATAACGACTAAGCAGATTGGGATATTGTCTTCTTTTTCTAAGACTTTGGTGATCTCTTCGCCCATTTTTTGGGTCGTTAAGAGAATCTCCTCTTGGGACATTACTATTTCTTTCATGATGAATAAATATTAACGACCAATCGAAAAACGTTTCAAGAGGGCGGTGGCTTTTTCTTCTTTGTTGAGGAATCTCTTGCCAGCCATCTTGGTGATGCGGTAGGCGGCATGCTTGCCAGAGAAGAGGGCGATTGGAAGTCCTCCTGGAGGCATGATCCATTGTCCGGCGATGACAAAATTCTTTAAGCCTTTGATGAGGCCTGGACGCATTAGGCCATGGGTCTTGTCAGTGGTGACGAATGACATGTATGAGCCTTTATAGGCGTTCGTGTAACGTTCGTAGGTGAGAGGGGAAGTGACATCGAGGAGTTCGAGCTCTTCTTCTTTGAGACCGGTCTTTTCGAGGATCAATTTTGTGAAAATCCCTGCAAATTCCGCTTTCTTTTTCTTATATTCTTCGGCGCTTAAGCCTTTGAGGCTCTGATAAACCTCTTCATTTGTTGGAAGAAGGACGGTCAAAAGGGTCTCGCCATTCTTCGATGGGAGAGACTTATCGAAGGTGAAGTTTCTGATCGCGAAATGGTTGTA
Organism: Bacilli bacterium; assembly: GCA_017542885.1. Classification (GTDB taxonomy): domain Bacteria; phylum Bacillota_I; class Bacilli_A; order RFN20; family CAG-826; genus UBA4951. The sequence continues at coordinate 8,776 of JAFXWH010000131.1, read as the reverse complement.
GTGGCAACCCATCCAGTTGAACGGCTCATCGATCATGAAATCCATCATGCGTGGATAGTCGGTCATGTTGTGGGTGGTTCTATAGGCAAGCATCATCGAGGAGTGGACAGGGTTGGCAACGCTGTCTTTGAACTGTCTCTCGAAGCCTTTGTCTTTGACCTTGCCACGGAGGAGTCTATTAAGGGTGTAGTGGGCGTCAGTGGCCGCGACGACATAGTCGGCACGGAGCTCTTCTCCGCTTGCTAAGCGGATGCCATACACGGTCTTGTTGTTAACAAGAACCTCATCGACTGGGGTGCTAAGGAAAAGCTTTCCGCCTTTTCTTTTGAAGTTCTCGGCAACCCTTTGCATCATGGCAAGGGAACCGCCTTCGACAACGCCAGCGTCTCCTTTGGAGAAAGTCTGGCAGACATAGAAGAAGGAGTGGATGTTATATCCAGGATCGAGGAATCTTAAGAAGATGCTCTTAAGGTCTTCGTTCTTGAAGTGTCTGATATATCTTTCAAGCGAGACGTGCTTGTAGTGGGCGAATGGTAAGGCCATCGGCAAAAGGGAAAGGCCATAGGCGATATATTGGAACCAGTTCATGAGGTCGAGAGGCTTCTTGACTGGGATGTGGGTGAAACGATAGACCTTGACGGTGTTGAGGAATCTCTTGATGGCCCTCTTGTCTTCTGGGAAGAAGGTGAGGAACTCATTCTCAAGTTTGTCGAGGTCGCTATAGAAGGTGAAGAACCTGCCATCGCTTAGCTGGAATTTCGTTAAGTATTCGGTTGGGAAAACCTCTGGGTTGCCATCAAACGCGCCGACATGCTCCCAAAGAGGGTAGAGCTCGCTTGACGGCTCAGTACCAACGATCCAGTGGGCGCAGCCATCGATGTACTGGCCTTTTCTATACCAGCCGGTGCATTCTCCGCCAGGGACGTAGTGTTTCTCGTAAATTTCCACGTCAAAACCATTGTCGAGGAGATAGATCCCCGTCGTGAGACCGGCAACGCCAGCTCCGACCACTATGACTTTAGGTTTGTTCGTAAAATTCATTTAGTTTTGAAAACGACTAATTATATACATAGAGTATATGCTTCGTCCAATTGACGCTTTTTCGCTAAGTGATATTGGAAGAGAAATAATGGTAAAATCATCTTAGTTATGAAACGTACGACCGACGAGATGATCTATATTTTGAGCGAATACGCTGCCGCTCATAGGGACGAGATCCAAACTTTTGATGATCTCACTCCTTATATAGCCAACCATCCGGAAATTTTCGGGAAAAAAGGCGAAGACGTTTCAGAATCGTACAAAGCCTTCTACGAAGGCGAGAACACTCTCAACGAAGAAGAGGCCAAAGCCAGTTTCAAGAAAGCCATCGAACTTGACCCTCTCAACTTCGATGCTCGAAGTGAGCTCCTCGCTCTCGAATCCAAGAACAGCAACGAATATGCCGCAAAGGGCTTAGATATTCAAACCAAGGGCCTCGACCTTTTCACCAAGGATGAGAATTACAAATCCTATATTGGCAAATTCTTTGAGACGACTACGACCGCCTCATTCCTCCGTTTCACCAAGTCCCTTATGGAGCAGTTCTATATGGCAGGGGAATATCAGATCGCCGTGTCTCTAGGCAAAGAGATGCTCATGCTCGATATCAAAGACAACTACAAAGCCAGGCGCATCCTCTTCAAAGCCTTGGTGGGCTTAGGCGACGATATTGCGATTAGAGAGTTCATTGATGACTATTGCTTCGCAAAAGATTCATATTTCTATGCGACCTTAGGCTTATACAAGCTGAACAAAGGCTATACGATTGAAGCTTTCAATATCCTCAACGATCAGTGCAGGATGTGTAACCCATATATCTCAGACTGCATCCTCTACGCGAACGATTACGAAATCAAAAACGAAAGCGAGAAGCCAGTCGACACCTTCATGGATGAGATTCCTTATGAAGGCGGAGCAAGAGAGGCTCTCAATTACACTGATGATCCTCTTCCGTTTGACGCTGAGATATTAGAGAAGTTCCAGAACAAGAACCTTTCCGAATATCTTGATGCCCTTCATCTCTCTTTCGAAGAAAGTGCGACCATAGTCACTCTCTGTGAACTCGCTTTGAATGACAATGTCGATAGGCTTCCTCTCGACCTCGTCAAATCCATCTTCAAAGGTGAATCCAAAGAACACGAGGCTCTCCCAATCTATGGCGAGATAGCGAAAGACGAGAAGATCATGGAGATCATCAAAGACTTAACCGAGAGAAATCTCGTTGAGAGAAAAGGACCAAACCTCATCGTCAAACACGATGCCTATACGGCCTTCATGGCCATCTGCCGCTTACAAGAAAAGGGCGAAGTTTCCTCCGCCCAAGCATAAAAATATTTAGGTTTTGCTGAGATTATTCGAATTTCATCCAGACTTCGTAGACTTTTCTTTCGCCTACTTGTCCGATGACGTAAAGGGTGTCGTCCTTTAGGGCGTAACGCATCGTGATGGTCTCGCCTTCCATAGCTTCGGTATGGTAAGCCATACGCCAATCGACAAGTTTCTTGCTCTTAAGGAATTCTCCTCCAAGAAGGTCGCAGGCCCATTCCACATAAACGGTGTTGTTCATGTGCTGGTTGATGTCGCAGTCGGTGAAGAGGATCTTTCTGTCGAGCGTCTTATCCGTCTCAAGAGGAACGATTTTGCTATCGACCGCTAAGGTCTTTTCACGTTCGTCTTTGTATTCGATATCAAGATTGATCTGACTCGGGAGGACTGGCTTTCTGGTCTTTGAGTCGATGACGGCCCAAATGGTTTCGTCTTCAAGAAGGACGTTGCCATCCTTATCGAGAACGACGGTGTAACGAGGGAGGAAGAACCATTTCGGTGGCTCTGGGAAGGTGACGACCTCGATCTCCTCATCATAAGCAGGGATGCGGTTCACCTTTGTGGCGATTCTCGAGATGACCCAACGCATGCCCTGGTCGAAGATCTTGTCTTTGCCAAAGCCTCTTGCGGCGATGTCTCTTGCGCCTATTTCCTGGATGATCTTAAGAAGGTGAGAAAGACGGCAGTTTCCGGTCTTGTCACAATAGCAGCTTAGTATTCTTGTTTTCTGTCTCATAAACGAGGTTCAGTATAGCATTTTTCAGTTTTTGAAAGCGAGTACAGGTTCAAAAATAACAAATTTCGACGATTTAAAAGATTTTGCTAGTAACGGATGAGGGTATAAGATATCCTCGTGAAACTGTATTCAAACAAACTCACACAATTTGCTCCTGAGATAATCGCCAGGGGAAAAGACTACTTCAAGAACGGCAAAGTCCGCATCATTTTGAATACGCAGAATCATGTTCATGCATCAGTCGAAGGATCAAAGGGGAAAGCCTACAAAGTCCACATTGTTTTCGGGATCGATGGCAATGTCGAAAGCATGGAATGCTCTTGCCCATATCCGCATGACTGCAAACACGAAGCCGCTGTCCTTCTTGCTCTAAGCGATTCTGAAGCCAAAGAGCTTGAGAAGAAGGTTAAGGGAATCGAAGAAGGAACATATAAGAGAATCGTCGATTCGATTGAGGCCGCTTATCAGAGGAAATCCCTTGATGGTCTTCGTAGAGCGAAAGAAGAGCTTATTGCCTTAAGGGCCAAATTGACTCCTGAGGAATTAGATAAAGCCACGTCCTTATACGCATCCACGTGTTACAAATCCTTCTACTACGGAGATGTAGGCGGTGGGGTTAATAGATGTTTCGTCGAGGCCATCGACAACTTACGTTACAGCCAAGAGCAGTTATGCGATTTCATCGCGAACACACTCAAGACCGCAGATGGATTAAGTGCCTATTCTCTAGGTGAGGTCTTCAATGCCTTTCTTATGGAAGAGAAGTATTCTTATGCTGCTCAAGTCGGTTTCATGAAGGTCTACGACACGGACAAGGATATCGCCGTTTCCCTTCTCAACAGCAGTGCGGTCAAAACCCCTGGAGGAGACCTTCCGATCTTCCCGCCTTTCGCGGTTGCCCTTATCGATAATGTTCCATTGTCCTCGAATCCACTTTTCTATAAGAAGGCTCTCGAGGCAGCCCTTAGTCTCAAAGACCTTGGCTCCATCACGAGGCTTGTGAAGTTCCTCAACAAGAATCACAACCAGAAATACATTCCTGAATCCACTTACGAATATCTTGTGAAGATGGGCCATGAAGAAGAAGCAGAGGCTTTCCTTCTTGATGCCTTCTATGAGTTCGACAGCGATTTCGATTCCTATCTTCGCTTAAGGAAGTTCCTCAGTGACAAGAGATTCAAAGAACTCGCCCCAAGAATCTCGCCAACCTTGGCTAATAAGTCATTCCTCAACGCCGTACTTCTTCGCGATGGCTCTCTCTTCCCTGAGCATATGCGCTCCCTTTCAATCAAGAAGCTTTCCTGCAAGGAAGTCTATCTTTGCCGTGAGGATATCGATGAGGAAACCAAAGACAAAGTCATCAATCTCATCAAAAAGAAACTCTCAGACCCAAAAGCCAAGAACAGGGAAATGATGGATGACCTCTTCTATGGCCTTCTCTATCTCGATTACTCTCACGACTTCTCTTTGGATACGGCTATGTTTGAGCCTCTCATCCTAAAGAGCATCTCTTCGAATAACGAATACCGTTCTATCTGGCTCTCAATCGCAGGCCGTAACAATATGCTTTCTAAAGCGGGTTTTTACCCATACGAGGTGACGCATGTTTCTCACTAAGGCTGGGCAAATAGGGAAAGCGCTTTGCGCTGAATACAAAAAGAACCCTCTAGTCATGGAGACGCTCGCTCTCTTAGAGAAGGGTGCTTTTGGAATTGCTCTCTCCTACGACAAAGATAACGAAGCGATTGTCTATGAAGCCTACTCCAGAGACTCAACGCCAAATGAATCCCGTTACATCTATCTCGAAGTAGCAGGCGATGGTAAAGCGGTGGAGCACATCGACAGGAACTCTTCCTTCGTAGGTCTCCTTGCTGAGCAGAAAGCCCTCTATGTCTATCTCTACGAAAAAGAGATGAAAGCCTCAATGAGTGAGCTAACCGAAATCTATAAGCCAATCGCTAATTTGATTAAGCCAATACTCCCTCTTTCTTCCTCACAAATTGAAAAAAGAGCAAGGATTCGCAAGGATTTTTTGGCTTTTATCAAGGTTGATGAGAAGAAAAAAGCCAAAGAAGAGGAAGAAGAGAAGTACACTCCGCTTGGAAAGATTGAGGTCGCTTTGACCTTCAGACAAATCATTGATGAGAATAAGTTCACCGCTGAGATCGTTCTCAATGACGAGGATGACAAATCCATCAAGATTGAGAACCTTAAGACCTTTATCAGCTGTTTCGTTAACGGTGAGGTCTATAAGTTCAGAAGATATTCCCTCATGCCATCTCCTGAAGTTTTTGATGAGACGAGCCTTGAGATCCTTAAGTTCTTCGTGAATGTCTGTAACCGCAGACAGGAATATAACACCAGCACCCCAGTTACCTTAAGCATCAGCCAGGTCGCTAAGCTTTTGAATATCGTCCGTGGCAAATATGTTCATTTCGGAAGCGATCAGTTCTACGTCGACTCTGAGATGCATCAAGCCGGATACAAAGTCCTTCCTACCGAGGAACTGGAATTTCAGCCGCCTCTTAGAACGGTTGAGATGTTCAGAAGTTTCGTCAATTCCGAGTACATCATTCTCCTTGATAAAGGAGCGGGTCTCATCGAGGTCTATAAATTTGCGAACGAGACGATGGGCAAGGTGTACGCGTTCTTCTTAGAGCATAAAGACGTTGATCTCTCCGCTATCAAAGACATCATTTTCGAGAAGATTCCTTTGGAATACTCCCTTAACGGAACTATGCCGAAAGAAGAGAACAGACTCCGTATCGCCCTCTATCTCGACATGAATGAAGAAGGTCATATCACCTTCAGAACCATCTATAGCCTCTTTGGTGAAATCAAAGACAGGGATGAGTTTGATGACAATTATTACTACAAGGCCACATTAAGCGCATTCGATAAAGAGCTTGAGAACGTCGGAGGCCTTGAGAACGGCGCTCTCAAAGACCAGGACAAGATCCTTAAGTTCTTGCAGCAAGATCTCACAAAGCTCAAGAGCATCGCCGATGTTCTTCTTTCAGAAAAACTCCAGAACGCCAAAGTCAGAAGACCTGATTCTTTCTCTGTAAGCATCAGGAACAACATCAACTGGCTTTCGGTCTCCATCAAATCTAAACAATTCAGCGCAGAAGAGATCTCAAAGATCCTCGACTCTTACAAAAAGAAGAAGAAATACGTTCTCCTCCGTGGCGACTACATCCTATTGAAGGATGAGGATTTAAGCACTGCCTCCGAAATCAAAGAGTCCGTGAAGATGGACAACAAGATGGAAGTGGAGGAACAGCCAATCTACGAAGCCTTCAAATTACTCGCTCTCGAAGAAGAAGGAACCAAGATTGAGTTCAATGAATTCGTCGGTCAGATCGTCGATGACATTTCTAACTTCAAGGAGGCGGAGATTTCTCTAACCAAAGAAGTCAAACGCGTTGTGAGGCCATATCAAGAAGCCGGTATCAAATGGCTTTCCGTTCTCCATAAGTATCGTTTAGGCGGAATCCTTGCCGATGATATGGGCTTAGGAAAGACTCTTGAGGTCATTTCCTTCTTGGAAGGACTTAGCGAAGATAAGCCATCCCTCATCATCGCTCCAAAGAGCGTCATCTATAACTGGCTTAGTGAATTCAAACGCTGGGCACCAGAGCTTGAAGCTTCCGTCATCGATGGAACGAAGGACGAGAGAATCAAGGCTATCGCCAAGATCAAGAACAACAAGAAATCCTTCTTCATCACCTCATATGACTCGCTCAGAAACGACGAGGCTCTTTATAAGAACAAACAGTTCGAGATTCTTATCGTCGATGAGGCTCAGTACATCAAGAACGGCGCCGCCCTTAAATCTAAGGCAGTACGTGCCTTGAACGCCTCCTCTAGATTTGCTCTCACGGGTACCCCAATTGAGAATTCCATGGCTGATTTGTGGGCGATATTTGACTTTTTGATGCCTGGATATCTCGATTCTTTCAATATCTTCAAGACAAGATACATCCTTGCTGGAGATCAGGTTAAAGCCAGAGCGTCATTATCGAAGAAGATCACTCCATTCCTCCTCAGAAGAACCAAAGCGGAAGTTCTTAAAGACCTCCCGAAGAAGACAACCGAGATCATCACCATCACGATGAACGACGAGGCGAGAAGGTATTACGACGCCATCCTCATCGACACGAGGAACAAGATAAAGCAGAAGAGGGAAGACCCGACCAAGGGAGACAAGTATTCCGAGAAAGGTCTCTTCTCCGTTTTGCCATTGCTCACTAGACTCCGTGAAGTCTGCGTTGACCCATCCGCGTTCCTTGATGGTTTCAGCGAGGAATCCGCCAAGATGATGTACGCCCTCTCTTATATAAGCGTGGCCTTAGAAGCAGGACACAAAGTCCTTGTCTTCTCATCCTTCACAAAGGTCCTCGATCACCTCTCCCTTCTTTTAAAAGAAGCAGGAACGAAATCCTACTACATTTATGGCGGTGTCGAAGCCGATGATCGACTTAGCATGGCCGAGTCTTTCAACACCAAGAACGACGTCAACGTTATGCTCGTTTCCCTTAAGGCTGGAGGCACCGGTCTTAACCTCCATGGAGCGGACATCGTCCTCCATCTCGACCCATGGTGGAACGTCGCTGCGGAAGAGCAGGCCACAGACCGCGCTTACCGCATTGGACAGAAGAGGCCAGTTTCCGTTGTGAAACTGATTTGCCACAATTCGATCGAAGAGAAGGTCGTTCAACTTCAAGAAAACAAGCGTGAGCTTTATAATCAAGTAATCAAAAGCGGAGACGAAGCCATTTCTAGGCTCAATATCGAAGATATTAAGTTCCTTCTCAGCTAGGCTCATACACGCGTAGGTGTATCTAACGCGATACTCGTGCTAGAATTCTTTTAGTCTCGAAATTGAGACTAAACGTTTTTATCTATGGCGAAAAAAGAGCAATTCATATTCGAAGCTCCCAAAAAAGAAAAACCGAAGTCGAGTAAAAAGACGGCTGTTTTCAGCCTTCTCCTCGTCACTTTCTTGACCATTCTTTCTTTGGTTCTTTCGCTTTACTCCGCAGGTGAAGGCGACATCCAGAAAGGTTTTGGCATCATCGGAAACGCTCTCGCGAATGGCGATCCTCTTTGGCTTGCCGTTATCGCTGGCCTCATGTTCCTTTCCTACTGCATTGAGGCCCTCATCATTCTTGTTTTCTGCCGTCTTTATACCAGGAAGTACTACTTCCACCAAGGCTTGGCCAACGCGATGATCGGCGCCTTCTATAACAACGTCACTCCTGGCGCGAGCGGCGGTCAGGTCATGCAGGTCTACACGATGAAGAAGCAGGGCATCGAGGTTTCGAACGCCGCATCCATCATGGTCATGTGGTTCATCCTTTACCAAACCGCCCTCATTATCTTCGACGTCTTCGCCCTCATCTTTGAGTGGAACGATATCTGGTCCATCAAATCCTTCAAGATCGAGAACTTCTCCCTCTTCGGATGGGATGGCACCATCACGATGCTTCCTCTCATCATCCTTGGCTTCGCGGTCAACGTCGCGGTCATCCTTTTGCTCTTCTTAATGAGCTATTCCCACAAGTTCCATAACTTCATCATGCACTACGGCATCGGCTTCTTAGCGAAGATCAAAATTCTCAAAAAACCTGACAAAACCCGTGAGAATTTAAGAATTCAGGTCGAAAACTT
>JAFXWH010000016.1:0-2892 GCA_017542885.1 Bacilli bacterium | reverse complement strand
TATATTAGGAAAAGCCTCGATGCACTTGGCTCTGATATGGTTAAGAACGGTGTCTTTATTCTCGCTGTCAATATGTAGGTAAACTTTGGTTGCTAGAATACCTCTAGTGGCCGTATGGACAAGCGAACTTTTACCGACGTTTTTGTCTCCGTAAACCAGGCATGCACCATAGCCGGTTTTACTTAGGAAGCCTTTAAGTTGGCTGATCTCTTTTTGCCTTTCCTTAAACATATAACACCCTTTCTATATTTTAGTGGAAAATTATCTACTAAACAAATATTTGCTTGAAATATTACAGGCGTTTTCTTTTTTGAGTGAATTTTTTCAGTCTTTACCTGTTCCCCTTTCTAGTGTAACTTGTAAAGAAAATATGAATATTTTTCCACTAAATAAAATAAGTAACAATTCCTATTTTGTAAATGAAAAACACACTGGATTTGCCGAAAAAACTTCGCAAAACATTATTATTTTCGTGCTTTTTGCTTCCATACATTTAATAAGACGCGCGCATAAAGAATTTCCCCTCAAATATTCATTCCTTTTTCCCTATTTTCTTTCTTCCTCTTTAGACGATAATATTCGAGTAAACCCATTGGAGGATTTTTAAATGAATAAGATTGCCATTCTCATTGACTCAACCGGCGACCTTAACGCCGAGCTCCGTGAGAAGTACGGAATTGATGATTATTGCGCTATGCATATCAGCTATGATGGCAAGGAAATCCCTGCTTCCCTTGACTGGGATGCCGGTGTCCAGCCAGAAGAGCTTTATAAGGTCTTGACTGAGGGTAGAAGAATCTATACTTCAGCCGTTACCGTTCAGGAATACGAAACCAAATTTACCAAATACTTGGATCAGGGCATGGATGTCCTTTACATCTCCTGCTCCAGCGGCCTCAGCGCTTCGATCAACGTTGCCCACCAGGTTGCCGATAAACTCAACCCAAAATATAAGGACTGCAAAGTCGTTTGCATTGACTCTTTAGTTTCTGGTTACGCCCAGGGTCTTATGGGCATCAAAGCCAGAGAGCTTGCCAACGCTGGAAAGAGTGTCGACGAGATTGGTGCTTGGCTTGAGAAAGAACGTCTCAAATTCAACCAAGTCGCTTCTTGCGAAACCCTTAGATACCTCAAAGCCGCCGGCCGTGTTACCGCTGCCGCCGCTTTCTTCGGAAATCTCTTCGGCGTCAAACCAATCCTTATCAGCGATGCCAAGGGTCATAACTTTGCCATCAAGAAGGTCAAAGGCCGTCTCCCATCCATTAAGGAAGTCGCCAAGATGACCGTCGAAGGATGCGAAGACATCGAAAACAGCACCATTTACATCGGCCACATCGTCGATCCAGAGGGTGCTGAGATGCTCAAACAGGAAATCCTTAAGCTTGCCAAACCAAAAGACATCTATGTTGGCATGATTGGACCTATCGTCGGTGCTTCAACCGGTCCTGGAACCATCTCTGCCTACTTCTATGGCAAAGAAGTCACCGTCGTCGGAGAAAAATAAACCCTTTACCTCTATTTAGAGAATTCGAATATGAAGACTATTACCGGAAAAATCTTCTCAGAAATGGTTCTTAACGGTTATCGCGACCTCAAGAATCACTACGAGAAAGTCAACGATCTCAACGTGTTCCCTGTCCCAGATGGCGATACTGGAACCAACATTGCCGCTACCCTTACCGGTGGCGTTAATGCCATGAAAGATGCCAACTTCGATTCCATCGGAGACGTGGCGGAAAAGCTCGCTGGTGGCATGCTTTTAGGCGCCCGCGGCAACTCTGGTGTCATCATCAGCCAGTTCTTCCAGGGCATTTCCGAGGCTCTTAGCAACCTCAAGACCGCTAACGTTACCCAATTCGCCAGCGCTCTTAGAAGCGGAACCTCAAAGGCCTACGAAGCCGTCGTCCATCCAGTCGAAGGCACCGTTCTCACCGTCGCTCGTGAGTCAACCGTCTATATCATGGACAACCTTTCTCATATCAATGATTTCGAAACCTTATTCGAAGACCTTCTCCGTGAGATGAGGCTTTCCCTCGACAGAACCCCAGATCTTCTCCCAGTCCTCAAAGAGGCCGGTGTCATCGATAGCGGTGGAGCAGGTCTTGTCTACATCATGGAAGGCATGGGCAAATACGTCGTTGGCGAAGAAGTCGCTGATGCCGAGTTCAATGGTCCAACCAACTCTGTTGCTACCGATGAGAAGATCCCATTCGATGAGAATTCCGTCCTCGATTACGGATACTGCACCGAATTCATCCTTCAGCTTCTTAACTCGAAGTGCGATCCAAAATCCTTTGACCTCAAAGAGATGATTCATTTCTTAGAGGGAATCGGCGACTCAATCGTCGCTCTCAAACAGAAGACGATCGTCAAAGTCCACGTCCATACCAAAGAGCCATGGAAAGCCATCCAATATGCCCAAAAGTTCGGCGAATTCGTCACTTTCAAGATGGAGAATATGTCCATTCAGCATAACGAGAAGCTTCTCAAAGAGATGCCAATCGAAGAGGAGAAGCCAACTGAGCATATCGTCGCCAACGAGAAGCGTCAGGCCGTTCAGATCGTCGCTGTTTCGCCATCTCCAAGCATTACCGAGCTCTTCCTCAACATGGGTGCCAATCAGATCGTCAGCGGTGGTCAGACCATGAACCCAAGCGCCGATGACTTCATCAGAGCCTTCGATGCGGCCAATGCCGACAACATCATCGTCTTCCCAAATAACGGCAATATCATCCTTACCGCTGAGCAAGCTGGAAAGCTCTATGGAAAGAGCAAGGTCTATGTCCTTCATTCCAAGAGCGTCGTCGAGGCCTATAGCGCTCTCTCCATGGCGAGCTTCGATGGCCAGGATATCGATGAGTGCATCGAAACCATGAACGATTCCATGAGAGG
>JAFXWH010000130.1:0-3713 GCA_017542885.1 Bacilli bacterium | reverse complement strand
GCACTTTGACGATTCACTGGACGACAACCTCACGCGATAGCCAAGGCCGTATTCAGACGCATCATCATTCGGAGACGCTCCACGCCTACGTTAAGAAACCGGCTCCTAGATATACCGCCATCACCCAGCTTGTCTATGGCTCCGAAGCCGCTCCTCATTTGAGATTCTCCCGCACCCCGGTCCATGCCGAGAAGATGAGCGAAAAGGAAAGACAGAGCTTCATTAAGAAGAGAATCAAGAAACTCGACAAGGAAGAGGTCAAAGACCTTGGTAATATCAGCGAGAACTTCACCAAGATGGGCGATGACGAATTCGACGCTCTCTTCGGCGCATATGACAGAAACAACGAAGTTGAGTTCCGTCTTCTCTATACTCCTCTCGCCATCAGGAACACCCTTGATCTCATGAAGAACCCTGAGCCTTACGGAGACGATTTCTCGATCTACAAGAAAAACATGATCACCGTTGTGAGAAGCGAGCACTCCCAGAGATTCGATTACTCTTCTTCCCCAACCAACTTCATGGGATACGACCTTTCGAAGATGAAAGATGACTTTGTCGCATATTGTGACAAGTTCATCATGAATCTCTTCTTCGATCTCGCTCCGGTCATCAGCGTCCCTCTCTACCAGATTCATAAGCCATACGACTATATCTTCAAGACCCCATATCGTTCCAATTTCTCAAGCTTCGAGCAAGAGACACTTGCTAACGGCCTAGACCCAATGCTCTTCATTCCAGACGGAGCCGGACGGGATTTGCCATTGATTTTGAAAGCGGAGTCCGCCTCAAGGAGAGGCAGTGGAGACTCAGTCAGAGTCAACGCCATGTCCTTCGTCGAGGTCCCTATGGTCGATTACGTTTCCGTCTTCGGAGGAGATGGATCCTGGCACTCTGTTCCAGTTCACTGGATCAGATATGACGAGGTCCATAAGATCTCGAATATGGGTATCGCCAAGGTCGGTGCTTCCCGTAAAGCCTACCTCGAAGGCAAGGACAGCAATTTCGGCGGTTCGCCTCTTAGAGCCGCGATGACCCACTTCGAAAGGGGTCTCATGGCCATCTTCGAGGGCAACGAGGATTTCTTAGAAGAGTTAAACGACACCTTGGTCGAATACTTTGTCGACAAATAATATGTTTATTTGCACCCTAAGGGTGCTAATATAAAGCCAATCACAAAGGAGAATAACAATGGCACCACAATTAGACGAATTAGACAAGTCCTTGGAAAATACCGAAGGATTACGCGTTCACGTCATCGAGAAGAAAGTTCCAGTCGAGCTTGATGGCATGGACAAATTCATCAACATCGGAGTTTGGTTCCTCTTCATCATCGGCGGTATCGTCTACATGTTCAAGAAAGCCAAAGCCAAGACCTACTTCAAACAGCTTGAGCAGAAGATCCAGCACGACGCTTCAACCATCGACAACTACATGGTCCAGCGCGTCACCATCCTCAAGAACGCCGCCAAGCTTCTCGACAAGGCCGTTGACTTAGATAAAGATACTTTCACCAACATCGCCAAAGCCCGCGCCGGCATCGATCCAGATGTTGCCCGTAACGAACTCCAGACCACTCTTGAGAACATCGACAAGAAGATCAACATCGCCTTCGAGAAATACCCAGAACTCAAGGCTCACCAGGAAATCGCCGCCGTCATGCAGCAGAACTCCTACCTCCAGCAGGAAATCACTGCTGCCCGCGAAGTCTATAATGACACCGTCAATCACTGGAACACCGAGATCTTCAGCCTTTGGGCCAAGAAGTATGTCGCTGCCAAAGAAGGCTACACCACTCGTATCCCATTCACTGCCAGCTTAGCAATGAAGCAGGAATCCGAAGGCGTCTTCTTCTAAACAACCACGCAAACAAAAAAGAGGCTGAATCACAGTCTCTTTTCTTTTGCTCTTTTTATTTGCTTGGCTCACCGATGTCACAATAGACGCATCTGAGATGGCCTTCTTCATCGATCTTCTTGTAGAGTGGCTCAAGCTCTTGCTCACCCGCGGACACGCACTTAGGATTGTCGCATTTGTGTTCACTGTGAATATAGCCTTTGTTAGCGAAGACATCTTCCTTAACAGGGTTCTTCTTCGCGATATCAAGAAGGAGGAGGATGAGAGCCATTCTCATGTACTTGCCATTCAAGCATTGCTTGAAGTAGCAGGCTCTTGGGTCATCGTCGACTTTGACGCTGATCTCGTTGACGCGTGGAAGAGGATGCATGATGATCATGTCTTTCTTCGCGGTAGAGAGTTTATCGACGGTGAGTATGTAGTTGTCCTTGAGTCTTTCGTATTCCGCAAGATCATCGAATCTCTCTCTTTGGATGCGGGTCATATAAAGGACATCAAGGGAAGGCATAGCCTCTTCAAGAGAAGTGGTTTCGACATACTCCATGTGGTTTGGCTCAAGGATGTCTTCTTTGACATAGTCAGGAAGCTTGAGCTCTTTTGGAGAGATGAGGACGACTTTGATGTTCTTGTAGCGAGATAAAGCGGCTAATAAGGAGTGGACGGTTCTACCGAGTTTAAGGTCTCCGCAGAAACCGACGGTAAGGTTATCAAAACCGCCTTTTTCTTTATAAATCGTCAGCAAATCCGCCATGGTTTGGGTTGGGTGGCAGTGTCTGCCATCACCAGCATTGATGACTGGAATCGAGCCGGCGCGGGAGGCAACAAGAGCTGCGCCTTCCTGGGTGGTTCTCATGGCGATGATGTCGGCATAGCAAGAGACGGTCTTAGCGGTGTCAGCAAAACTTTCGCCTTTGGCGGCGCTGGAGTTACTCGCGCCAGCAAAGCCAAGCACGTTTCCGCCAAGCTCCATCATGGCAGCAGTGAAAGATAAACGGGTTCTCGTCGATGGCTCATAGAAAAGCGTGGCGAGTTTCTTGCCCTTACAGGCCTCGCTATACTTCTCTGGGTTCTCGGAGATGTCGATGGCCTTCTTGCAAAGGGCTTCGATCTCCTCGACCGATAAATCAACGATATCGATGACGCTGCGCATCTTTATTCACCTTTGATCCAGCTCTCGTCGCTTGGATTGTTTCTGAATTTGATTAAGCGCTCAATGTCGCTCTTTTCGATGTAGCCTTCCTCGGCGGCAACGGAGGCGATGACGTCGAAGTTGGTGAGGGAGATGTTCTTAACGTTTGCAGCGGCAAGTCTCTCTAAGCCTTTCTTCATGCCATAGGTGAAGATGGAGACGATGCCAAGAACCTCAGCGCCGGCTTCTCTAAGGACGTCGACGACTTCGAGGACGCTTCCGCCAGTGGAGATAAGGTCTTCAACGACGACGACCTTCTGGCCTTTCTCAAGTTTGCCTTCGATCTGGTTCTGTCTGCCATGGTCTTTGGCCCCGCTTCTGACATAACCCATTGGGAGATTCATGATGTGGCCGACGATGGCAGCGTGGGCGATACCAGCCGTGCTGGTACCCATAAGGACTTCGACTTCTGGGTAGTTCTTTTTGATGGTCTCGGCTAAGGCGTTTTCAACGTCGCTTCTGACGGCTGGGGCAGTGAGGGTGAGACGGTTGTCGCAATAGACAGGGGATTTGATTCCGCTGGCCCAGGTGAATGGTTTGTTTGGGCTGAAGAAGACAGCCTTGATGCTGAGTAAGTCTTTAGCAATTAATTGATCGATGTTTTCCATTTTTATTCTCCTAAGAAATCTTTGATGCATCTTTCGTAAGCGGCAACTGGGTCGCTTGC
>JAFXWH010000015.1:0-3434 GCA_017542885.1 Bacilli bacterium | reverse complement strand
CCCTCTCTCTTCCTGTGGGTTAGGGAGAACGAACGCCAAAGACTACGAAGGGACGCTTGAGATGTATAGAGCCTTCTTCGAGAAGACCTACGAATACGACAACATGAAGGTCGTCATGGACTTAGGGGATGGTAGATTCAGAACCGAGTATATCTGCGCTTCGACAAGCCATTCGATCGACTCAGGCGAAGACCTCGACACCTGGGCCTTCCTCAACAAAGACGGCTGGAAAACCGTGGCCTATGAATATAACGAGAGCAAATCCCATTGGTTCAAGTACAACGCCGAGGATTACGACGTAGAGTATAAGAACTTCATCAGTTATATCGACTTTCTCGAGTCCTTCAAAGATGAAGTCAAAGTTAACCCAGAGTTAGAGAAAGAGGCCCTTTTCGATGCGAAGAAAGATAATCTTGGCGAAGAAAAGACCCGCTTCACCCTCAAAATCAGCAGACACACTAATGAGGGCGATAAGCATTGGCTCTCCTTCGTCGCTGATGCTGAGCATGGCCTTGTCAGAAACGTCACATACTCAACCATGGATCCCTATGCAGGTGTCGTTTCCCGCACTATCGCCATGTCTTTCTCCTATGGCGCAGTCAAATCGATCGACATCCCTGATATCACTGGATGGGAAGAAAGATAAAAAGACAAGTAGGGGCGCTTCATTCCGCTTAAAAGGGGAGGCGCCTCTTTTTCTTTAAAACTCGTAGAAAATCTCTATTATTCGCTTGCCAACTTTTAGTTGAAGTAATATTATTTATGGGCGCTCTATGAAAGAGGAGCGAATTGTGCGCCAGTAGCTCAGCTGGATAGAGTAACAGACTACGAATCTGTGGGTCACGAGTTCGAATCTTGTCTGGCGCGCCAATGTTCGAGATGTAGCGCAGCTTGGTTACCGCGTCTGCTTTGGGAGCAGAAGATCATGAGTTCGAATCTCATCATCTCGACCAGTTACAAATTAAGCCCTGATTTGCAGGGCTTTTTTTGTTTCTTAGCAAGCCATTTTCATCTTTGATACCGCTTTCAATAAGAAATTGCCTTCCGCGCATGTGATAATATCGTCAGTTATGAATAACACTTTATTCAAACCCATCTGATCCTCAGAAGGGTTTTTGTGGTGTTTTCCTATGTAGGGGAGGAAACAACTAATGCTTGAGAAATACATCAAAGCCGCTTTGAAAGAGACCGAATGCGACGTTCTTCTCAAAAACGGCAAATACGTCAATCTCTTCGATGGTGAAGTCGAAGAAGGCGATATTGCCATCAAAGATGACCGCGTCGTCGGCATTGGCAAAGGCTATAAAGGCAAAACCGAATACGACATCGCTGGAATGACCGTCATCCCAGGCCTCATTGATGGCCACGTCCATATCGAATCCTCGCAAAGCACCCCAGAGGAATTCGCCTCGATGATCGTCCCACATGGCACGACAACCATCATCGCCGATCCTCATGAGCTCGCGAACGTCCTTGGCATGAACGGCATCCATTACGTCGTCGAAGCCGCCAAAAACGTCCCTCTCGACATCAAAGTCCAGCTCTCTAGCTGCGTTCCAGCCACCCCATTCGAAACAAGCGGTGCCATCCTTAATGGCCAAGACATCGCCGACAATATCACTGATAAAGACATCAACGGCCTTGGTGAATTCATGGCCTATCCTTCCGTCATCGGATGCGATCCAGATACTCTTAAGAAACTCGAAGCCACCCATGAAGCGGATAAGGTCATCGATGGCCACGCTCCTCTCTTGCAGGGCGACCAGCTCAATGGCTATCTTTGCGGTGGCATCATGACTGACCACGAATCCGTCACCGTCGAGGAGATGAAAGAGAAGATCTCCAAAGGCGTTTACACCCATCTCCGCGTCGGCTCCTACACAAGAAGCATGGAGCTTACCAAAGCCATCACTCCATGGAATTACCGCAGAGTCATCCTTTGCACCGATGACAAACACGCTGCCGAGATCAAGAAGAACGGACATCTCGATGACGCTTTAAGAAAAGTCGTCGCAGCCGGTGTTGATCCAATCATCGCCGTCGCAATCGCCACCCTCAACAATGCTGAATGCTACCGTCTCCGTTATAGAGGCGCCATCGCACCTTTCTACTTCGCTGACCTCGTCGTCATGGATAACCTCAAGGACTTCAACGCCAAGATGGTCTTCAAAGATGGCAAGCTCGTCGCGAAAGACGGTAAACCTCTCTTCGACACCACAAAACGTTATATCCCAGACTTCGTCAAGAACACCGTCCACGTGAAGGATTTCACCGTTGACGATTTCAAGATCGAGATCAAATCCAAGAAAGCCCGCATCATGACAACCGAATCAAGCGGCGTCATGACTGGCGAGGCCATTATGGAAGTCGCTTCCAAAGACGGCGATGTTGTTCTTGAAGGCACCGACCTCCTTAAGATGATCGTCGTCGAAAGACATAAGATGACCGGAAACATCGGCAAAGCCCTCATCAAAGGCTATGGCTTCAAGGGCGGAGCGATGGGTATCTCCGTTGCCCACGACTCCCATAACATTATCCTTCTTGGCGATGACAATGAGTCTCTCCTCAAGGCTACCAACGAACTCAGAAGAATCGGCGGTGGCATGGTCATCGTTGATAAGAAGAATGGCACAGTCGACTCCGTCGAACTCGATATCGCGGGCTTAATGTCGAGCAAACCAAGCGAGGTCGTCCAAGAAGAAAGCCAGCGCTTAATCGACAAAGCCTACGCGATGGGCGTCGATAAGAATAAAGAAGCCTTCTTCTCGCTCACATTCCTCTCTCTTGCCGTCATCCCGCATCTCCGTTTGGTCGATAAAGGACTCTTCGACGTCTTCAAATTCGATTTCGTCCCTCTTGAAGCGGAATAAAAAAACAAAAGGCCTAAGGAAACTTAGGCTTTTTTTGAGCGCTTCACTTGTAAGGAAAAGGGAAAAAGTACAATAATTAATAAGAGAAAAGCGAACATAAGATGGTTTTCTTAGAAAATAGCGAGATCCATAACCACACCACCCTTGAGGCGATCCTTTCTTTGCCAAAAGCCCCTTTGATCTCCAAAGGCATCCAAGGCAAGAAAAATGAGGACCGTCTCGATTTCATATACGCTTTAGGAAACCTCGGCATCATCTTAAGAAGAGCCACATTCCCTGAGGGTTTTGATCCAAAGAAAGCCTGCTCTTCCTTTGAGGACAGGGATTATGAGACCAATCTCAATCTTTTGGGCGCTTATTATCTCTCATCCAAGACCGATAGCAGCATCCTCGATGCTGGTTTAGCCAATAAGAACATCCAGCGTATCATCGACGCCCTCAAGAAAGAGGCCTTCGCCCTTATCAAGAAGGAAGGGGAAGAGGAAGTTAGACATTATGCCTTTGTCGAGAGAAAACTCATGGATACGCCTCTTGTCCGAAGCGCTTTCGAAATCGCCCTCGATG
>JAFXWH010000129.1:0-3175 GCA_017542885.1 Bacilli bacterium | reverse complement strand
AGAACTAAAGTTCTACCGTTTCCTCAAGGTGCATAAGTGGAAGGACTTCGTTCCTGAACTCGGCAGCTTCACCGGCTTCCATAAGAACAAGGTCGCGACCCCATTCGACAACGAATACATCTCCCGCTTCATCTTGGAGGCGAGATATGGCGTCGCCATTCACTTCTATAGCGTTCCTGCTTCCTTCCTCATCATCCTTTGTGACTGGAGGATGTATACCGGGGAATCAAATCTTTGGTTAACGATCGCTCTCCCGGTCGCCACCATAAACGCCATCCTCATTGTCCTTCCTGCCTTCATCTTGAAGTACAACCTTCCTAGACTCATCGCCATCTACAACAACAACATCGAGCTCGAAAAACGCAAAAAGAGCGACCAAAATTGAAAAATCCACTGCAAATCCAGTGGTTTTTTATTTGTTAATCAAAAGACCGCTTTGGAAATTTTATCAATGTAACCGCTATTATGTTTGAATTGAAAAAGCAGGACATATAATCAAATTGATATAAATGGAGATATCAAAAATGAAACCTATCAAAGAAGGAAAAGTCAGAGAGATCTACGATAACGGGGACACCTTAATCATGGTCGCTACTGACCGCATCAGCTGTTTTGACGTCATCTTACACAACGTCGTCACCAACAAAGGCAAAGTCTTAACCCAAATCTCAAAATTCTGGTTTGATTACACGAAAGACATCTGCAAGAACCACATGGTCAGCTGCGATGTCAAAGACATGCCTCTATTCTTCCAAAACGAGAAATTCGAAGGAAGAACGATGATGTGCAAAAAGCTCACCATGCTCCCTATTGAATGCATCGTCCGTGGCTACATCACCGGAAGCGGTTGGGCCAGTTACCAAAAAAACGGCACAGTCTGTGGCATCACCCTTCCTAAAGGTTTAGTGGAATCCGATAAGCTTCCTGAACCAATCTACACCCCATCGACCAAAGCCGAGATTGGCGATCACGATGAGAACATCTCCTTCGAAAGATCGGTTGAGGTCCTTGAAAAGGAATTCCCAGGCAAAGGCCTTGAATACGCGACCAAATTAAAGAAATACACCATCGCTCTTTATAAGAAATGCGCCGACTACGCCCTCACAAAAGGCATCATCATCGCCGACACCAAATTCGAATTCGGCCTTGATGAGAATGGCGAAGTCGTCGTCGCTGACGAAATGCTCACCCCAGATTCATCGAGATTCTGGCCTCTTGAAGGATACGAAAGAGGAAAGAGCCAGCCATCATTCGATAAGCAATTCGCCAGAGATTGGCTTAAGACCCATGATCATGACTGGACCCTTCCAGAAGAGGTCGTCGAAAAAACCATCGCCAAATATCTCCAGGGTTACGAACTCTTAACCGGCAAACCTCTTAACGCCTAATAACATTTGAAGCCACAAACGGGAAATCCTGAATGTGGCTTTTTAATTACAAAAAAGGCCCGTATGATTACGAGCCTTGTTTTGTTATTTATTCTCTGCCATCCCAGCAGTAGGTGCAGATTTTATCAGGATCCATTCCGACGGCTTCTTTAAGATCATCGAGTCTCATGAAGCGAAGGGATGTGAAGTTAAGCTTTTCGCGAATGTATTCGACCATATTGGCATATTCTTTGCCGTCTGGGTCAAGATACTTCTTGATCGTCTCTGGCTCAACGTTTCCTTCAAGGGCCATGATGGCACGTCTTGTGATCAATTCCATCTCGCCCGTTGAAGCGGAGAAGTTAAGGTATTTGCAGCCATAGATTATTGGAGGGCAGGAGGAACGGACATGAACCTCAGCAGCGCCGGACTTATAAAGGAATTCCGTCGTCTCCCTCATCTGGGTGCCTCTGACGATTGAGTCATCGATGAGAAGAAGCTTCTTGCCATCGATCAAATCGTGGATAGGAATGAGCTTCATGTGGGCGATGAGGTTACGTTTGGTCTGCATCGTTGGCATGAATGAACGAGGCCAAGTAGGGGTGTATTTGACGAATGGTCTTGAGAATGGGATGCCTGAGGCATTTGAGTAGCCGATCGCCGCGCCTAAACCTGAATCAGGGACGCCGGCGACGGAATCAGGTTTGACGTTATCGCGCTTCGCGATGAATTCGCCGCATTTGCATCTAAGTTTCTCGACCGAGAGTCCTTCGTAGACGGTTGACGGATAGCCATAGTAAATCCAGAGGAAGGTGCAGATTCGCATCTTGTTCCCCGGTTCTACCAAAGTTCTGACGCCTGTTTCGGTGTTCATGACGGCAATCTCGCCTGGTCCGAGTTTTTTATAATCCGTGTATCCTAGATTAAGGTAGGCAAACGATTCGAATGTGACGCAATATGATCCGTCGTCTTTCTTGCCGATGACGACAGGGGTTCTTCCGTATTTGTCTCTTGAGCAGTAGATGCCCTTCTCGTTGAGAAGAAGCACGGTCATTGAACCTTCAATGACTTCTTGAACATACTGCAATCCTTCAATGAGATTTTTCTTTTGGTTGATGATGCTGGCGATAAGCTCGGTGCTATTGATGTCACCGGTTGAGGTTTCGAGGAAGTGTTCGTTGTTGGTAAGAAATCTTTCTTCGAGTTCTTTGGAATTGTTGATTTTGCCAACGCATGTGATGGCGTAGGTGCCGTGGTTTGATCTCACGACGAGAGGCTGGGAATCGAAATCGGAGATGCATCCGATGCCCATCTTGCCTTTCATCTCCATGGCTTCTTTCTCGAATTTGGTTCTGAAAGGGGAGTTCTCAATCTTATGGATTGCTTTGGTGATCCTGCCATCATTCAAGACGGCCAAACCCGCTCTCCTCGTACCTAAATGTGAGTGGTAATCGACACCGTAGAAAAGATCAAATACACAGTCGCTTTTGCTGACAACTCCGAAAAATCCGCCCATAGAAATTCCCTTTTATTCTGCGCTTCTCGCACTTCCTCATTATAGGGAAGAAAAGAGGGGGTTAAAGATAAAAGCGCTTTCATCCAAAAAACAATTTTTTCAGGTTTTGTATAAGGTATTATTTATATGACAAAAGCCCCAAAAGAAAGTAGAAGAAGGAGCCCATCATGAAAGCTATCATCTCAGTCGTTGGCAAAGATACTGTCGGTATTTTAGCCGCTGTCGCAACCAAATGCGCAGAATACAAAGTCAACATCCAAGACGTCAACCAAACCATCATCGGTGAGCTCTT
>JAFXWH010000128.1:0-9736 GCA_017542885.1 Bacilli bacterium | reverse complement strand
GTATGCCCCGTTAGCGACGTCCTTCAAAGCCTCACCGAAGCAATCGATGAATGTTTTGCCGATGATTTTGCGTTTTTTCTCTGGCTCATTCACGCCTGCGAGACGGCCTAAGAAGAGGTCGCCTTTGTTGAGGCGGTTGAAGTGGAGTTTGAAGCGGCTCTTCTCGCCGAAGACGGCTTCGACTTCGTCGCCTTCGTTTTTGCGCATGAGGCCATGGTCGATGAAATAGCAGATGACCTGGTCGCCAAGGCTCTTCTCAAGAAGGGCTGCGGTGACGGCGGAATCAACGCCACCAGAGAGGGCACAGATGACTTTGTGGTCTCCGACCTTCTCTCTGATTTCCTTGATCTTCTTGTTGACGAAGTAAGAGGAGTCCCACTCCTGCTTGGCTCCGCAGACATTGAGGACGAAGTTCTCAAGCATCTTGAGGCCTTGCTCGGTGTGAGTGACCTCTGGATGGAACTGGACGGCATATAAATGTTTCGCTTCACTAGAGAAAGCGGCGTTTGGACAGGTATCGGTCGAAGCGGTCCTCGTGAAGCCCTCTGGGAGCTTGTTCACCTGGTCACGGTGACTCATGAAGACGCTTAGTTCTTTGTTCACGGATTCGAAAATATCGCTCTTGCTATTGATATGGAGGCCAACTGGGCCGTACTCGCCTTTCTCAGCGGTTCCGACTTCCCCTCCTAAGAGATGGGCCATAAGCTGGGCGCCATAGCAGATGCCAAGGATCGGTTTGCCGATCTCGAAGATCTTCTTGTCGATGGTTGGTGAGCCTTCGGCGTAGACGGAGTTAGGTCCGCCGGTGAAGATGATGCCTTTGACATCAGGATCAGAAAGAACAGAGAGGTCGTGATTGAATGCGAGGATCTCGGAATACACCTTGAACTGTCTCACGCGACGGGCGATGAGCTGGTTGTATTGACCACCGAAATCGAGAACGATAATTTTTTCCATGGCACACATTATCGACTTCCAAGTTTTTCTTGAAAAGAACATTGTGAAAATTTTTTGAAATTCCCACACATTTTGGCTGTTTTTCGGGGAAAAATTGCAAGCGCTTCCAATTCGGTAAATCGGTAACCAAATATTTGAGGGGTTATATTTATATAAATTGCTGGAAAAAAGTCGAGAAACTAGGTTAGTATGTTAGCATGGGAAATATGTTGAAAAAATTTCCCCAATACATAGGAAGGACAAACTGATATGTCAACAAAGTACAACTTCAAACGTGAAGAGATTGGTGCTGTCTCGCCCCAATACTATTCCAGGCTCAGATCAACTGTCGAAGCCGCTTTCTACCGCAACAACGTTCACACCGTCAAGAACATCGCTGAAGCCTACGAGCTCGCGAAGAATTCCTCCGGTACCACCATTACCGACCTTCCAGTCGTGAAGGCCAAGGAACTCGGCCTCCCAGAAGATGCAAAAGTCTTGCTCTTCAATGACGGTTTCATCACTGGCAGACAAGCCCGTTTGAGGAGACTTGTCGACGACACCAACCGCGACAAATATGCCGGTCAGGTCAGAGAAGTCATCTTCGCTGGTCACACCAAGAAATGGTACCACGGCATCGCTTATGTCGGACTCGCCCATGACTTCATGCTGAGAGCCCATCTTCTCGTCCCAGAGGGATATGAGAACACCCTCTACTCCTGGATGCTCAACTTCCAGAATGCCGACAACGAATTCTTCACTAAGTTATATAAGGAAAGCAAACTCATCGAAGGAGAAGGCGATTTATTCATCTACTCCGATCCAGATTGCTACACCAAAGACTACCCAGACGGACTCGCCCTCTTTGACAAGGACAACAACTGCGCCGTTCTCCTTGGCATGCGCTACTTCGGCGAGCACAAGAAAGGCACCCTTACCCTTGGCTGGACCGTCGCCAACAGACACGGCTACACCTCCTGCCACGGCGGCCAGAAGAGATTCAACCTCGAAGGCGGCAAGCAGAAAGTCATCTCCGTCTTCGGCCTTTCCGGTTCTGGTAAGTCCACCATCACTTTAAGTGATCACGGCGGACGTTTCGATACCACCGTCCTCCACGATGATGCCTTCATCATCAACAACACCGATGGTTCTTCCATCTCCCTTGAGCCTTCCTACTTTGATAAGACCGCTGACTATCCTCTTACCAGAGACCAGTCCAAATACTTCCTTACCATTCAGAATGTCGGCGCCACCGTCGATGCTGATGGCAAGATCGTCCCTGTCACCGAGGACATCACCAATGGCAACGGCCGTACCGTTAAGTCCATCTTCGCCACTCCAAACAGAGAGTTCGAATTCAAAGAGCCAACCAACGCCATCTTCTGGATCATGAAGGATCCGACCCTTCCTCCAGTCGTCAAGGTCAAGGACCCAGCCCTCGCTTCCGTCATGGGCGCCACCCTTGCCACCAAGCGTAGCTCCGCTGAATACATCCCAGGACAAGATCCAAACCAGCTTGTCATCGTTCCTTATGCCAACCCATTCAGACTTTATGAACTTGGCAAGGATTACGCTTCCTTCAAATCCCTCTTCGAGAACAAGAAACTCGGCATCGATTGCTACATCATCAACACCGGTTCCTTCCTCGAGAAGAAAGTCAAACCAGCCGACACCCTTGGCTTAATCGAAGACATCGTCCTTGAGAAAGCTAAGTTCGTCCCATTTGGCCCATTCTCCTCCCTTGAGTACTACCCACTCGAAGGATTCGAAGTCCCATTCAACGACCCAGAGTACCTCAAGCAGCTTGCCCTCCGTATGGAAGACAGACTTGAGTACGTCTCCACCCTTGATGACTTCAACAAGCTTCCACAGGATGCCATCGACGCCATCAAAGTCGTTGTCGAAGAAGCCAAAAAAGCTGTCAAATAAGGAGACAACATGGCTTTAAAAATCGTCGAAACATCACTTAGGGACGGTCACCAGTCGCTTTTCGCGACCAGGATGAACACCGAAGAGGTCCTTTCCGTCCTTAAGGAGTTGGACGATGCCGGTTATCACGCCATTGAAGTTTGGGGAGGCGCCACCTTCGACGCCTGCATCCGCTTCCTTAACGAAGACCCTTGGGAGAGACTCCGCAAAGCGAAGGCTCTTTGCAAGAAGACCAAGCTTCAGATGCTTTTCAGAGGACAGAACATCCTCGGATACCGCCACTACGCCGATGACGTAGTTGAGAAATTCGTCCAGAAATCAATCGAAAACGGCATTGACATCATCCGTATTTTCGATGCCCTTAACGACATCAGAAACCTCGAATGCGCCGTCAAAGCCACGAAGAAATACGGAGGAGAGTGCCAAATCGCTTTAAGCTACACCACCTCCCCTGTCCACACCATCGCCTACTATGTCGACCTTGCTAAGCAGGTTGAGGCCCTCGGAGCCGATTCCCTTTGCATCAAGGACATGGCTGGCGTTCTTCTCCCTGGTGATGCCTATGAGCTCATCAAGGAACTCAAGAAGAACACCAAGCTACCAATCGAGCTTCATACCCACTGCACCGGCGGCATCGCTGAGATGACCATCCAGAAAGCCATCGAAGCCGGAGTCGATATCGTCGACACCGCTTTGAGCCCACTTGCTGGCGGTACCTCCCAACCATGCACCGAATCCCTTAACTTCGCCCTCAAGGGAACAAAATACGATCCAAAGCTCAACCTCGACTGCCTCAATAAAGGCGCTGCTGCGTTAAGCAAGATCAGGGCGAAATACCTTGAGAACGGACTTCTCAATCCGAAAGTCCTTTCCTTCAATCCGAACATCCTCAAATACCAGGTTCCTGGCGGAATGCTTTCTAACCTCATCTCCCAGCTCAAGCAGCAGAACGCTAGCGACAAGCTCGAAGACGTCCTTAAGGAAGTCCCTAACGTCAGGAAGGACCTTGGCTATCCGCCTCTTGTCACCCCTCTTTCCCAGATGGTTGGCACCCAGGCCGTCATGAATGTCATCTCTGGGGAACGCTACAAACTCGTTCCAAAAGAGATCAAAGACTATCTCCATGGCAGATACGGCAAGGCCCCTGCCCCAATCAACCAAGAGGTTCAGAAGAAGATCATCGGCGACGATGAAGTCATCACCTGCCGTCCAGCCGATCTCATTGCCCCTGAGTTCGAAGAATTGAAAGAGAAGTACAAAGACATCGCAAAATGCGATGAGGATGTCCTCTCCATCGCCCTCTTCGAAAAGAACGCGCTTGAGTTCTTAGGCAAGAAATATGGACCGAAAGAAGATGAGGTTGAGGAATTCAACGTCGTCTTAGGAGGTAACAACTGATGTATATCCCAGTTCTTGATGCGATTGATAAAGAAGCCGAGATCACAGTTGGCGAAGGTGCCTTATATTCCATCCTTGCCATCGCCATGGTCTTCGCCATCCTTCTCATCATCATCGGCATCACCACCCTCGTCTTCAAGCTCACTGGCTTATTCGACCTCAAGAAAGAGCTCGATGCCGCTAGGAAAGCTGAGAAAGGTGAAGTTGCCCCTGCTTCTACTGAAGAAGTCACAATCAAAGACGATGACATGATGGCCGCAGTCCTTGTTGCCACCATCGATTACCGCCTCACCCATAAGAGCGACGTTCGCGTCGTTTCCGTGAAACAAATCAATTAAGGAAGGTTCGTTTATGAAAATCTACAAAGTCAAAGTCAACGGCAAACTCTACGAGGTCGAACTCGAAGAGGTCAAGGAAAACGCCGCCTCCATCGCTGCTCCAGCTGCTGCCCCTGCGGCCGCTCCTGCTGCTGCTCCAGTCGCTGGCGGAACCAAAGTCCCAGCCCCAATGGCCGGCAAAATCCTTGAGATCAAAGTCGCCACTGGTGCCAAAGTCGCCAAAGGCGATACCATTGCCATCCTCGAAGCCATGAAGCTTGAGAACGAAATCAAGTCCCCAGCTGCTGGCACCGTCAAAGCCATCTGCGTCACCAAAGACGCCATGGTCAATAACGGCGACACCCTCATCGTCTTGGAGTAATTATGTGGGACCTGATCCTCGAATTCTTAAATTCGACAGGCATCGTTAACTTCTTCGAAGGCGATGGCTGGATGAACCTCATCATGATTCTTATCGGTGTGGTTCTTCTTTTCCTTGGCATCAAGAAGAAATACGAGCCATATCTCCTCATCCCGATTGCTATCGGCATGATCCTTGTTAATATCCTTCCATCGATCTATGTGCCGAAGACGGATGGGGCTTATTTGGTCAAGGATCCAACGACCAATAAGACGATCATCGATGGAAGGGGTCTTTTAGGTTATCTCCATCTTGGCGTAGAGTTTGAAATCTACCCATGTCTTATTTTCATCGGCATCGGCGCGACCACTGACTTCGGTCCGCTTATTGCCAATAAGAAGACCATGATTCTCGGTGCTGCCGCTCAGATCGGCATCTTCGCTGCTTTCCTTGGCGCGATTGCCCTTTCTGGCATCTGGCCTAAGGTCTTCGACTTCACTGTTGGCGATGCTGCTGGTATCGGCATCATCGGCGGAGCGGATGGCCCTACCGCCATTCTCGTGAGCAACAAGCTCGCCAGTTCGGATCTCACTGCCGGCATCGCCCTTGCAGCTTACAGCTACATGGCCCTTGTCCCAGTCATCTTCCCTCCAATCATCAAGCTCTGCACTACCAAGAAAGAGAGATCCATCAAGATGGAGACTCTGAGAGAAGTTACCAAGACCGAGAAAATTCTCTTCCCGATTATTGTTACTCTCGTATGCTGCATCCTCGTTCCAAGCTGCGCACCTCTTCTTGGCTGCTTAATGTTTGGCAACCTCATCAAAGAGTCCGGTGTCGTTCCTAACCTTGTTCACACAGCTTCGAACGCTCTCCTCTATATCTGCACAATCCTTTTAGGATTATCCGTTGGTGCCACCGCCATCGGCACCACCTTCCTCCAGCCGAAGACCATCATGATCTTCGTCCTTGGCATCCTTGCTTTCATCATCGCCGCTGTCTGCGGTCTCCTTGGTGGAAAGCTGATGTGTCTCGTGACGAAGGGCAAGGTCAACCCAATGATCGGCGCCGCTGGTGTCTCCGCCGTTCCTATGGCTGCCCGTGTCGTCCACAAGATCGGTCAGGAAGAGGATCCAGACAACTACCTTCTTATGCACGCTATGGGACCTAACGTCTCAGGCGTCATCGGTAGCGCCATCGCCGCGGGCATCTTGCTCTCGATGATCGGCTAGTCGCTTTATGAAAAACAAAACCGTAAGGGCAATGACCCTGGATGCGCTATTCTTGGCGCTTCTCATCGTCTCATCCTTCATCTCGATTGATGTCGGATATTGCAAATTCACTTTGCAGCTCCTTACGGTTTTTCTTATTGCCAATTTCCTCTCTTTGGTGGATGGGCTGATCGTTATTGGCCTCTACATCGTGATGGGCCTTATCGGCATACCTGTGTTCGCCGGATTCGGAGGAGGAATCGCTTATGCGGCATCCCCTACTTTCGGATTCGTCTATGGGTTTATCTTCGTAATCCTCTTAAATCACCTCTTTAGCGACGTTTTATTCAAGAAGATGAGGAATGAGCTATGGAAGAGTCTCATCGCTTCCAGCGTGTCTCTTATCGCTTTATACGCGGTTGGTTTCGTCCATGGGTATCTGATACTCACTCTCGTTAAGGGAAAGAGCGATTTCACTTTAGGAGCGGCATTTGGTCTATTCCTCGCTCCATATATTCCTTTCGATATCGGGAAACTCGTTATCGCTTCATTCATCTCCTCCAGGTATGTGAGCGTCCTTCTCCCAAGCAGAAGGATCCACTTCAACGAGATTGATTCAACGAACACATACCTCAAAGAGAATTACCGCATCTACAAGAACCTCTCCTTCGTGGACGCTTCATACCAGAGCAAAGGCAAAGGAAGGCTAGGAAGGAAATGGGAGGCTTCTAAGGATGAGGCCTTGATGTTCTCCGTCCTCATAAAAGACAAAAAGCTCCTACAAAACGCGCCTATTCTTTCTCTTGTGGCAGGAAGTGCGGTATTTAAATTTCTGGAACAAATCGGCCTCGAAAACGTTTCAATCAAGTGGCCGAATGACATCTACGTGAACGGCAAAAAGATATGCGGAATCCTTCTTGAATCCGTGAGTCACGAGAAGATTGACGCAGTCATTATCGGAATCGGTCTTAACGTCAATCAGGAAACCTTCCCAGAAGGATTCTATAGGACCCCTACTTCCATCAGATTAGAGACAGGTTCTACGATGGACTTAAGGGACATCAAAAAAGACCTTTATAGAATAATCAAAGAAGAGATTGTTTCCTTTAAGGAAGGAACCTCCGATTACCTAAAGGTCATTAATGAACACAATTACCTTAAGGATGAGAAATGCTTCTGCACCTATAAAGGCGAGAAAAAAGAAATCAAAGTCTTAAGGATCGATGACGAAGGAGACTTAGTTGGCGTCATCGATGGGGATGAGAAAAAGATCATCTCCGATGAGATAACCTTCGAATAAGAAAAGGCACCGGTTGACCGATGCCTTCTTTTTTATCTCTTTTGGATCTTGCCTTTGGAAGCGCCTTTGGAAGCGTGGGTCAAGATAGTACGACCGGTGTTGGCGGCCATCTTCTTGGTGTATTCCTGGGCTTCGGCTTTGGTGTCAAACGTCTTGATGACTTTATCCGAGCCAGTTAAGAAGACCTGCCACTTATTGTCGCTTGCTCTCTTGGAAAGATGGTAGGAAGCACCGGCGGTCGGTCCTTTCTTCTCCTCTTTCTTCGGGGCTGGTTTCTTAGCAGGAGCTGGTTTGGCAGCTTTTGCTGGTTTCGCAGCTGGTTTGGCAGCTGGTTTCGCTGGTTTTTTAGCCGCAGCTGGCTTTGCTTTTGGTGCTGGTTTAGCCATATGTAGACTCCTTTTGTTATTTACATTCTAGTGCATTATTTTTGGATAAAAAAGAAAAAAGCCTTAACGAGTAAGGCTGTTTCTTTATAAATGGTGGGTAGTAAGGGACTCGAACCCCTGACCTTCTGTACGTCAAACAGATGCTCTCCCAACTGAGCTAACTACCCATTAACTCAATGCCCCTCTATAGAGGCGCTTCGTTATTATAGTCAAGTGACTCGTCCACCACAAGAGAGAATTTAAGAAATAGACGAATTAACGCTTATGACGTTTATTGCTTTCTTTGAGCTTAGGGAGAAGGGCGACGAAGCTCTCGAAACCCTCCATCTTCCAGGTCCAATTGTCGCTGTTGATGATCGATGGGGTATTGAGCCTTGCCTCTGAACCCAAACCAAGGACATCCTGCATAGAAAGAATTGCGTATTTGGCAGGAAGAGCGAGGAGGTAATCGATGACTTTCTCTCTTAGTGTCTCCCCTGCATATCCCTTAAGGGCAAGGAGCCATTTCTCTTTCTGCTCTTCGCTCATTTTGGAGGCAAAGCCTTCAAACGGGTCATTATCGTGGGTGCCGATATAGGCGACCATGTTCTCTTTCTTGTCATCGAAATTGACGTCTTCGAAGGTGAACTCAAGGACGTTCATGCCTGGGAAGTCATAGGCATCCCTAAGGGTATAGACCTCAGGGCGAAGCTCACCGAGGTCTTCGGCGATGATCTCAGTCCCTTTTAACTTCTTCTTAAGGAGGTCAAAGAACTTATGGCCAGGTGCCTCAATCCATTCGCCTTCTTTGGCGGTTGGGCATGAGGAAGGAATCTTCCAGAAGGTGTCAAAGGCTCTGAAATGATCAAGCCTCACAACGCCATACAGGGAGGCATTTCCTTTTAGACGGTTGAATAAGAACGAGAAACCATTCTTCTCAAAGAGGTCCCAGTTATAGATTGGATTGCCCCATCTTTGGCCATCCGCGCTGAAATAATCCGGAGGTACGCCGGCAATGAAGGTTGGCTCTTTGGTGTACTCATCAAGAAGGAAGGAGTCCTGGTTGGCATAGACATCGCAGGAATCGAAGCCGACATAGAATGGAACATCGCCGATGATGCGGATGCCGTTTCTATTAGCGAACTTCTTGATGGCCATCCACTGCTCATAGAGCTTCATCTGAACCCAGATCTCATATTCCCTTTCTGGGGTGAGTTCTAAGGTGTCGTGATCGATGGCTTCCTGATCTTCTTTTGGCCAGGTATGCCACGCTGCCATAGCGTTCTTGCGCTTAAGCATCATGAAGAGAGACCATGCTTTAACCCATTCGTTCTTCTTAAGGAAAGAAAGGGTCTTTTTGTGGTCTTTCTCTTTGGAATCCATGAAGGATTTGTATAGGATTTCGTGCTTTTTGTAGGCGATTTCCTCGTAATTGATCTTTGAGGTAGGCTCAAGCTTCTCTTCGGTCAAAGAGGCGATATCGAAATAGAGTTCGTCAATCGCGTAGCTTGAAAAAGGCTGATATGGGGAATGGCCATATCCCAAAGGATTGAGAGGGAGGATCTGCCAGAGTTTGAATCCGCCCTGCTTAAGGAGTTTGACGAATTCGAAAGCGTTCCGACCGAAATCACCGATTCCATAGTCGGACGGGAGTGCGCTCACGGGAAGAAGAATACCTGAAGCGCGCATCATGGTTTATTTCTCCTCTTGTTTTTCGATCTCGGAAAGGATCTGTCCGCAGTAGACGCCCATGACGGAAGCCATCATGAGACCGCGGGTCCAGCCGGAGGAATCGCCAAGGCAGTATAAGTGTTTGACGTTCGTGGCTAATTTATCGTCCATCTTGACCTTGTTGCTATAGAACTTGATCTCTGGGGCATAGAGCAAAGTCTCGCGTCCAGCAAATCCTGGGACAACGT
>JAFXWH010000127.1:0-9443 GCA_017542885.1 Bacilli bacterium | reverse complement strand
GGTGCCAAATCGACCATGACCCTTTGCGATCCTAAGAGCATCGTCATCTATAAGCCAGTCAAATATCCTTCCGCGGTTCTCTTCAAAGCCATCGAGCTTACGAACAAGGCCAACGAAGCGAAGCTTGGACCAGCCCTTCAGAAGATTCAGCTTGAAGACCCATGCGTCGAAGTCGTCCGTAACAACGAGACCAAACAGCTCCTTCTTGGCGGCGTTTCCTCCTCTCACGTCGACTTCGTCATCCAGAAGCTCAAAGACACCTATAAAGTCGAGCTCAAGACCAGCCCGATGAAAGTCGTCTACCGCGAATCCATCAAAGGCGCGGGCGAAGCTGAAGGAAGATATGTCAAGCAATCCGGCGGCAGCGGCTTCTATGGTGTCGTCACGATGCGCTTCCAGCCAAGCAAAGAGAATGAGTTCGCTGAGGAAGTCTTCGGCGGCGCGGTTCCAAAGAACTACTTCCCTGCCGTTGAGAAAGGTTTCTTCGAAGCCCTTCAAAGCGGTCCACTCGCTGGCTTCCCAGTCATTGGTGTCAAAGGTGTTCTTACCGATGGTAAGTACCATCCAGTAGACTCCAACGAACAAGCCTTCCGTATGGCTGCCATTCTCGCTTTCAAGGCCGCCTACGACAAGTGCAAGCCGATCATCCTTGAGCCAATCATGAAGATCAAGGTCAACTGCGATCCGAAGTACACCGGAAACATCATCTCTGACCTTTCTACAAGACGTGCCCGTATCCAAGGCATGGAAGAAGAAGATGGCTCACAGGTCATCGAAGCCTACGTCCCTGAAGCGGAGATCGTCGACTACGCGACACAGCTTAAGTCCTTGACCCAGGCCAATGGTTACTTCAACCGTGAGTTCTACAACTACGAAGAAGTTCCTGAATACCTTAAGGATCAGGTCATCGCTGCTAACAAGATCACCGAATAAGGAACCTTCCTAAAAGAAAGAGGCCCCGCAAAAAGGGCCTCTTTTTCATGAAATCATTAGCAAATCTTGCCTATTTTATGGAATTATCTCATAGACGTTATTGTAATAGGTCGTGACACCGTTGAGATAAGACTCACCGCCAAAGACATATATCTTCTCATCAATGACGACGGCAGACATATGGCTTAAAGCGTGAGGGAGCCTGATGTTGGTGTCGCTATATGAGTCTTGCAATGTGTCATAGCAGCAGACCTTATCGCAGTCGATTCGTGAATGGTCGATATCGTCCGTATAGTCGGTTCCGCCAAAGGTGTAGATCCTTCCTTGATAGGTGACCGCAGTGCCATAATCCAAGGATTCGATGACATTGCTTTCCATTCTTGTCGCGTCGGTTCCGCCGAAATCCAAGGAGTAGATGCCACCGCAGACGATGTCTTTCCTACCGAAGGTGAAGATGTAGTCCTCAGTCGCGGCCATGGTTGAGCCAGCTGAACGGTCGGTATTCATTCTCGTATCCACGATGGTGTTGTTCACCGTATCGAAAGCCTCGACGCTGGAATTGTCTGTTCCGCCATAACCACCAGTGACATAGATGGTGTCTTCGATGGCAACCGCTCTCGGAGAGCATCTGCCAGTCCTCATGGTAAGGCCGGTATTTGTGACAGTGCCTGCAGCAGGATCATAGACATAAATCGAATTGAGTGCGGAGTTAGTCGCGGTTTCTCCTCCAAAGAGGTAGATTTTGCCACTACATGCCACTGCCGCTTGATGACGGACGTTGATTAGTTGGGTGACTCCGGTATTAACGCATCCATCGGTTGGGTTCCATTTGTAGATGGCGTTGCTAAATTGATTAGTCGACGATTCGCTTCCTTTGAAGATATAGGCTTCATCGTTAACGACTGCGACTGCGTTATTCGATGAGTTCGTCAAAAGATTGAGGCCTGTGTCTTTGATCGCGCCGTAATGGATGTAATAGGTTGTCTCGCTAGTAACCGGAGGGAGACTGCTTGGGCTATAGAATTCACTGCTATCCTCTGAGTCCCTCGTCCAGCCATCGAAATAATAGGTATAGCCGTTTTCGGATGCTTTTTCTGGAGGGTTGATGCCGAACCTTGGGGTTTCGCCATATTCAAAGGAATCGGTTTCCATCGTGAAGTCGCCATTCTTC
The DNA here is from genome assembly GCA_017542885.1 of Bacilli bacterium. Taxonomy (GTDB): domain Bacteria; phylum Bacillota_I; class Bacilli_A; order RFN20; family CAG-826; genus UBA4951. The sequence goes on along the minus strand of JAFXWH010000127.1, from coordinate 7,339 downwards.
CAGGATACGTAATAGGTGCGAGCTTCTTCTAAGAAGTGAGCGACGTAAGTCGTATCTCCCGAAACGATTGGGAGATTCTCTTCTGGATAAGCTTCCCCTTCTCCGTTAAGCTGCCAGCCATCGAAGGTGTAGGTATGCTCATCGGTCTCATACTCATCGAAATAGTTGAATTCTTCATCCTCACCAACATTCTCATCCGCTTCAAAAGATGGGTGGGTGCCATAAGGGACATCGTTATCTCTTTCGAGGACTGTTTCCCCTACTTTCCAGACGAGATTATATTTTCTGGTCTCGGTTGAGTAATGGGCGATATAGGTCGTATTTCCTGAAATCACTGGCAAATTCGCCTCAGAATAGACGGTTTCGCTTCCTGAAAAGGTCCAACCATCAAAGGTATAGATATATTGAGCGTCAGTTTCTTTGGTTGGTGTTGCCCCATCATAAGATGGTTTTCCTGCCTCATCGGCGTAAACCACATCAGTCTCTATAGCAATCTCTCCATTCATCCAGATGACTGTGTAGGTCTCACGGACGCTTGTTAAGGAAGAAGAGACCTCAGATGAGGCTTCGCTTAATGAGGAGGATGATTCTTCGCTAGAGGACGATAAAAGGCTTCCTTCGCTTGAGGCCGGAGGATCGTTATGGCAGCTTCCTAGCATAAGTCCTAGGAAGGAAAGACACATCAAAGCCTTTTTCTTTTTCATAATTAACAAGTTCAGTTTACGCGCATAAGGAGGAAATTACAAAATAGGCGCAAGAAAAAAGCCACCATTTGGTGGCCTTATTCTTATTTGTCTTTCCTTTGAGAGACGACAACCTGTGGGAATGGGATCTGGATGCCGGCTTTGGTTAAGACGGTCACAGCGATCTCGTTCATCGCTCTTTGGGTGGAGAATCTATCGTCCTCGTTGCATTTAGCGAGGAACATAAGCTGGATTCCGCTGTCCTCAAGCTCACTGACGCCTAAGTACTTAGGATCGCCGATGATGGATGGGATAGCCGCTTTGAACTGTTTAAGGAGTTCTTCTTCAACGACTTTTCTGACGTAAGCGAGGTCGCTAGTGTAATCGACGCTGCAATACGCGATAGCGGAGCTAAGATCATGCGATTGATTGATGACGGTGTTGATTCCGCTGTTTCTGATGGATTTGAGGTTGCCAGAGAAATCGACGACTTTGGTTGTGGCTAAGCCAATCTCATAGACGACTCCCCTAAAGCCATCGACGACGATGACGTCTCCGACATCGAATTGCTCCTCAAAGACGATCGAGAGGCCGGCAATGATATCAGCGATGAGAGTTTGGGCACCAAGGCCAACGACGAGAGCGAGAATACCAGCGGACGCTAAGATCGTTGTGGCATCCACTCCTAAAACGGCAAGGATGGCAAAGAGAAGGACGAAGGCAGCCAAATATCTGATTGTGCTATTAATGAACCTGACAATCGTGACCGTTTTGTTATTCGCCTTCATGAAAACGAGGGAAAGAATGGTTCTTACGAGCTTGCTGACGCCATAGATGAAGAAGAACATATAGGCGCACTGAAGGAGTTTGAACCAGGCTTGGGCGTTATGCTCATAGCCGTTCTCACCGATCTTATCAACGTAGTTGAGGAAGGAATCCGGCCAAGCTGTATGCGAGTAATTGACGAGAACGATCATCGCGACCGCACTGACGAAGACGATCCAGGATAAGATAACTGAGATCTTCTTCTGGACGGTTAGGTCTTTCCAGGATGGGACTAAGTTCTTTGGTGAGCGTTTCTCGGTGCGTAAGAAGATCTTCGCGAGCTCATCGCGATACTCTTTGTCCATCTTTTTGGTTCTTTTCTTTGTTTCTGCCATAACTATTCCTCCAAATATCCGCTATAGGTGATCATTAATGTTTTGCCATATGTGAAATCCGCGTAAACGCGTAAATCATAATGACCCTTCACAAGAGAGAAATCCCCTGCAATTTCCATATGGTTGTCTTTTTCTTCATCGTAGAGGCATGTATAAGTCTCTTTTTGAAGCTTTTGATTGGCTTGGCTAAGTTCTACATAGACTGTCGTATCGATTTTGTACTCGGCATCAAAGTCGTAATGGATGATGTTTCCTTCCACTTTCGCGACTTTGTCTTCATAAGCGCCCGTGAAGACAGGCTTAACCGCATCCATCTTGTTCATCATCGAGATGGCGGCTGCGCTCGTTAATATGGCAACGCCAGTGCCTCCGATAAGGACAAGACCGATGCGATGGACGACTTTCGTGTAATCTCCCCTTGAGTAAGCGCCAAAAAGATGAATCTTCGACCATTCGGTTTTCTGAACGTCTTGATTCATTTCATTAGCGCAAGAAGGATTGATCTCGCTAGTTTTGAATTCATCTACTCCAGCCACAGGGATATTCTAACGAATATTGCTCTTCCTAGAAAGAAAGTTTGAAGGCACAAAAAAACGGGCCCGTTTGACGGGGCCCGTTAATTTACCTATTTCCTAAATCAGGGAAGATTATTCGATGACAAGGATGAAGTCGCTGACAGATAAGTTGTAGCTGGCGTAGCGAGTGAAGGTGAAGGTGTTGTCGCCGTTGACTAAGGCAACGTCGCCAATGTAGCATGGGCCAGCTTTGGAGTTGCCGGAAGCAGTCTCGATCGTGGCGTCAGCTAAGAAGGTGGAGAATGGGGTAGCTAAAGTTTCAGCAGAGATGGTAACTTCAGTGTTGTTCCATTTGACGCCGAAGTTGGCACCGCTTGGGCCAAGGGTCTGGTTATTCTGTTTGGCGGTGTAGTCCTTACCGGAATTGCTGCTCCAGCCATCCATGTAACCAACCTGGTAAAGCTTGGCGGTGGCGGCCTGGCCAGCGTAGTCGAACTTGTAGCTGATGCTATCGTTGTTGCTGGCAAGCTTCATGTAGCCATCAAGAGGGGCGCCATTGCCGGTCTTGTTGGCAGAAGTGCCAACAAAGCTTCCGTCTAAAGCACGGATTTTGAGCATCTTGGCGTTGTCTTCAGCGCAGGTAGCGGTCTTGTAACCGACATAACCTTCGCCTTTGGCAGCGACTGGAGTCTCAGTGCCCCATTCGTGAACGTGAGCTGGAGTCTCTGGTTCGGATTCTTCAACGGATCTGAAGGTGAAGTTGTAGAAAGTGGATCTGTAACCACCAGCCATACGTAAGGAGATCTTGTTCTGGCCAACCTTGAGGGACTCGAAGGTATATGGCATGACGTACTCGGTACGGGTTGGGTTGGTGCTGCTGCCCTGGACTGGGCATGGGATGTCGGTCATAGACTCGAAGGCCTTGACTTCGTCATCGACGTAGAGGATGTAACGGGCATCGGTGATGGCTTTGCCTTTAGCAACCATCTTTGGAGTGGTGCCGTCTGCAAGGGTTTCTGGAACACCAGCGGTGCTTGGAACATCTCTGGAGGCAGTGGTGTTGTCCTGGATCATAACGGTTTCGCCAGTGGTGGCATCTTTCTCGACGTGCTCATCAGCACCATCGATGTAGTAACCACGGGTCCAGTCTTCGCCCTGCTGATCACGTCCCCAGAAGTCGCCGGAGAGGTAGTTAGCTGGTTTGGCGTCGCAGTAGAGTCTGCATCTGCCAAGCTCGTTGACTTGTTCCTGAGTGAGAGTGAAGACGTACTCGAAGAAGTCGCCAGTCTCATCAGCGTCGTAGACACATTCGTCACCCTGCTGGTTGACGGAGGTTCCGTTTTCGTCTAAGGCAAGGGCGTTGCCGATTGGACGTCCCCAGAAGGAGGCGCCAGCGTCTTCGCCTTCACCGGTGAAGGTTAAGTGATCGTGGGAAGCGGCGGTAACTTCGGTAGCTTTGAATCCGAGGTAGGTAACGTCGCAGCGGGAGCATCCGTACATACGGACTAAGGCTTCGCCAGCTGGGGCTTCGGCCTGTTCACCGACTAAGTGGATGTCGTGGCCAAGAGCGGCTTTGGTAACAGTCTCTTTTTCGTGGCAGCGGGTGCACTCTTTTTCACCAACGCCAGCCTCGGTGAAGGTGGCCTCTTTGGTCCAAACGACCTTGTCTTCGCCATTTTCTTGCTCATAGGTGTGGCCAAGAGCGTCTTTGGTAACAGGGGTTGAGGTGTGGCAGACGGTGCACTCTTTGGTGCCTTCGCCAGCCTCGGTGCAGGTGGCTTCTTTGGTCCAGGTGACGATATCTTCGCCATCCTCGCCTTTCGCGTAGGTGTGACCAGTGGCCTTGATGGTCTGGGTAACTTCTTTACCGCAGACGCTGCACTTTACTTTCTGAGAACCAGCTTCGGTGCAGGTTGGGGCTTTGACGTCATATGGCTCGCCAAAGGTGTGCTTAGCTTTGTCAACCTGGCCCTTGTCGCCAGCGGCGCATGGTTTCCAGTGGTTGTTGTCGTCGCCTTCCCAGGCGGCATCAGCGGCAGCGGAATGGACGTGCTTGGTTGAGGATCCAGGTTCTTCAACAGGGTCCTGGCAAGCAGTCAACGTTCCTAATCCAAGGCATAAGGTAGCAGCCAATACGCCTAAGAATTTTGAATGCTTCATAGATTAATTCTCCTTTCAATAATTAGATTTCAATCTAGTTTGCAAAACAGGTATAAAAAGGTTCAGTCAATATGTAACCAGTATTATGCCTGCTTTATGTTAAAGCGTTTCGAATTACTTTTCAATATGGTTAGACAATTTATTTGCCTCAATTGACATTTTTTAACATTGATTAAACTGAAAGTTTATTCAATAGAATGAAAAGAATTAGGGAAAACAGTACCAAAATGGCCGTTTTCGCGCATATACGTGCGCGCAAACCGATTTATGTGATTTATAGGAATCTCCCCTACTTTCCAAAGAAAAAGCCTGGCGCTTACGCATCCAGGCATTCTTTCGATTTGGTGATCCCTGAGGGACTCGAACCCGCGACCCGCTGATTAAGAGTCAGCTGCTCTACCAACTGAGCTAAGGGACCAGCGCGAATAATGATATATCAATAGGCCAAATCGTTCAAGAACAACATTAATTATCGACGAGGAGAAACTCCCTGACAAAGTCAGAGGATGGCTTTTCCATCACTTCTTCTGGTTTTCCTATTTGGATAAGAGAGCCTTTATTCATGATGGCGACCTCATCAGAAATGCTCATGGCTTCTCTCTGGTCATGGGTCACGAAGATGGTCGTGATCTTGGTCTCCTGCTGAATCCTTCTTATCTCTTTGGCGGTCGCTTTCCTTAGATATGCATCTAGGGATGAGAGAGGCTCATCAAGAAGGAGGATATGAGGCTTCTTCACCAAAGCTCTAGCGAGAGCCACTCTTTGTTGCTCACCACCGGATAATTCGTTTGGTTTCTTGTTTAAGAGGGAATCCACTTGAACAAGGGAGGCGATTTCTTTGATGCGTTTATCCATCTCCTCTTTGGTGATGCTCTTATCTTTGAGGGCAAGAAGAGGGTATTTGATGTTGTCGTAGACACTCATATGCGGATATAGAGCGTGATTCTGGAAGACATAACCGATCCCTCTTTTCTCTGGAGGAAGGGTGGTGACGTTTTCCTCTCCGAAATAAACCTCACCGGAATCGGGGGTTAGGAGGCCGCTGATGAGATTTAAAAGGGTGGTCTTGCCACATCCGGAAGGGCCTAGTAACCCAAGCATCGTTCCGTCTTTGATATCCAAAGAAAGATGATCGACGCCTAAGGAGTCGCCTTTTTCGCCTTTATAGGTGTATGAGAGATCTTTGAGAGTGATTTGCATAGATTAATTATGCTTCTTTCTTCTCCTCTTTTGGGAAAGAACGCCAGAAGGCGATATTGATTATAAGGAAAGCGACGTAGGAGAGGATGTAGATTATCCTAGCGACCATAATGATGGGAGCGTAAGAGAAAATATGTATCACGCTGATGAAGATGATGATCTCGATTATCATCGGCGCTCCACACTCAATCGATGTTGTGATGATGGCGAGTTTTCTCTCTTTAGGATCATCTTTCTTTTCGTAATAGTGTTTCTTGAAGATGGGAACGATGAAATAGACAACAAGCGCTGGAAGCATCGGAAGGGCAAACATGTAGAAAGGGACGTAGAAAGTCCAGCCGTCTACGACAACGAAAACAAGACCGGCGGCCGCCAAAAGAAGAGGCAGGAAATAGGTAATGATAGAGGCTATGAAGAGTTTCTTGGTTTTCTCGCTCATTGCTCTTCCTCCTTGGTTAAGTTGACTCTTGGCTCCCCTTCTACTTCAGAGATCTTCATGAGAGGATTTCCATTCTCATCGAGATTATATTTCTCGAGATATAAGGATTTCTCATGTTCGTCTTTTAAGATGATGGAGGCTTTCTTGTCGACCACGATCGTCTTGGTGATCCTTTCGTGAAGGTTCATCCTCTTCTTCCCTAAGCTCATCATGAAGAACGATGTCACCGCGATGGCGATGTAGATGATCATTCCAAGCGTGGCGTTAGGAATCAAAGCGAGCAAATGAATCACTGTGACGAGGATAGGTCTGATTATCTTCTGGGACGTGGAAATATTGAATCCGCGGGAGTCCACTACTTTGACCTTCATGAGGAACTTTCCTAAGGATTGCCCGTCTTTGAGGCAAAGAGGAAGGACCAAGAAGAATATGAGGGTGATTGGGGCGAAGCATAGGACTTCCGCTCCCCAAAGAGCATATGAGTAGCGGGTTAATTGTTCCTCATAATATGTCTGAACAGAGGTGCTGCTATAGCTCTTTCCCTTCATGTCCCTAAGGGCATCGAAGTAAAGGCCTGTCTGACTCGTGGTGGTTTCATTATAGAAATAAGAGAGAAGCGATTGCAAAGCGTCCTCATCCCCTGCATCAACCTTAGCCTGATACTCGTCATTGAGGACAGGCTTAGAAGTTAGAAGGATGTTCTCCCCTTCTTTTGCATATACGAAGTATGGATTGGAATTTGAAGAATCCCCTACAAAACCCATGCATTTTTCAAAGAAGTAACGGTAATAGTCGTCACTGGTGAATTCTTTACCATCACTATTCGTTCTGGCAACCACTCTCTCATCGTGGTTCTTGGCGACGTTAAGGAACTCGGTGTAGTAATACCAAACGGAATCAAGGTAACCGTCGTATCCGTCCTTGGTGCCGTTCTCCCCTTTTGCTTTGTAGATATAGATGTCCGCGCCTTTATTGTCAGCGGTAGGTTTGGCGAGACCGCTAGAGATTGCGAAAGAGTTCGCGTTCTTGCTCGCTTCCTCCGCCCCAAAGCCTTTGGCTATGACATGTTGCCCAAGCGTCGCGAAAAGGACAAAGCCAATCACAAGGCTAAGCATCAAGTCTAAGAAGTAAGAGGCGATGCGCTTAATCGGCGAAGGCTCGACCATGAACTTGTTCATACCC
>JAFXWH010000126.1:0-11578 GCA_017542885.1 Bacilli bacterium | reverse complement strand
TCGCATCTCTGGAGCATTACATTCAACTGGTGGAGGAATGGATCGCCTTCTATAACTCAACGAGACTAAAAAACAGGAACCTTTAACGATTCCTGTCTTTGGGCCTTTTTTGAAGTGTGTCCGTTTTGGGGTTCACTTCAATTTGCTAGGGCTTTTTATTTTTTGCTTTTTTTGACATCGTTATTGCTTTTTGAATTTTTTCCCATTGTTTTTCAGGAAGACCTCCTAAGTCGTAATCGGCCTGGTCAGCCAACTTAATTAAATCAATATCATCGACCTCAAACGTGAGCATAAGTTTTCTCATTGCTTTTGGCTTGTCCCAATCATCGACTTCATCAAGTTTTTTAAAAGAGTCAAACTCTAAAAACAACAACTCAGGCGAAAGGCCTTTATTATGTCTTTTAAAGAGGTTGGCTTCGTTTAGCAATTTATCAATTCTCATTTTCATATGCGCAAATAAAAATGGTGGAGCATAACGGGATCGAACCGTCGACCTCATCGTTGCGAACGATGCGCTCTCCCAACTGAGCTAATGCCCCAACCGCTCGAACATTATAGTTAGCAATTGGATTTCTTACAAGGAAACTTCTTTACTAAGAGGAGAAAAGGGCCCTTGGAGTAGAGGGCCCTTCATGGAGGGTATCACGCAATCGGAAGAGGAGGGCTCTTCAACTCCTCTTCTTCCTTCATGAATGCAAGTTGATTAACGTCTTATTTGGCTTCGGACTTGTGATACTCTTCGACAAGGTTCGTTTTCTTGCGACAAGCACCGCATCCGCAGCAGGATGGGCAGTTCCCTGGGCAATCAGATCCCAAGGACTTTCCGGTTTTCTTTTTGAGGATAACGTTCCAGACGAAAACGCCCACCACAAACGAGACGGCAGCAATTATGATGAGAATTTCAAACCACTGCATAGTTGTTCACCTTACGCTCTAACAGCGAGAGCCTCTTTCTGTCTCTTGGAGACAACGATTCCGCAGCCGACGATAGCGCCGACGAGAACTAAGGTGATGATAAGACCAAGCCACCAGGCAAAGACATAAGCGGCACCGACCCAGTAGATGATGAGGGAGACGACGTAAGACATGGCGAACCACCAAAGAAGGGTAAGCCAGAAGTGTTTGCCTTTGAGCTCACCATGAGCAGCACCGATAGCGGCGAAGCATGGGATGGTGAAGAGGTTGTAAGCAGCAAAGCTGTAAGCGCCAGCTGCATTGAGGGCGATGGTGCCTTCATCAAGGCCAAGGACCGCCATTGTGGCGACGACATCCTCTTTAGCGATAAGGCCGGTGATCGTGGCGACAGAATACTTCCAGCCATCCGCGCCATAAGTCCAACCGCCTTCGAGGCAGCCAAGAGGATAGAAGAAGTATCTGAGACCTTGTCCGAGAGTGCCAAGGATGGACCACTCCATGTTGTAGGCAAGTTCCATCTCTCCTTCTTCGTTCATGACTTCGACGAAGTATGGATAGACGTTTCCGCCTAAGTTGAAGGTGGCATCTTCTAAGGAACTGTTGAAAGCGTTGTTGTACCAGAAGTCCCAACCGAAGTTGCTGAGGAACCAAATGACGATCGTGCAGGCAAGGATGATGGTGCCGGCTTTGATCATGTAGTGTTTTAACTTCTCCCAAAGGAGGGCTCCGACGTTACGGGCTTGTGGCCAGTGATAGGCAGGAAGCTCCATGACGAATGGGGAGACATAACGATCTTTGGAGAAGAGCTTTAAGAACAAAGCGAAGATGACCGCGGCAGCGATACCGCCGAGGTAGATGGTGAAGACGAAGATGTCGCCAGCGGCGCCAACCCAAGTACCGATGCCGGCAAGCATAGCCCAGATTGGGGCTTTAGCACCGCAAGAGAAGCAAGTCATCAAGCGGATGGTAAGACGTTTTTCTTTCTCGTCTTCAAGGGTTCTCGTGGCCATGATGGCTGGGACGGAGCAACCGAATCCGGTGAGCATCGGGATGAAAGCCTTTCCTGAGAGGCCGAACTTACGGAAAGCACGGTCAAGGATGAAGGCGATACGGGACATGTATCCAGAATCTTCAAGGATAGCGATGAAGAAGAATAGGAGCATGATCTGCGGAACAAAACTTAAGACCGCGGATAAGCCGCCTAAGACACCATCAAGGAGCAAGGAGGTGTACCAAGTTTCTGGCATGATACTTCCAAGGTTCTCGATGATTAAGGAGTCTGTGAACCAGCCAAACCAACTCTGGAGGAAGACACCTAAGGATGGGATGCCGTCGATTGATTCTCCGGACATGCCAGAGAAGAAGTCAGCGGCTGCTCCTTCCATATGGACAGGGATGAAGAAGAGAGCCTCACCAAAGGTGAAGTGGAAGATAAGGAACATGATGACGATGAAGATTGGGAGGCCCCAGATTCTATGCGTCAAAACCTTATCGATCTTGTCGGAGGTGGTGAGTTTCTTTGTTCCTTTTGCTTCTTCAGATTCGACCACTTCTGCTTGAGGAGCGGAAATGAAGAGGTCGGTGAAGTGACTTGAGATGTAGGAGTATCTGGCATCGGCAATGAGAGCTTCGAAGTCAGATCCGAAAGTCTTGTCGTTGAAGGTTTCCTTGAAATGCTCAACCATGCTGACGAGGTCGGCGTGGTCTTTGGTCTCAAGTTCATCAAGCTCAACTAACTTGATGGCGTGGAAGAGAGGGTTGGCAATGTTACGGCCCTCAAAGGAGATCTTGACGTCTCCGATGAGATGGAGAAGCTCTTTGTTCTCAATGACAGTTGAGCCTTCTCTTCTTTCTTTGGAAGCCTCGTAAGCGGCTTTCATAAGGTTGTCGAGATTCTCTTCTTTAAGAGCGGAGATCTCAACGACTGGGACGCCTAAGCGTTTGGCGAGTTCATCGATCTTGATGGTGTCTCCCCTCTTGCGGAGGACGTCGCACATATTGAGAGCGACGACCATTGGGACATCGATCTCAAGTAACTGAGTGGTTAAGTAGAGGTTTCTCTCGAGGTTGGTAGCATCAACAATGTTGATGACACAGTCAGGTTTCTCTTCGAGGATGTAGTTTCTCGAGACAACTTCCTCGCTCGTGTATGGAGATAAGGAATAAATGCCTGGGAGGTCAATGATGTCGATGTTCTCCTCAAGTTTCTTGTAGGTTCCTTCTTTTTTATCAACGGTGACGCCTGGCCAGTTGCCGACGTGAGCGGTTGATCCGGTTAAGGAGTTGAATAATGTGGTCTTACCACAGTTTGGGTTTCCGGCTAATGCAAAACGTTTGCTCATGATTAGTCCTCCACCTCAACTTCGATCAAATTGGCTTCAACCTTACGTAAAGTCAATTCGTAGCCTCTTAAGGTGACCTCAATTGGATCTCCTAAAGGAGCGAGTTTTCTGACATTGACTATGGCTCCAGGTGTGACACCCATGTCAAAGAGCCTTCTTCTTAGACGACCTTCGCCGTCTACCTTCTTGATTTGGCCAGTCTCGCCAACTTTTAATTCATCTAGTCTTTTGAGCATGATTCCTTCCTTTCTATGCAACTAGAATTTTCGTGGCAACGTCGCGGTTGATCGCAAGCCTTACTCCTTTGACCACCACAATGACATTGCCGTTAGATGAGGAAACGACTTCGATCTCGCCATTCTGAACGACTCCAAGAGAAGCCAGATGTTTCTTTGTTTTCTCATCAGCTAAAACTTTGACGATCTTAAGCGTCTTATCAGTTGGGGCAAACACAATTGGCATACCTTGTCCTTTCCGTTAGTTCATCTAACTAATTTAGAAAATCTAAAATGATGTCGGTTAGACACCGCTAACTAATATATACTCGAGATACCATGTGTTCAAGCGAAAGTTAGGCATGCTTAACTCAGTTTTTGTCCATTTCCCTTCTTAAGATAAGAAGAGATGCGGTTTTTCGGGTTTTGACCCCGCTTCCTCTACATTAATCTTGTCCAATTTTTCATGAAAAAAGACCCCTACCCCACGATCCACAGAATCCTTGAAATGTAAAAGTCTAAAATTGAGGGCGTTTTTGCAGGCGATTTTTCGCTATTTCGTTTTATCTCTGAAGGGTTATACGGATTTTTGGATATTGGTTTTCGATTCTCTTTTTCGCTTCTCACTAGGGATAGCAAAACTTTTTATACCGTGTCTAATTTCCAAGTTTTTGAATTGTAAAGATTGCGGGAAAAATCCATCGCTATAAGCCCTCATTTTCAAAAGTGTATTTTTTCGCTTCCCAAAACCAGTTTCAATGTAGTCCCCTCGTTGGAGCATTTATGGAAAAGGTCATCGCGATTATCGACTTGAAAAGTTTTTACGCCTCTTGTGAGTGCGCTTGCCGACACCTCGATATTTTCACTACGCCTCTTGTCTGCGTTGACCCATATCGCAGCGAGAACAGCGTCGTCATGAGCGTCACTCCTTTCCTAAAGGAAAAGTACGGCTGCAGCAACGTCTGCAGAAAGAAAGAACTACCTGATGTGCCAGGCATGATCTATGCCGTTCCTCGCATGTCTTATTACCTCACGATGTCATGCAAAGTCGTCTCAATATTCCTCGATTTCGTCTCCGAAGAAGATCTCCATGTCTACTCAGTCGATGAATCCTTCCTCAACATCGGTCCATACCTCAAGATGTACCACTGCACCGCTGAAGAACTCGTAGGAAGAATCCAGAAAGCCATCAAAGACAAACTCGGACTCCTCGCCACAGCTGGCATCGGCCCGAATATGTTCTTAGCGAAAGCGTCCCTCGACAACGAAGGCAAGAAAAGAGCCCCTTATATCGCTCATTGGGACTACGAAGATGTCCCAACGAAGCTTTGGAGCATCGAACCAATCACCAAGGTCTGGAGCATCAGCACCGGAACCTCAAACCATCTGGCGAGAATCGGAATCAGGTCTCTTAAGGAACTCGCCCTTGCCCCGCTTGACCTTTTGAAGAAGGAATTCGGCATCATGGGAGAGCAGCTAAAAGACCTCGCAAACGGAATTGACGAAAGCGACATCCAAAACAAATATGTCCCGCAAAACACGTCTCTTTCATGTGGACAGACCCTGATTCGCGGGTATTTTCCTGACGAAACCCTGCTGTTACTCAGAGAGATGAATGATGATTTATCAGGAAGGCTAAGAGCCCAGAACTCTTTAGCAGGAAAGGTCTCCTTGTACGTCGGATATGAGAACGGGACATCTTATGGAAAGAGTTGGACCTTGCCATACAAGACGGACGATACCGACACCTTGTATGAGGCAATTGAGGACATGTTCCTCGCTGGGGCGGACAACATCAAAATCAGAGGCCTGAACATCTCATATGGCTCACTCGGAGAAGGCGACTCAGTTCAGCTCTCCTTGTTTGAGAGCCAAGAGGATCAGATCGAACGTTCAAGACTGAACGATGCACTCGACTCCATCCACAGGATGTTTGGCGACAATAGCGTACTTAGGGCAAGCGCCTTGTTAGAGAACAGCACGGCCATGAGAAGAAACGAACAGATAGGAGGACACAGAAGATGAACAAAGACAGAGGCATGAAGAAATGGGCGCCATACAAATCCCTTGATTCCCAAGCGGATTTCCTCATGAAGATGGCTTACGAAAAAGGCAAGAAGGCAAAGCCTTTGCTCATGGAAGATGAGATGCAGAGAATCGATGGCATCCTCGCCTCTTACCATGGTCAAAATATCGAAGTGTCCTACTACGACGATGGATATATCCATAAGCTCAAAGGCACCATCTCAAAGATCAGCAAAGCATTCATGTTCCTCATGGTAGGAGACACACGAATTGACTTCAGAAGCCTGATTGATCTAAGGGAGAACGGATAGGTTTCCAACAAAAACAAACCCCTCCCTATTTATAGGGTGAATCCACCTTTCGGATTTGGAATATCTACAGAGCCCCCTTAGCGTGGATATTCCTCTTTTGTTTCTAAACCGGCATTTTGAGTTTAAAATGCTCGTAGAGCAGGAGTACGTATGGCTATTGATGAGCAAAAGCTTGAGAAAGCGATAGCCGCCCTTCAAAAAGGCGACAGCAATGCTCTAGGCGACATCTATGTCCTTACGAGCAAAGGTATATTTACCTTTGTTTTACCTATTCTCCACGATTATCAGATTGCCGAAGACGTCATGCAGCAGACCTATATCAGCTGCTACGACAACATACAGTCCTACCGTTTGGGAACAAGCGCTAGGAATTGGCTTTTGACGATTGCCAAGAACGCCGCTTTAAGCGAACTCAAGAAGAGAAACCGCGAAGTTTCTTACGATTTCTCACAAGAGCCATCCGCTAACGGCGTCTATTTCCTTGGCGACATCGAATCGCCAACCATCGAGATCGCCAACAAGGTTTTGGCGGAAGACGAATTCAACATTCTCATGCTTTATGCCATCGGCGACTACAAGCACCGCGAAATCGCCGATATCCTTCACCTTCCTTTAGGAACCGTCACCTGGAAATACTCCATGGCCCTAAAGAAAGTCAAAAAGGCTCTCGAAGAGTCGAAAACGGAATATGAAAGAGAACACGAACTTGGTTACGAAAACGCCTGAGGAACTTTCTCCAGTAGAAGAGAAGGAACTTCTTTCCTTGATCAAGGCTGAGGCCTCTTCTTTCGTTCCGGACAAACTCTGCAGCATCCTTGAAGCCTGTGGCATCGAAAGCGGAGTGAGCGAAGAGGACGAAGCCTTTGTGCTTGGCCTTATGAAGACCAACGTCTTCGTTCCAAACGACAAAGAAGCGTTGGACAAAGCCACCGGTGCGTTCGCTCCAAAAGCCGGCAAAGAAGAGCAGGCTTTAGCCCGTCGTATGAGACGCGAGGCAAACGCTTTCGTACCTGACAAAAAACGCGAAATCTATAGCGAAACCGGCCTAAAAGAACATTTCTCCTTTGCGAGATTCATAAAAAAAGGCTGGCCTTTCCTTAGTGGCGCCGCCCTCGCTGTCGCAGGCATCGCCATCGGCACAAGAGTCTATGTGAAGGATCAGGAAAACATCAAATCCACCACTTCATACATCAACGTCGCAATCACCCCATCAACCTGTGAAGGTCCTGCTTATGCAAGAGACGACACCACATCCAAGACGAACAATTACAGACCATCCTGGGGCATGACCGCGGACAACAATAACCTCGTCAAGCAAGTAAGCGCGAATAACTACAGCGCCAACCTTATCGCCGTTAAGAGCGACGACCTTCTTGAGAAGTCCGCTTATCACGCAGTTGCCGATCTCATCAACCCATGCTTCGAAAAGGGTTATCTTGAAGCCGTCGACAAGACCTCCCCTAACACCATCACCATCGACATCGTTTCAACGATGGATAACTATGGCGATGTCTATGAGGACCACTTCAAAGACGCTCTCGAATCAGCCCTTCAGAAAGACAGGGTCTACGCCAACGTTCAATTCAACGTCTACCATATTGGTAGCCTTGTCAAAACCGATACCATTAAGATGGGCAAGATCAGCAAGATCTACACCACTTTCGGCCGTGAGATCGATGTCGATACGATCGCAGATGGCGATGAGAAGATCCTCGACAACCTTGATGCGGCTATCAACGCCACCGCTCTCGCCCGTCTCTCCGAAGAAGGCTTAGAGCAATTGACCAAAGGCCTCAAGGAAACCTATCTCAGTTACTTGGGCGTTAAGCGCATCACTTCTAACATCTCCGAACACGAATTCAACGCCCGCAAAGGCGACCTCGCCAATATGGCGTGGTGCTTGAGACAATATTTCGGAACCGATGATTGCGATAAGCTTTCCAATGCTTTATCCCATGAAGACGGAGCCATCTATGTTTCCGATCTCACTGCCTTCATGGGCGATGAGAATCCAATGCTCAAAGACAACTACAAAGAAGTCCGCAACTACATCCTTGCTAAAGCGACTTCGAGCAAAGAAAACTACATCCGCTTCCTCGAGGATTTGGCAAGGCACGCCAAGTCAGCTCAGAAGTCGACTGGTTACTTCCCAGATGCCAGCAAGGCCGACCCAGGTGTTTGGTCACATGGCGAAGGCTGGTGCGAAGACGACTGGGGCCCAGGAGGATGGGCACCTGGCGGATGGGGTCCAGGAGATTGGCATTTCTAGGCAAGTGCTTACTTGCCTTTTTCTTTTAATGTCACCGAGAACTCATTAAAATGAGAAAGGCTTATTAAGGAGGATTCATATGAACGAAACAAAGAAACCTTTGAACATGAAGAAGGGTGGACTCATTTGGTCTATCTGGAACTTTATCGAAGCCGCGCTCCTCTTGACGATGGGCATCCTTGTCATCGCCAACTGCACCAACAAAGACATCCAATCAAGCGTCTTCATCGTCATCTCGATCTTCCTTATGGTCGGTGGCCTTCTTAAGATCGTCGCCAACTTCTTGCCTGTCATCGGCACCTCCCCTCTTGAGGTCGCTGCCAAACAAGCAATCCGCTCACAACTCTCTTATGACTTAGTTATCGGCGGAACCATTGAGCTCGCCATCGGCGTTGCCCTTTGCATCTCGATGACCAGCGGCGATCCTGCTGCCATCATCAACGTCATCATGAACTTCGTCGTCTGGCTCGTCAGCGTTCTCCTTATGGCGGCCGGCGCTTCTCTTATCGCCTTTGCCATCGGATTCATCGTCAGCAAGCTCTACAAAGTCTACTTGCCTGTCATTGAGATCATCCTTGGCGCCCTCCTTATCGGCGCTGGCGTGACCATCATCATCCTCTTCACCAATAACAGCGACATCGTCATGAGCATCATGCTCGTCATCGTCGGTCTTGCCCTTGCAGTCGCAGCTGTCTTCAAGATCATCTCCGTCGTCAAGGCCATCATCAAAGCCAAAGAAGAGAAAGAGCCTGACGAGAACGTCTTCGACACTGAGGTTTCCGAAGCCAAAGCAGAAGAACCAGCAGAGGAAAGCGAAAGCACCGAAGTCGTCATCGTTAACGAAGAAAACGAATAATCTTACGAAGCAAAAAAGAGGCTGGGGTTCAGCCTCTTTTCTTTTTCTTTATTTATTGCTTCTTGGCTTCCATTAAGTTCTTAAGGAGAGCGAGCCTCGTAAGGAGTCCGACTCCTCCAGGAACTGGAGTCTGTTTGGCAATTGGGAGGTTTGGCTCAGCGTCGCCATGGAGATGTCCGTCTTCGCCTTTGTTGATGCCGACGTCCACTAACCAAGCGGTTGGTTTGAGCTCATAGGTGTGGTCGATGAAGGCCTCTTTGCCAATAGCGACGACAATGAGATCGGCATTCTTGAGATACATGCGTCTATCTTCTTCTTTGGTCTTCGAATGAAGGACGGTGACGTTGCAGTTCTTGTTGAGGAGAAGCCTTGCCATTGGTTTGCCAACAATATCACTTCTACCTAAAACCACCGCGTTTTTGCCAGTGAAATCGAATCCATCGGCGGCTAAATAATCAACGATTCCTTTTGGGGTGCAGCAGATGTATTTGGAGCCAAGGACAAAGCCATCGACGTCTTTCTCAGGGGCGATGGTTTCATTGATGTGTTTCTCGCTGATGTGCTTTGGGACAGGAAGCTGAACGAGGATGCCGGTGATAGATGGATCGGCGTTCTGCTTTCTGATGAGGGAAAGGACTTCCTCCTCAGTGACATCTTCCTCGAACTGGGTCTGTATGGCAGTGATGCCTACCTCAGCGGAATCTTTCTTCTTTCCACGGACATAGGACTCACTGGCTGGGTTATGGCCAACCGTGATTATTGAGAGAACAGGTGCCTCGGCCATTGAAGCGACTTCGGCTTTGATTCTTTCCTTTTCTTGAAGGACGTATTCTTTGATTTCCATAGTTAATTTTAATCTAACACTCGAGGGGTTTAATTTCATTAAAAAAGGCCAGATTCTTATCTGGCCTATCGATTATTCTTTATCGATTATTTGAGGAGCTTGGCGAATGTAACAAGCTCGGCGGTTGTGGCGTTGTCGCCACTGCTTTCGCCCTGGGCATTGAGGATCATGATGAGAAGGGCTAAGAAGAGGAAGAGAACGGCGAATCCGAAGGTAAGCCAAGTGATGACTTTCTCGGAACCACGTTCCTTAGTCTTGACGAAGACGTTGAGTCCGCCGCCGGTGATGGCACCGGAAGCACCTTCTGACTTACCGCCTTGGAGCAAGCTCAAAATGATCAATATAAGAGCGACGATGATAAATAAGATGTCATACCACTTCATAATACGAATAACTCCGAACGCTAAATGCGCTAGATAACTTTAGTATAGTTATGTCTTTTTCGCAATCAAAGATTCACTATGCAATAGTGCTCCCTTTACTTTCCTAGATTCGCTTTTGTCTCGAGAATGATGTCGCGAATCTCCGCCGCTCTTTCGAAATCGTAATTCTTTGCGGCCTCTTTCATGGCTTTCTCGAGAGTCTTTAAGCGCTTCTCAATCTCAGTCCTCGACATCTTGCCAGCCATCTTGACGATATCGTCTTCTTCTTTGTCGCTGTTGCTAAGAGGAGGTCTGATCTCTTTGATGATGGTCGTTGGGACGATGCCATATTCATCGTTGTAGGCTTTTTGGATGCTTCTACGACGGTTGGTCTCGTCGATGCACTCTTTCATTGAGCGGGTGATGGTATCCGCATACATGATGACTTTGCCATGGGCGTTTCTTGCGGCACGACCAGTGATCTGAATGAGGGAGGTCGTTGAACGGAGGAAACCTTCTTTGTCCGCATCGAGGATACAGATCAAAGAGACCTCTGGGATATCAAGACCTTCTCTAAGAAGATTGATGCCGACAAGGACGTCGTATTTGCCTTTTCTAAGCTGATAAATAATCTCAGTTCTTTCTAAGGTCTTGGTCTCGTTTTGGAGATATGTGACTTTGATGCCTTCGTTCTTGAGGTAGGCGGTAAGATCCTCGGCCATCTTGATGGTGAGGGTGACGATCATGACCCTCTCGTTCTTCTCAATGCGGTCTTTGATTTCCGCCATGATGTCATCAATCTGGCCAAGAGGTTTCCTGACTTCGATCTCTGGGTCAAGAAGGCCAGTTGGACGGATGATCTGTTCAGCGACATCGTGGTCGCAGAGATTGAGTTCGTAGTCGCCTGGGGTCGCAGAGGTGCAGACCACTGCATCAGGCATCAGCCCTTCAAACTCCTCGAAATTGAGAGGACGGTTATCGAGGGCGCTTGGCAGACGGAAACCATATTCCACAAGGGTTTCCTTGCGGGACCTGTCTCCATTGAACATGCCTTTGACCTGAGGGAAGCTGACATGGGACTCATCAACCAAAAGAAGATAGTCTTTCGGGAAATAGTCCATCAAGCAGAATGGCCTTTGGCCAGGCTTACGTTTATCGATATGTCTGGAATAGTTCTCAATGCCAGGGCAACGGCCGAATTCCTTAAGGGATTCCATGTCTTGCCTTGTTCTCATCTCAAGGCGTTCCGCTTCAAGGAGTTTTCCTTCGGAACGAAAATATTTGAGACGGTCCTCAAGCTCTTCGGAGATGGTGACACAGGCCTCTTCGATTCTCTTTCTCGTCGAAGCGTGGTCATAGGCTGGGTAGATAGGGAATGTGAGATAGCTCTTATGGACTTCTCCGCTTAGCTTATCGACTTCGCAGATCTTCTCAACGTC